>CADCWL010000184.1 GCA_902806405.1 uncultured Thermomicrobiales bacterium | reverse complement strand
CCAACGCGGCCAACCCCCACGAGAACGAACCCGGCAACGACGACGACGTCCGCCGCGTCCAGGCCTGGCTCGACGCCTTCCCCGACCTGCACATCACCGTCGACGACCTGTTCGCCGACGGCGACCGGGTCGCGGTCCGCTCGACCTGGACCGGCACCCAGCGCGGGCCGCTTCCCCAGTACGGGGCGCCCGCCACGGATCGGTACGCCGAGTGGGGGGCCACCATCGTCTATCGTGTCGAGTGCGGGGAACTCCAGGAGAACTGGGTGACGATGGACTTCCTGACCCTATTCCGCCAGCTCGGCATCATCGTCGACGACGAGCTGGCCGACGCCGATCCGCCGACGGTGGCGACCCCGGCTGCGTAGCCGACCCGCCGCCCCAGACCGGCGGTCGTGAACCCAGCGAGGAGTGCCCGATGCACCCGCGTTCACCGAGTTGATCGGCCGCGGCACCCTTACCCAGCCCGGGGTGCCGCCGCTTGCCGGCGAGGGAGCACGTGGGAGGCCGCCATCCCGGTGTTGATGGCGGTCGCGGTGGAGCCGATCGTGGAGGTGCGGGCCGATCCGGCGACACCGCGTCGTCTGCCAGGCCTAGGAGGACTCGGAAATAACGTAGGGGGCAAGGAGTCTACGACGTAACCCCAGTTCGATCCCTCCCGATGCTGGCCGCATACCGGTTGAGGGCAGTGGTACGTGTCGCCGCCACCGTGCATCAGCATCATCAGAAGGAGCAATCCGGCCATGGTATCGAACGTCGGTCAAGGTGTCTCGCGTCGCGCTGCCCTCTTGGGAGTCGGCGTCGGAGCGCTTGGTGTGGCCCTGGCCGGCGGCGTCAGCGCCGCCTCCGCTCAGGAAGGCACCCCCGCTGCCCGGTCCAGCCATCCGGCTGCCGGGCTGTGGCAGTGGACGAACTATCCCGGCGAACCCAACGCCGACAACTCGTACGCCATCATGACGGGGGCCGGAACCTACGCCGACGCTTGGTACGGTCGCCTCGTCAGCGTCGGGGAGTGGCGCGCAACCGGGGACCGAACAGCCGACCTCGTCATCGTCACCAACGAGCTGATCTCGCTGACCGACCTCTTTGCGCAGACGCCGGTCGCCGTCCCGGCAGATCTGTACGAAGCGACTCCCGTCACGCTCTGGCGGATTGCGCTCGAGTTCGACGGGACGGGCAACCACTTCACCGCAACGGGTACGGCGGAAACCCAGGATGCGAGCGGGAACGTCCTCGACGGCTCCTCATACACCGGCCTGGGCGATCGAATGACACTCGCCGCTGGCAGGGCTGCCGCATCGTAGGCGGAACGACCGCACGCACCGAAGCAGACGACGACGGGCGATCGTGCCCCCGCCGAACGAAGCCACGCAGCATGATCGGGCAAGGAGTAGGGGATGCGCTTCCGGGACTTGAATCGAAGGGACCTCGTGAGGGCCGGTGGGGGACTCGCGGTAGCGGCGATCGGCCGCGTGGGGTTCGATCGCGGGACGGGGTCCGCGGTGGCGGCGGCGCTGGACGAGACCGCAAGGGGGATGGTGGGGCGCTACATCGTGGTGCGGTCGCGAACGTTGGCGGACGACCACTCGGCGGCGGAGGTGTTCGACACGATCCGGGACGGGTACGTACCGCTGTTGCGAACGGTTCCGGGCTTCGTCGCCTACCTGGGCGTCGCCGACAAATCCTCGAACCAAACGGCGTTCGTAACGGTGTTCGCGGACAAAGCGGGCACCGACGAGTCGACCAAGCGGGCCGGTACGTGGCTGCAGGACAACGGATACGCCTTCTTCGAGGGTGATCCATTCATCGTAGAGGGCCCGATCGGCGTTGCGGCGGGCCGGTTCGCGGACCGCGATGGCGCGGCGACACCGGTTGCTCGAGGTTCAACGGCGACGCCGGTCGACGGCAGTGCGACGACTCCGGTGGCAGGTGGTGGACTCGAGGGCGACTATTTCGTGATGCGGTCGCGCTCGCTGAAGCCCGATCGCTCCGGCGCCGAGTTGCTGGAGGTGGTGCAGGACGGATTCGTTCCTCTGGTACAGTCGATTCCGGGGTTCGTCGCCTACCTAGTGGTGGCGAATGACGAGAACCGTAACCAGTTCGGCGTGACGATCTTCGCTGATGAATCAGGCGCCGACGAATCGACGCGGCGGGCGGCGGGGTTCGTCGCGGAAGAGGTCAGCGACTTCGTGACGGGGGATCCTGTGGTGATCGAGGGCACCGTTATCCTATCGGTGATCGCTGAAGGATCGTAAGGAGCGACGCCGCGGGTTGGCGCAAGGATCCACGCCTCCGAAACAGGCTCCCTCATTGGCGCATGTCGCTGTACTTCCCATCCCCCGGGTCCACATTCCGGCCCCTTCGCCAATTCCGAGTGCGCCAGTGTCGACATCCTCCCCCACGGCGAGGCCCCCCTTCGACGACGTCGTCCCCCACGGCCAGGAGGGAACCTCGCGACTTTCGCCGACGTGAGCTCGAGGGCCGACGGCCGCCATCCGCTCGTCCTCCGCGACGCTCCGATCCATCGCCAGGCGCTGGTCGCGCGTCCAGGGGAACCAGGCCTCCAGGAAGTCCGTGGCGCTGGTCGGGGCCATCGCCCGGATCGTGCGCCGGATCGTGCCGGAGACGTCACCAACCAACGACGCCACGAGGCGGGTGACGTCCGGCATGGGGACCGGTGGGCGGTCATTGAGGCGCGGGACGATCTCGGCGAGCGTGATCGGCACTGGCGGGCCACCATGGATCCACATGAGGAGCCCCGACCATCGCGGCGATCCCCGCCTTTGCAAGCGGACGAGAGTTGTACCAGAGTAGGGATCCACGGCGTCGGATCAGGCCCGGGATGCGTCGATCCAGACGGTCCGGAGGCCGCCGATGGTACATGTCGACAAGTCCATGAGCGGTCGAACCAAGGAGAAGGCGGGGGTCCCAGGCCTACGCCCGGGCGGTGGTAGCGACCGGGGCGGAGACCCGGCTGGGGAAGGGGCAGTCGAGCTAGCGTGCCGGCTCGAGACGAGGATGGAGTCCGTGCCGGCCGGGATGACGAGTCAGGTGGTCACAGTCCGAGTGATCGTCTCCGAGGGGGCGGACGTGGCCGCACCGCCGGTCCCTCCGTGGCGGCGAGTCCGAGCCACCAACTAGGTTCCAGGCATGCGGGCTGGAGTCGCACGGCATCACGCGGGTTACTCGGCTCGTCCGGATCGAGAACGAACGAGAAGAAACTGGTGCAGGCAAGTCAGTCGATATTAGGGAATCAGATAGATCGGTTTATACCGGTGGCACTTAAGATGTTAGGGATAACTGAAGTCCCGAAATTCTCTGCCTCGCAGTACTTAAGCGGTCGGTTAGAGATTGACATGGTCAGCCTCGAACCCTGCACGGACGACACTTCTTCTGAACTAGCTCGCCAGCTCCTTGGAGTCGACATCGCGAGCCGGAAGTACTGTCGCCACGAGGTCGGAATGGGTGACTACCGGCTTGGTCATCAGCGTCTGAGGTCGCCCTCCTGTGGGGGTCCGCTGCCAGATCAAGTCTCCGTCAGCGCGATCCCAGAGCAGGAGGTCCGTCTCCCGCACGCCGTCCACCTGCCAAACGAGGTGAACCATAGCGCGGCCGGGATCCTGGGCGAGAAGGGTTGCAGCCCACTCGCTGAACACCGCCATCGGCTCGGGGTGGCGCTCCATGGAAACGGAAGCGGAGATCTCCAGCACGTCGATCGGGCTACCGCTCACCTTCCGCTTCGTGCGGTCGATGCTGGCACTGCGAAGCCCGTGGCGCTGCCGCAGGAGGCGACAGAAGCGGGGCCACGAGAAGGCGTTCGTCGTCGCCTTGATCCACGCCAACAGCGAGCCGCCGACGCGGTCCACGTCGTCGAGATAGATGAACGCCCCCTCTTCCGCGGCGACCGTCAGTAGCCCGACCTCGTCGGCGGCCTGGACAAAGCCGGCGACGACGAAGGGCGCATCGGCGGCTTCCGCTCCCGCGAAGGTGAGGAACCGGTCGGCCAGGCAGAGCGTCGACGCGTCCCCGTGCCGCTCCTCGAGGTGGACGGCGACCACGAGGCGTTCCTCCTCCGGGAGCCATCGCCAGTAGCCTGGCCACTCGTCGTTCCCCCAGAAGCCGGCCAGGTAATCGAGCCCGATCTTGGTAATGTCCTGACGCGGCAGGATGGCTGTGTTGGGATCAGCGGCCCGCTCCCAGAGGCGGCGGAGCAGGTCCATCACGAGCACGTAGTTCTGAGCCATCACGCCGGGGGTGGTCAGCTCCCAGAAGCGACGGTCCCGAACCCCGACCACGAACCTCTTGAGCCGGTTGCGCCATCGGACGGTCGTCCGCGCGCGCACCGACCAGCGAGGCCGGACCTCGTCGGGCTCGACGTCGACCGGCTCCGCCTCGTCGTCGTCGCTCGCGACCGGCATGACGGCCCGGAGACGCTGCCGCTCCTTCAGCCACTCGAACTGCTGGACGACCTCGTCGAGGAGGAGGTGGAGGCGGCTCGGGACGTAAGCGTTACCGAGAACCGCGTAGCCCTGGAGCCGGGGGTGCTGCGCGATCCGGTCGAAGTCGATCGCGCTCAGGTCGATGGGCGGCGCTTTGCCCTCCGCCTCGGCGGCTTCGTCCTCGTAGGACGGCGAGGGCCGGCCCCGGGCCATCCGGTCGACGTCGTGCATCGAGGCGACCGTGATCTGCGCGAGCTCATCCAGGATCGCGGTCAGCACGGTGTCGTCGCCGTAGTCGATGGCCGGCAGCGTCTGGCCAGACCTGGCCTCGCCACCGCCCACCTCGGCCAGGCGACGGATGTCCGAGACCACGACGGGGCCCGCCCGACCTCCCTCCCACTCGATCGCCACGGCCAGCGGCGCCGCCCCGGCCGGGAAGTCGCTCGCGTCCACCGTCACTCGGTCGGCGTTCGACGGAGATGGGATGATGGCCGCCGTCGCCGGGGCTTGCGACCGGTCCGACCAGGAGAGGGACGCCACCGCACCGTCGGGTACGGCTCCCCGCACGGTGAGCATGAGCGCGCCTCTGTCCCAGCGGGCCCCCGTCAAGGTGATCACGGGCGCCTCCGGCCAAGTTGCCGTCTCGGGCTCCGCCCGCCAGCGAACCTCGCCCAGGTCCACGTCCGGGCCGAGAGCGATCGGGCCGGTGGGGTCAAAGATCGAGGCCTCGATCCCGGTGCCGCGCGTTGTGACGGCAAGCTCCAGGTTCGCCTCAGCGGCTGTGGCGAGCAGCGCCGGGCGGGAAAGGTTCGGCGAGCCCGTGAGCAGCACGTCCTCGCCCGACGCAAGGCGCGCCAGCATGCCCTTGGCGTGGATCATCGGGAGCGGGTTGGCGAAGGAGCCCCCACCAGGCTGCATGGCCGGGAACCGCCACCCGACGGCCGTCGACTGGTCGGCGAGCACGGCGAGGCGGTGGCCGTCGAACCCGCTGATCCCCGGTTGGAGCGCGACTCTCACGGTCTTCGGCTGGAGTCGCGCCACGACCGCCTCGAGCGCCACCAGGCGTCGGTCGGAGAACGGGCTCCATACCAGCAGATCCTTCACTTCCTCGCCGTCGAGGACGCGGATGAACTGGTCGACGATAGGCTCGTCGAGGTTGTGGAGGAGCCGTCCCTGGGCCTGCCGCACCAGCCCCGGGGCCTCATCCGGAAGTGCCTCGACCCTGGTCCTGAACAGCCCGTCGACATCCAGCCGGGAGGCGATCGCTCGGCTGGTCTGCCAGGCCTGGCAGCCGGCGTCGGCGGGCGTATCTCCCGTCCACTCCTCGACATGGAACAGCTCGCCGCCGGTGGCCATGCCGAACCTGCTTATGTTGCCGCTGCCGACGAGGACCGTCCCCCCGTCCGGGTGGACGCCGAGGATCAGCTTCGGGTGGAAGGTGCCGGGAACGCGGACGCCCACCAGCGCATACCGTCGGCCGGCGTCCCGGACCAGACCGGCGTCGATCCAGCCTCCGAGCCGCTCGTCGAGCCAGGCGGCGTCTGCCGCGATCGTCACCTCGGTCGCCCCACCCTTCAGGAGCGCCGGGAGCAGCAGGGACTCGAAGAAGGGGAGGTCGAACGAGTAGGTGAGGATCACCACCCGGCGCCATCGCGCCCGGTCGAAGACCGACTTCAAGTCGAGCGTCTCGGGCGCGGTGTGCAGCCGCAGGTCAGCCACCGAGCACGTCCCGACCCGCGGTCGTCGGCGCGTGGTGCTCGGTGGCCAAAGAGCCCTCGATCAGTCCAAGGCCGGTGATCGCGGCGTTGATCGAGTCGAACCGGATGGAGACCGGCGCGAGGGTCGTGTCGCCGTGGTCGAAGAAGGAGAGGCTGCCGCCGTGGCCCATGAAGCGAAACGTGTGCTGGTATGGCGGAGAGGCGAGCTTCTCGCCCGCGACGCGTAAATGCTGGCTGATCACGAAGGCGCGCGCCATCTCCACGAGGGCGCCCGCCACGGTCTCGTCCCGGTCGACTGCGCGCCGCAACCAGGCGGACAGCATCGTGGTGGCAACCCGCTCCTGCCCCCCGTAGCGCAGCATCGCCTTGACAGCCGGGTCGTTCTCTTCGCGTGCATCGAGGAGCTCCAGTCGCCGCAGGACCAGCAGGGCGAGCAGGAACGCGGTGGTCGGGGTCTCCGGCAACGTGAGCGCGTTCAGCTTCTCGGACAGCGCCATCTCGTTGACCGAGGCCGACAGCGCGTCGGGCGACGGCGGCCAGCCGTGCCCGGCTACCATCCGGTCGATCGCAGCGACGAGCCGGCTGAGGGGGATCGCGGCGAGACTGGAACCCCCGATATCGAACTCGTGCGGGAGCGTGAGGTCGCCGATGTGGCGGGCGTAGTCGGAGAGCGGGACCGGCTGCACCAGGCCACCCTCGCCTATGCCCCAGCGTGTGAGGTTGATCAGCACGGCGTTGAGGGATCGGGCGAGGTAGTCACGGGCCTGGATGAGCTGCCAGCGCCTGTGGATCGTCGAGACGCTGTCCCTCGGACGCCACGAAGTGCCGTTGTCGAGGCCCTCGGCTCCGAAGTAAAGAAGTTGCCGGAAGCGGTGCTCGTTGAGGGGATGGCCGTCCGTCGCGTCGGCCAGGTCTAGGAACATCCTGACCGTTGCCGCCCGATTGGCGTGCGACGCGTTCGGCCGTTGGACCTCGCCGAGGAGCACGCGGGTCAGGAGTGAGCGCTCGGGGCCATGACCCGCAAGGCGGCAGAAGCAGCTCGCCTCTCCGAGCTCGCGCAGCACCTCGATCGGGACCACTTCGGGGTGCGGGTCGTCGGCGTAGTGGCGGGCGTACTCCGTATCGGCGATGGCGGCGCCGAATGCCTCGGCGACCTCGACCCCGAGCTCACTGAAGGGGAGGTCGCACATGCCGGCAGGGGTCGCGACGTCGAGGGCGACGATGCCGAGGTCGGCCATCGCCCCACGGTAGGCCTGCCCGTAGCCGCCGAGCCGCGCCTCCAGGTAGTCGAGCGGGATTGGGAACAGGTCCCCAGAGCGATCACGGAGGCGTGGCACGAAGGTGTTGCGGCCGATCACGTCCGACAACTCGGGTTCCGGGGGCGGGTGGTGGAGGAAGGCGGCGCAGGCGAAGGCGGACTCGCGCGGCTTCAGGTACGCCCCGAGGGCGCGGTTGGTCTTCGCGCTCTCGCTCTGGGAGAAGCGGTGGATAATCCAGGCGTACATGCTCCAGTAGCGCGGGTGCCGAGCCACTACCGGCAGACCCGAGGCGAGGTCGCTGTCCAACTGACCAAGCGCCACTGCCTCGAGGCCCAAGGGATAGCGGCCGGATGTCCGCTCGAACGACGGGGTCGTCCATCGGGGCAGGAGCGTCTCGGTCACAGATGGGCACCTTCCGGTCAGTGGGTCTGCTTGGCGGCCATCCGGTAAAGCTTCATCTTCTCACCAGGTCCAAGAATCCTTTGCCAGCACATGGGATCGGAACTCTACAACTTCGCCTGGCTGATCGTGGTGCTACGTACGGCAAGATCAATGTTCGCCGATCCTCATTTAGCACGGAGAAGCGTCCGTATCGTTTCGTGGCTCACGCCGAAGTCGGAAGCTAGCTGGCGTAGCGACCTTGCCCCTGCGAGACCCCGGATGGCAGTCCGCTCTACGTCAGTCAGCCGGGGTGCACGGTGGTTCTGGTTCCGCGCGCGACCAGATGTCCCGACCGTGTGGTAATCGGGCGTCTGGACTACCACCACCCAGGCACGGTCGTGACGCTATTGCTCGAGCGACCCCCGTCGCTTCCGCCATCCCAACCTTGAATCTGGACGTCAGGGGTCACCTCGTCCCGGTCTCTCCCGCGCGGGGGGGGTACAAGTGTGTGTGCCATCCCCGCAGCCGAGACCGGTGTTTACCCCAATCCCTACCCCAAATCCCGCGGACGACGCTGGCCGACAGTGGACGGGATGGCGAAGCAATCCCTTATTCCAAGCGGCGATGGACCGCAGTAGACCGAGATGGATGTGGCAGACCCGAACTTCAAAACCGTGCGGGCGTCGGCGACCCCGGCGCCGGTGGGTTCGACTCCCATGCGCCCTCGCCACCGGCATTGGTTTCGCAACAGTGAGACCGGCGTCCCGGTCGCACAGCTTCGGCGGGCGTTCCTGCCGCTCCGCAGTCACCTACCCCGGTTCGTACCGCAAAACGGCTTGGGCCGGCGTGATTAGGCTGGCTTGAGGCACCGATCGGTGTCTCGGTGGTGGACTTGGTCCCCACCGAAGAACGACCGATCGAGTCAGACCGAGCTCGCTAAGGTCATCGCTCGAGTCGACGAGCCGAGCGCCACCAAGGCGGTTCTGACCGGAATCTCCGCCAGAAGAGCCGACGGGCAAGCGACAGCGGTTGCCGCCGCCGACACCGCCCTCGCCCCCGTCGCCCCCGAGATCCTGCGATCGCTTTTCGCGTTCTGCCGGCGTCGCCGGGCCTGCCCGAGGGATTTGCGCGAGCGCGTCGAAATCCGGCTGCCTCCCAAGGCCGCCGACCAGTTCGCCGACGCGGTCGCGTCCGTCAGGCCTGCCCCGATACGTGACGCTAGCCTCGTCCGCCCGATCATCGCCCAGGCGCTGGCGGTCTCGACAGGGGACGGCGACGCCGTCGGGGACCAACGGGCAACGGCACCGGGGGACCGCCGAGTCCGTCTCGTGCTGGACAACCTGGAGCAGGTGCTGGGCGAGGTCCCCCGGCTGGCCGAGCTCCTCCTTGACTGGCCGTCCCTTCGTCAGAGTCGAGGGGGAGCCGTGGCGACCGAGGGTGGCTTCGGCGCCATCGACGGTGCCCCGCCTCCCCCCGTCCTCCCGGGGGATGGGCACGCCAACGGCCGCGGACACCCGAGGGACGAGGTCCGATGTCCGGCTCGGCAGTCGTCGCCGCCCCGCCGTCTGGCGCCGCCCGTGTCGTTGACAGTGCGGTACCACTCCGTCACGCTGGGATCCACCGCCTTCGCGCGACCATGAGCGACCGGGTTACTTCTCATGCCTGCTGACCCGCCTCCGGGTGTCCAAGCTCCTTCCCGGCCGTTCGTGCCGGCTGCCCCGCTCGCGTTCGGCCGCGCCGCGCGCCTCCCGGTGCCGCTGACGCGCCTGATCGCGCGCGACCAGGAGCTTGCCGCCGTCGTCGCGCTGCTGCGCGACCCGGGCGCTCGCCTGCTGACCCTGACCGGCCCCGGCGGCGTCGGCAAGACCCGCCTCGCCATCGCCGCCGCGCGCGACGTCGCGGCCGACTTTGCCGACGGCGTCGCCTTCGTCGACCTGGCCCCGATCGACAATCCCGACCTCGTCCTGGCCGCGGTCGCGGGCGCGCTCGGGCTGCGCGACATGGGCAACCGGTCGCTGCACGACCGCCTGCTCGACGTCCTGGCCGACCGGCGCCTGCTGCTGGTCCTGGACAACTTCGAGCGGGTCGTCGCCGCCGGGCCGTGGCTGCGCGACCTGCTGGGCGCCTGCCCCGGGGTGACGCTCCTGGTCACTAGCCGGATCGGCCTCCGGCTCTCCGGGGAGCGCGAGTTCTCCGTCGCCCCGCTGTCCCTGGGCATGTCGACCTCGGCCGAGGACGCCGGGGTGTCCGGCGCCGTGCGGCTCTTCGTCGAACGCGCGCAGGCCGTCAGGCCCGACTTCCGGCTCACCGCCGAGACGCTGCCGGCGGTCGCCGAGATCGTCGACCGGGTCGACGGCCTCCCGTTGGCGATCGAGCTGGCCGCGGCGCGGATGAGGGCTTTGACCCCGGCGGCGCTGCTGCAACGCATGGAACAGCGGTTACCGCTGCTCAGCGGCGGCGTGCGCGACCTGCCCCTGCGCCAGCAGACCATGCGGGACACCATCGCCTGGAGCCACGATCTGCTGACGCCGGCGGAACAGGCCCTGTTCCGCCGGCTCTCCGTGTTCTCCGGCGGGTTCACCCTGGCCGCGGCAACCGCCGTTGCCGCCCAACCGCCCGACGACGGGTCGGCCGTGGCGGCCGAGTTGGCGGCGCTCGAGGGGATCACCTCCCTGATCGAGCAGAGCGTCGTGCAACCGGGCGCCGGAGCCAGCGCCGAGCCGCGCTACGCCATGCTGGAGACCGTCCGCGAGTACGCCCGCGAGCGCCTCGCCGCGTCCGACGAGGGCGAAGGCATCCACCGCCAACACGCGGCGTTTTTCCAAGCGATCGCCGAAGCGGCCGACGGGAGCCCGTCGACCCCGCTAACGATGCCGGCACCCGCTGGCAGCGTCTGGGCTTTGAGAGGCAAGCTGACCGGGCCGCACCTGGCAGACTGGCTCGATCGTCTGGAGGCCGACCACGACAACCTGCGGGCGGCCCTGGACCGGCTCGCGCGCTCGGCCCAACCGACGGCGTTCCTGCGGCTCTCCCGTTCCCTCTCGCTCTTCTGGCTCTTTCGCGGCCCGTACGAGGAGGGGCGGGCCTGGCTGGAGCGGGCGCTGGCGCGGGACGGCGAAACCTCGCCCCTGCTGCGGCGCGACGCACTGTTCGGGCTCGGGTTGCTCGCCGTGCACCAGGACGACGTCGCCCGGGCCGAGTCCTGCTTCGGCGAGAGCCTGGCCGTTTCTCGAGCGCTTGGTGATCCGGCAGGTATCGGGTCCGCTTGGTTCGGTCTCGGGTTGGTGGCGATGCATCGGCGCCAATTCGTCCACGCGGCCACACAGCTCGACGAGGCGCTGGCCTGGTCGCGGAGGCTGGACGACCCGGCGCTGGCCACCTTCTGCGCGGGGATCGCCCTGAGCTTCCTGGGCGCCGCGGCCTACGCCCAGGGTGCGCTCCCGCTGGCCGCGTCCCGCTTCGAAGAAGCGCTCGTCGAGCAACGCGCGATCGACGACCGCTGGGGGATCGGCTTCTCGCTCGTTGGGTTGGGATACGCGGCCCGCGATCAGGGCGATGAGGCGCGGGCGGTGGCGCTGTTCGCCGAAGGGCTCGCCCCGTTCACCAAGGTTGGCGACCGCCGCATCATCGCCTTGGCGCTGGACGGCGTGGCCGGCTTGGCCGTCGCCTGGGGCCAAGGGGAGCGCGCCGCCCGCCTCCTCGGGGCGGCGGCGGTAATGCGGGAGGCCGGCGGGCTGCCGAGCGAGGCCGCCTTCCGAGCCGCCCACGGACGCGACCTCGCCGCCGCCCGCGTCGCTCTGGGCGAGGACGCGTTCGCGGCCTGCTGGGCCGACGGGGCGGCGCTGCCCCTGCCGGCAGCGGTGGCCGAGGCGATAGCCCTTTCCGCGCCGGGGCCGAGCCCGGTGCCGATGGCTCCTGTGCCCCACCAGGCGGACCAACTCGGTCTGACCCCGCGCGAGCGGGAGGTACTGGGCTTGGTCGCCGAGGGGCTCTCCAACCGCGAGGTCGCCGAGCGCCTGAGCCTGAGCGAGCGCACGGTCGAGCACCACGTCTACCGCATCCTGGCCAAGCTCTCCGTGCCGTCCCGCACGGCCGCCGCCGCCTGGGCCCACCGGAACGGCCTCCCTTAGCCGCAAACAACCCGCCATTGGGTGGAAGTACTTACGCCGCGGCCCGTTCGGGGCGCGGCCGTTTCCCGTACTTCCGCCGATGCCGCGCCGCGCCGTGCGGCGCATGCTGTGAACGTCGCCACCGATGCCGGCCCCGAGACGATCGTCTCGATCGGAGCGGCGGACGGCGGGCCGACCCTCCCGGGCGGCCAGGACGGCCGGCCGGTCCCCGGTCCGTCGGGGCCGCCGCCGCTGGTCGGCGAGGACCCGGCGGCGTACGACGACCAAGGGCTCCCGCTCCTCACCGCGTTCGTGCGCGACGACGCCGGCGATCTCACCCCGATCCGGTTCTCGGGCCGGCCGAAGCCGCGGTCGCGCCGATCGCCGCCGTGCCGCGGTGCGACGGCCCCACGCATCATCTGGGGCCCAGGAGTCCCCGAATCGATGACCATCCTCTCCGCCCCGCCGCCATCCTCGGTTGGGTGACGCTCCGAAGTCGTGCCGCCAGCCACGGCGCGACCCCCTTCCCTCCTCCCGCGGACCGGGGCCGAGCGGCCCCGGTCCGCCCCCTCGCCCCCCTCACCCACCGGTCCGATTCGGGCCAAGGTGGCCCGGATCGCGTTCTCCGGCCGGCCCCGGCCCATCCGTCTCGTCGCCGGCCGATCGAGCGGCCCCAACCCAGGAGGAGACCGATGCCGCATGCCCGCTCGCCGCCGGCGGCTAGCCGTGGGGGCGGCTACAACGCCCCACCGATGGTGGCCGACCATCGCCGAGACGACCGTCCCAGCGCGCCGCGAGCGACGGCGACAACGCTCACGGAATGGCGTCGGTGCGTCCGGTGCGGTGGGAATGGCCATGCTGCTCGGGACGCGGATCCGGGGCCTCCTGCACGAAAGGGGCGACCGTTCGTTCGAGGTATTGCCACTCGCACGCTGCTTCGACCGAGGTGAGGATCGACCCCGTAAGTCACGCGGCGTCGCCGATGGCCCGCGACAGGTTCCGGCCGCCAGCGCCGGCACCAATGACGGCCCGGGCGGCCCGTGTCCGATCGCGGCTGAGGCGCTCGGGCCCGACCGCTTCGGTCGAGAGCTCGTTGCGGACTCGGCGGACCGGGGCCGGGCCTTCCGATCCACGGACGAGGCGATCTTCACCACTGGAAACCCGTCCGGCGCGAGCTGCAGCGGGGAGCCGACGGCCGAAGAGCTCACCGCGACGGTCCACCAGGGTCGACGCACCGCCGAGCCGGCGTCGTCCGCCTCCCACCCCGCCCCGGCGGGCGGCCGGGTCCACCGCCCACGGCTGACGGGCGCACGGGAGCGGGTTCGGGCCCGAGGGCCGGACCGCGACGAGCCGGGCCGGTCACGCGGTGACCGCCCGTGGCGCGCCCGCGCCCGATCCGACGGTCTGACTCGACACGCGCCTCCTCGCCGCGATTCCAGGACTCGTCCCAGGCGAATGATTGGGACGACAGCGACGACACCGGAAGGAGCCGACAATGGCCGACCAGCACCGGAACTTCGACCGCGACCGACGAGCGGTTCGACGGCGCGCCGCCCGGCTCGCCTCGAGCGGGCTCGGCGCGACCGCCTTGGTCGCCGCGCTCGCCGCGACGCTGACGAGCGCCGCCCAAACCCCGAAACCGGACCTCCCGCCGCGAACCCCCGACCTCGAGATCACGGACGCCGCCGTTCGCTACCAGGAGGACCTGAACCTCCTGGTCTTCGATCTGCGGATCGCCGGCGAGGCCGGCGCGACGACCCCGACCCCGCACGGCTCCTTCGACGGCGCGCCCGTGCTCGGCTACGTCGTCCCGACGACGCTGCCCGCGGCGGCGATCGGCTTCTCCGGCACCGAGGGGATGGTCGCCCTGGCCGTCACCTCGCACCCCGACTTCGACGACACCCCGCTCTGGGACGAGAGCGCCGACGGCGATTACGCCAACGACGGCGAGCTGTGGCACGCCCACTGGGTCCTGCTGGTCGAGGACGCCCGGGCGCCCGGCGGGCTGGCGGTCAAGGAAGTGGTCGACGTCGACGCGGAGATCCTGCCGCCGACGAACGCGCCCGTCCCGCTCTACCTCGACTCGCCCGGCTTCCCGGTCGACCTAGCGGCGGACGGGGTGCGGGTGGTGGTCCCGGCGCCCCGCGTCGGCGGCGAAACCGCCTTCTCCTTCGACGCGGTGACGGCCGCGCTGGTCGTCAACACCTCCGACCCGTCGCGCCCGACGCTCGGCGTCCAGGACGTCTACGGCGTGCTCTCGGGCGACCTCAGCCTGCCGTACGAGGTCGAGCGGGATCAAGGCTGAATCGTGGCAACCGGTAGGGGCGCGGCGAGCCCCGCCCCTACCCCGCGAACGAAGGTTGGCGGACGGCGGGACCCGGTCCGGAAACGTACGAGGCCACGCCCATGGCCCCCATCCGGGGTGCGCCGCGGCGGCCCGAGCTTGAGGAGGGAGCGCACACGGACGCGACACCGGCAAGGCATGCGGTCCAACCGCGGAACCAACGACGCGACGAATCGACAGAGGAGGCAACCGTGATGACCTTTGAGCAAACGCGAACCCGACGGAGCATCCTCGGCGGCATGGCCGCCGCCGGCGTCGGCATTGGGCTGGGCGCCGCGGCCTGGCGCCCAGCCGGCGCTCGTCAGGGGGCGGCCCCCGCGGCCGGCCCCCGCGCGGCGCAGGCCACCCCCGACACCGGCGACGGCCCCTTCACCCTGCCGCCGCTGCCGTACGACGTCGCGGCCCTCGAACCGCACATCGACGCCGAGACGATGCGGATCCACCACGACCGCCACCACGCCGCCTACGTCAAGAACCTCAACGCCGCTGTCGCGGGGGTGGCGGAGCTCGAGTCGATGAGCCCCGAGGAGCTGATCCGGAACCTCGACCGGGTGCCCGAGGAGAAGCGGGCCACCGTCCGCAACAACGGCGGCGGGCACGTCAACCACACCATGTTCTGGGAGGTCATGGGGCCGGGCGGCGGGGGGGATCCCACCGGCGCCGTGGCGACGGCGATCGCCGCCGCCTTCGGCGACGCCGCCGCGCTGCGGGAAGCGGTCAACGACGCCGGCCTGAAGCGCTTCGGCTCGGGGTGGTCTTGGCTGGTGATGGGCGAGGACGGGCAGCTGGCGGTGACCTCCACGCCGAACCAGGACAGCCCGCTCATGACCGGCCTGGTCGAGGTGCCCGGGACGCCGCTCCTGGGTGTCGACGTCTGGGAGCACGCCTACTACCTGAAGTACCAGAACAAGCGGGCCGACTACCTCGCGGCCTGGTGGAACACCGTCGATTGGGACGCCGTCAACCGGCGCTACGAGCGCGCCCGCGGCTAACGGCTCCCGAACGGCGGGCGGCAGAGCGCCGCCGGACCGCGCACTGGGCGCGGGAGAAACGGACTCCGGCGCCCATCCGGGCCAGAGTCAAGCGACATGGCCGGCGGAAGCACGTGAGCGGGGCGTCGCCGATGCGTCGTTCCCGCGCCCCCTGCGCGGTCCGGTGGGCCCACGGAGGGGAGAACGGTGGCGTCACCGGTCGTTCCCTTGGTGCGCCGATTCGGGAACCCCGGGTCGACCGACCGCACGAAGCGGCCTGACAGACGCCTAGATCGGGATTACCGACCCGCCGTCCGTCGCGTCTTCGCGAGAAAGGGAGCAAGCATGGATCAGCAATCCCCGATCCGACCCCCCCGGCACCTTGGCGAAGCGGCCTCCCGCCGGTCCGTCCTCCGGGGGATGGTCGGCGCGGCCGCCGCCTTTGCCGCCGCATCCGTCACCGCTCGACCGTTTGCCGCCGCGCAGGAAGGAACCCCCATGACCGACGCCACCCCCGCCGCTAACGAATTCCCGACCGTCATCCTCGTGCACGGCGCCTTCGCCGACGCTTCCGGCTGGAACGGCGTGATCGACCGCCTCCGGAGAGACGGGGTGCCGGTCATGGCCGTTTCGAACCCGCTCCGCGGCGTCGCCCACGACGCCGCCTACGTGGCTAGCGCGATCGCGCAGGTCCCCGGCCCCGTCCTCGCCGTCGGGCACTCCTACGGCGGTGCCGTGATCACCAACGCTTGCGCCGGCCGGCCGAACGTCGTCGGCCTTGTCTACGTCGCCGCCTTCGCCCCGGATGAGGGCGAGACCCTGCTCCAGATCTTGGCCGATTCCCGCGACAGCGTCATCGCCCCCGCCCTGGTCGAACTCACGTTCCCGACCGGCAACGGCCTGGAGACGGCGGTCGAGTACGCCATCGCCGCCGACCGGTTCCGCGACGTGTTCGCTGCCGACGTCCCGCCGGAGGACGCGGCAGTGATGGCGGCCGCCCAGCGCCCGATCGCGCAGGTCTGCTTCGCCGAGGGGACCAGGGCCGCCGCCTGGAAGACCCTGCCCTCCTGGGCGGTTGTGCCCACCGGCGACAAGGCGGTCGGCAGCGACGTGGTCCGCGCGATGGCCCGGCGAGCCGAGGCCGACGTCATCGAGGCCGAGGGCTCGCACGTGATCATGGTCTCCCGGCCCCAGGCGGTCGTCGATCAGATCACGAAGGCGCTCGCCGCCGTCGGCCGGGCCCGGCCGGCCGCCGAGGCCGCCTAATCTCGAATCCCGGGGAATCCCGGGCAGCGGACGGCGGACCGTTTCGCGGGCTAGGCCGAGGGGCGAAGCGGTGCCGCGGCCCCGAGGCGGCACCGGCCTCGACCGTCGCCGCCCAGTCCTGACGTCAGTTCAAAGCGGTCGTTCGCGACGGCGCCCCCGGTCGGTCCAACGGGTCCGAAGTTCGGGACGCCGCCGCATCTCCCCGACGTACCGGCGACACGCCGGTGATGCCCGCCCCCTACCCTGCACCACCGGTCGCCCTCTACCCCCGAGGTGCTTGATCGACAACCAAGGAGACGAAACGGAGACCCCAATGCCCCTCGAGAACCAGCGGCCCGCCCCGTCCGTCGTGCTGACCGTCGTTCTCCACCCCGCCCAACCCGCCCGGGCAACGGACGAACACCCCGCGATGGGGGAGGCGCCCGTAGCGCCCGCCGACTGTCCGGCCGTACCCGAAGGGGAACCGACCTGGGAAGACGCTTCTTGGTCCTAGGGCACGGTCGTGCGGCCCGGAACCAAGCGAGCCCAACGAGCGTGTCGGCGACGGACCGCGGACGAAGACCGATCCGAAAGGGACGAGACGATGACGGTGCTAGACGCCACGGTCGATCCGGAGCAGCCCATCCCGGCGATCGGCGACGGGGTCCTGCTCGATGATTTCGACAACGGGGCGATCGAGTCCTTCATGCGCGTCGCGGGCCCGGACTTGGGCTCCCCGCTGCTCGCCGCCAAGCTGCGCCGGTCCAGGGGCGCGCTCGCCGCGCCCCTGGTGGGCACAGGCGTCCGCGGCCACCACGAGGGCCGCTTTCCGCTCCTCGGCGCCGGCGTCCCCGACGCGCCGGCCCCGGCGCCTTCGCTCCACGCGTCCCTCGACCGCTACCTCGGCGCGATGCGGCCGTGGGCGACCGGCACGCGCTTCGCCAGCTTCGCCGAGCGCTGGTACGTGCTGGAGACCTGCCTGCCCGCCGCCGCGCTGGCGCGGGTCGCGCGCACCCGCGCCGCCGTCGATCCCGACGGGCTGCTCCTCGCGCCGCCCCTGCCCCCCGCGCCGAATCACGGCCGGTGACGGCTCCGCGGCCGGCAAAACGGCCGGAGAACATGAGGTCACCGAAACGAAGGGGATCGGGGATGCTCCCCGGCCTCCGTGGCCAGAGCGGCCGGGAAGGAGGTGAGCACGAGAGACAACGACCGTGATCGGCACAAACCTCATCAGAGGAGTCAGAGGAGGACCCCATGTCGCATCACCTGGATTCCCCGCTCGCGCGCCAGGACCCCCGGCTCGACCTCACCGACCATTACGTGTTCCGCGGTGAGGCGGGCACCGTGTTCGTCATGAACGTCAACAGCTCGCTGTCCGGCCGCGACGCGCGGCCGGGCTTCCATCCCGAGGGGCGCTACGAGATCAAGATCCACCTGGACGGCGCGGAGCTCGAGGCGCTTGCCTATCGGGTGACCTTCGGAGAGCCCGACGAGGCGGGCGAGCAGCGCCTCGCCCTCCACCTCCTCACCGGTCCCGACGCCCGCGACGACGCCGCGACCGGCGAGTTGCTCGCCCAGGGACGCACCAACAGTCCGATCGCCGGCCCGGCCGGGCTGCGGCTGTGGGCGGGCCGCGCCCGCGACCCGTTCTACGTCGACGTGCGGCAGGTCCGCGCGATCAACGCCGCGGTTGCGCACGGTGCCAGGCCCGACCCGGCGGGGTGGAGCCCGCAGGTGGCAGAGAGCAGCTTCGCCGGCTCGACCATCCACGCGATCGTGCTGGAGGTCGCCGACCAGGATCCGCGCCTGGGCCGCGACCGGCGCATCGGTGTCTGGAGTGCCACGAAGCTGGCCACGGACGCGGGCGGCTGGCGGCAGATCAACCGGGCGGGCCGTCCGATGATCTGGCCGATCTTCCGCCCCGACGCCAGCGCGTCCGCCAGCGACGCCGGCACGACCTCCCCCGCCGAGGAGGTGCGCGGCGAGCGGGAGCGCATTGCGGGGCTCGTCGCGGGGCTCGTCGCCGCCAATGGCACGGCCGCGGATCCGGCGGCCCACGGCGCGGCCGTCGCCCAGCGCCTGCTCCCCGACGTGCTGCCCTACCGGACCGGCACGCCTGCCACCTTCGGGTTCGTCGAGCACAACGGGCGCGCGCTGGCCGACAACGCCCCCGAGGCGATGTTCTCGCTCGTCATGAACGCGGCGGTAGCCACGGGGCTGTCACCCCGGGAGTTCGCCGACACGCGCAGCGGCCGGTTCCCGTACGTGGTGGCCGCGTAGCCGGCTTGCCCGGCTAGGATCTTCTGCACCCTGAGCCGGTGCCCCGACGGAGGATGTGCAGGGTTGCCATCAGGGTGCGCCACGCTCTACCGCACCCTCGGGTCCGGGCGGCCGTGCGCCCGCACCCGAGGTGAGCGCTGCGCCCCGCGCCGCTGCCCTTGCCCAAGACGCCGGCGCCTGTCGATTCTGGTCCCCTCCGAACGATTACAAGGTGCCACGGGGCGGAGCCGTGGCGCGAGGCTGAGGAGGAGGTCCAGCGTGAAGTACGCAATGTGGGTCGCTCAGGTGTTGCTGGCGCTGGCGTTCCTGTTCGCTGGGGCGACCAAGCTGGTCACGCCGGACGAGACGCTGACCGCGTGGTACCCGTTCCCGGCGTGGTTCATCCGCTTCATCGGCGTCTGCGAGTTGCTCGGCGCGGTCGGTCTCATCCTGCCGGGGCTGCTGCGCGTCCGCCATGGGCTGACCCCGCTCGCCGCGGCCGGCCTGGCGGTGATCATGGCCGGGGCGACGGTCACCACGCTGGCGATCGGCGGGGGCGCCTCGGCGGCGATGCCGCTGGCGTTCGGGCTGGTGGCGGCGTTCGTGGCCTACGGCCGCACCCGTGGGCGGCGGCCGGCCGGCGGGGTTCCACGCCGATCGGTGCTCCAGCCGACAGGCTAACGGGGTACCGGCGGCGCAGGCGGGCGGATCCCGCGCGGTCACCCGTCGTTGCCGTGCGGCGCCGAGACCGGCCTGGCCGGGCGTGACCCGCACCTGGACGACGCCCGGAGGTGATTCGATGGCCGAGCGCGAGCCGATCGCGGTGAAAAACCTCGACCGCGACGGATCCCCGGCGCTGCCGTGGGGCCAAGCCCGCAATCTTCTCTACGGCCCATCGAGAGCTTCTCGGTGGCCCAACTGCTCATCGCCGCCGGGGTGGTCGACAGGCTCCGCCTGCTGACGTTCCCCCTGTTCGCCGGGGAAGTCGGCCGCGAGCCGGCCCTCGCGAACAGGGCGTCCGACTACCTGGACCTGGTCGACCACCGCGTCCTGGACGGCCGGGAGCCCCTGGTCGCGGACCGGCCAACCGGCAAGGACAGCCCGCGAGCCTGGACACGCGACCTCGGACGGTCCCCCGCGAAGGCGGCAGAAGCAGGTCACACCCATGGTCATCGTTGCCGGACACGTCACCGTCGAGCCCCAGCAGCGCGAGTCCTACCTCGCGGGGAACGTGATCGTCGTCGAACAGGCACGCGGGGCAGCTGGCTGCCTCAACGTCGCCATCACCGCCGACCGGATCGACCCCGGCCGCGTCACCATCTTCGAGCGCTGGGAGTCGTAAGCAACCCACGAGACCTTCCGCAGCAGCGGCCCCCCCTTCGAGCACGGCGCGGCGATGCCCTCGGTCTCGGTCGCCGAGTACGACGTCGCCGACGTGCGGCCCTTGTTCGGGGGCGGCACGGCGTGAGCCCGCAGCTCGGACCGTGCCACGACCGACGAGATCGGTGCGGCTGTCCGTACCGACCGCACGACGATCAAGCCGACGTGAAAGGAACCGCGACCATGAAACTGACGACCAACACGAACGTCTCCGTCGACGGCGTGATGCAGGGGCTTGGCGGGCCGGAGGAGGACCGCAGGGACGGGTTCGAGCGCGGCGGATGGGCCATGCCGCACTTCGGTAGCGAGACCGCGGCCTTGATCGGCCAGGTCTACCAGCGCGCCGACGCCTTCCTGTTCGGCCGGTGGACCTACGAGGTCTTCGCCGGCTATTGGGGAGCGATGGCCGATTCCGACGACCCCATCGCCGTGGCCTTGAACACCCGGCCCAAGTACGTGGCATCGACCACGCTCACCGACCCGCAATGGGCGGGCACGACCGTCCTCGCCGGAGACGTCGTGGCCGCCGTCGGCGAGCTGAAAGCCAAGCCGGGGGGCGAGCTGCAGGTGGTCGGGAGCCTCAGCCTGGTCCGGTTGCTGCTCGACAACGACCTCGTCGACGAGATCACCCTGCTCACCTACCCCGTGGTCGTCGGCCAGGGCACGCGGCTCTTCCCCGACACCGGCCCGGACCTGGCACTCGAGTTGGTAGAGTCGCGCGCCACCGCCGGCGGGGTGACGCTCCAGGTCTACCGTACGGCCGGGCGCCCGCGGTACGGAGCGGCCACGGCCGACACGGAGCACGTGAACTAACGGGACGTCACGGCCCAATCGCTTCTCGAGCCGTGGCTGCGGGCATCGAGCGCGGTCCTTTGATCGTCGCTGGCCTCTCGTTCCCCGCCCTCCCAGAAGAGCCAGCGGTCCGCGCAACGAGCACAGACCAGGAACGGAGACAGCGTGTCAGCAACTGTTCTCTACATGTCCGTGTCCCTCGACGGGTTCATCGCCGGGCCGAACGAGGGGCCTGGCAACGGGCTTGGCGACGGCGGGCACCGCCTCCACGAGTGGTTCTTGACGGGTGCCGACGTCGCTAACCAGAAAGTCCGCCGTCCGGAGGGCGTCAACGGCCAGGTCTTCGACGAGTTCATGGCCACCGGAGCGGTCGTGGCCGGCCGGGGGACCTTCGAGCCGGCGGGCGGCTGGGGCGGCGACCACCACGACGGCGTGCCGATCTTCGTCCTCAGCCGCCACGAGCCCGACGGCGAACTCGGGCGGTGGCCGCTGGTCACCTACGTGAGCGACGTCGGGACCGCGATGGCTCGGGCCAAGCGGGCCGCGGGCGCCAAGAACGTGCTGGTCCACGGCGCCGGAACCGCGCAGCTCGCGCTCGCCGCCGGCGTCCTGGAGGAGCTCGAGATCCACCTCGTCCCGGTGCTCCTCGGCCAGGGGCGCCGCCTCTTCGACCACCTCGGTCCCGAGCACCTCGAGCTCGAGCGCACCCGGGTCCTCGAGGGGGAAGGCG
>CADCWL010000183.1 GCA_902806405.1 uncultured Thermomicrobiales bacterium | reverse complement strand
TCTGGTTTACGTACGCCTACGCCTCCCCGGCGATGCTGGTGGGGCGGACGGTGCACGCGACGACTTCGCAGTAGCCGACCGCTTCAACCGAAACCAGCATCGACCGGGCACCGAGGCAGAAACCGCCTCGGTTTTTTGTTGCCCCGGTCGATCGGCCACCGGGGCGGGCAACAGATCCACCAGCAGAGGGAGACCCGCGATGATCGTCACGCTCGAAGCAGGCACGCCGCAGTCCACCCGTGAAGCCATCAACGCCGCCGCCGCGCTGATGGGGAGCCCAGCGAACGCGCTTCGGTACGACGACGGCACCGCCGTGGTCGTGGTGGAGGGTGATCTGCCGGCCGACGTCCTCGAGCTGCCAGGGGTCCGGGCCAGCTTCGACAAGCACAAGGCGTACATGCACGTGAGCAAGCTCGCCCGGGAGCGCAGCGTCGTGATGGTCGGCGATGTTGCGGTCGGCGGCGACGAGCCGGTCGTGATGGCGGGGCCGTGCGTGGTCGAGGGTCGGGAGGAGACGCTGGCGGTCGCGCGTGCTGTCCGGGAGGCGGGGGCGACGATCCTGCGAGGTGGCGCGTTCAAGCCGCGGACGTCGCCGTACGCCTTCCAGGGCCTGGGCGAGCTCGGACTCCAGCACCTGGCCGAGGCTCGTGAGGAGACCGGGATGCCGGTGGTGACCGAGGTGATGGAGCCGGACCAGGTCGAGATGGTGGCGCACTACGCGGACATGCTCCAGGTCGGCTCCCGGAACATGCAGAACTACCCGCTGCTTCGGAAGGTCGGGACCATCGGCAGACCGGTCCTGCTCAAGCGGGGGTTCCAGGCAACGGTCGAGGAGTGGCTGATGGCGGCGGAATACATCCTCGCCTCGGGCAACCCGAACGTGGTGCTGTGCGAACGGGGGATCCGGGCGTTCGACCCGGCGTTCCGGTTCACCCTGGATCTGAACGCGGTGCCGGCAGCCAAGGAGCTGACACACCTGCCGGTGGTGGTGGACCCGAGCCACGGCACGGGCAAGCGGTCGCTGGTGGCATCGATGGCGCTGGCGGGCATCGCGGCCGGCGCGGACGGGCTCATCGTGGAGGTCCATCCGGCGCCGGAGACGGCGAAGTGCGACGCGGCGCAGACGATCACCCCGGCGGAGCTGGCGTCGATCAGCCGCAAGGCGAGGGCAATCCGGGAGGTGGTGGTCGAGGACGGAGTGCTGGTTTAGCTAGGCGCTGTCGTCGTCACCCCCGGCCCCTCTCACGGGATCGGGAGAGGGGATAACGAGCGAGCGGCCCGCCTCCTCGAAGGAGACGCGAGTAACCTTCCCCTATGCGGTCATATGTGGTGGGGACGGCGGGGCACATCGATCATGGCAAGTCCACGCTCGTCAGGGCGTTGACGGGGACCGACCCGGACCGGTTGGCGGAGGAGAAGCTCCGCGGGATGACGATCGACCTAGGGTTCGCGCACCTGACCACACCGGCGGGACGGGAGGTCGGGGTCGTCGACGTGCCGGGGCACGAGCGATTCATCAAGACCATGCTGGCGGGGGTCGGCGGGATCGACGCCGCGGTGCTGGTGGTTGCCGCCGATGAGGGGCCGATGCCGCAGACGATCGAGCATCTCGACATCCTGACGCTGCTCGGCGTGGAGCGAGGGGTCGTCGCGCTCACCAAGAGCGACCTGGTCGAGCCCGATTGGGCCGACTACGTCGCGGAGGAGTTGCGCGAGCGGCTCGCCGGCTCGACACTCGCGGCGGCGGAGGTGGTCCCAGTGTCGGCCGCGGCCGGGTCCGGCCTGGACGAACTGAGGTCGGCCCTGGACCGGTCGCTCTCGGACCTGCCGGCGCGGGACCAGGGCGGCAAGCCCCGGCTGCCGGTGGACCGGGTCTTCACGATGGCCGGATTCGGCACCGTCGTGACCGGGACGCTGATCGATGGCGCTTTGACGGTCGGGATGGAGGTTGAGATTTGTCCGGCCGGGCATCGGGGACGCATTCGTGGGCTACAGACTCACGGCACGGTGGTAGAGCGTGCGTCCGCCGGTCAGCGGGTCGCGGTCAACCTTCAGGGCGTCACCATGGAGCAGGTGCGACGCGGGGACGTCGTTGCGCTCCCCGGTGCGGTGCCGGTCACGCGGATGGTCGACGTTCGGATCGAACTTCTAGCGAACGCACCGCTCGACCTTGAGACGCAGGCGCGCGTCGATGTCTTCTCCGGGAGCACCGAGGTCGGGGCGCGGGTGGCGCTCATCGAGCGCGATGTGCTTCGACCCGGTGAGCATGGGTGGGCGCAGCTGCACTTCGATGCGCCGGTCGCGGTGCTGCGCGGGGATCGCCTGGTGATCCGGCGGCCGACGCCCAGTGCCACCATCGGGGGCGGGACCGTCATTGACCCGCAACCGCGACGGCATCGTCGAACCGAAACAGGTGTCGCCGAGCGCCTAAAGACATTGGCCGCGGGGACGCCCCGCGAGCTGGTCCTCTCGGCGCTCGGCCTGCAGCTGAAGACACGGGACGAGGTGGCTCACGCGCTGCCGGCGTTGTCCACCGCAGTGTTGAGCGAGGCGTTCGAACTGGCGACGGAGGCGGGGGATCTGCTGGCCGCGGGAGCGACGCACCTCGTCACGCGCCCGGCATGGGATGCGCTCGGTGATCGTATGGCGGCCATGATCGAGGAGTTTCACCGCACGAACCCGCTTCGGCGCGGGATGCCGCGCGAGGAGCTGCGCAGCCGCCTCAAGCTAACTGGAGGGAGCGGCGCCTTCGATGCGTCGATGTCGCTCGCGGCTCAGCAGGGCATCCTCGTCGACGAGGAACGGACCGTCCGTCGCCCGGCGTTCGTGATCGAGCTGCCCGCCGTGCAACGAGCCGCCGCCGCCCGGTACCTCGAGCTGGTGGACGCGTCACCGTACGCGCCGCCCGGCCCAGCAGAGGCGGGTCTCTCGAAGGAGGCACTCGTCGGGCTGGTGGAGCGGGGCGAGCTCGTCGAGGTCGGCGACGGGATCGTCTACCGACCAGAGACGCTGGACGCGATCAAGACGCTTGTCCTGGCTCACATCGAGCGGCATGGCAAGATAACGCTCGCGGACTACCGGGACGCCGTCGGGACGAGCCGGAAGTTTGCACAGGCGACGCTTGAGTTTCTGGACGGCGTCCGCGTCACCCGCCGGGTCGGCGACGACCGGGTCCGTGGTCGATAGCGATAGGTTCCCCGTGCAGGAGCGCGACGTGCAGATGATCTCGACGACCGACCTGGCCCGACCGACCCGCCACATTTTCCTATCGCCGCACTACGACGACATCGCCCTCTCGTGCGGGGGCACGGCCGCGTTGCTGGCCCGGGCGGGCAGAACCCCGGAGATCGCGCTCATCTTCGGCGACCACCCGGACCCCGCCCAGCCGCTGACAGACTTCGCGGCGATGATGCATCGACAGTGGGGGATGAGCGCGGAGCAGGTCGTGGCCGGCCGGCGGTCGGAGGAGCAGATCGCCGCGCTGACGCTCGGCGCGTGCGACCGGTTCCTGCCGTTCCGCGACGCGATCTACCGCGGTAGCCGCTACA
>CADCWL010000182.1 GCA_902806405.1 uncultured Thermomicrobiales bacterium | reverse complement strand
CGCGCCGGACGCGACGGGCGGGGCGGCGGCCACGCCCGGACCCGACGCCGGGCGTGGCCGCGGTGGACGCGAGGCCGTGAGGCGATCCGCGTTGCGCCCTCAATCGCCGGCGGCCAGCGCCACCTCGCGGGCCGCCGCCCCGTCGAAGAGGCCCGGTTGGTAGCCGCCGGGCACCGTCCGCAGGGTCACGTTCAGGCGGTTGAAGGCGTTGATCGTGACCACGGCCATCGTCAGCGCCAGCAGCTCGTCGTCGCCGAACTGCCGCCGGACCTCCTCGTAGACCGCGTCCGGGACGCGGGTCTCGGCCACCAGGGTCACCGCCTCCGTCCAGGCCAGAGCCGCCCGTTCGCGCTCGCTGTAGAACGGGCTCTCGCGCCAGGCGTCGAGCAGGTAGATCCGCTGCTCGCTCTCCCCGCGCGCCCGGGCGTCTTTGGTGTGCATGTCCAGGCAGTAGGCGCAGCCGTTGATCTGGGACGCCCGGAGCTTCACCAGATCGAGCAACGTGGGCTCCAGGCCGGGGCGCCCCTGGTAGCCGGCCAGGCCGAGCATCGCCCGCATCGCCCGCTCCACGTTGGCCGGGTCGGCCTGCCGCAGCCGTTCCATCTGCACGTGCATCCGCGTCGTCCTTTCGCTGGCGGCCGGGCCCCCACCCGAGGGCCCGTTCACCCCCTACGACGCAGCCGGGGGTGCCGAGCGTGACATGGCGGGCGGACGGTGCCCCGGTGTCCCTGCCGGCGGGGACGGGTGTCGTGCCGGGAGGGCGGCGCGTCCCGCCGTCGTCGGTCCCGCGAGGGCCCGCCGGGCGTCCCGTCGGTCGGGATGGCGGTTCGATCGCGTCGCCACCACCGCGACGACGCGCCCGGCCGCCGCGACGGCGCGGAGCGCCCCGTCAGGACTCGCCGGGTGACGCCGGTGCGCTACGGCTCAGGCCGGAGAGCTTGTCCGGGTTGGCGACGAACCGAAGCGCCTGCACAACCCCGTCCGCCACGTCGAGCGTGAGGACCCCGATCGGCCGCCCGGCGGCGGTGCCGAGGATGGCCGGTCCGTCGTTGACCCGGGCCACCTCCAGCCGCAGATCGGGCCCCTCCGCCACGCCGGCCCATTCTTGGTACGGTGTCTTCCAGATGGAGAGGAAGAAGCGCGCCACCCTGTCGGCGCCGACGATCGGCCGCCGCGGCGCGCGCACCCGCCCGCCGCTGTCGGCGTAGAGGGTCACGCCGGGCGCCAGGATCGCCATCAGGGCAGCGACGTCGCCGTTGTTGCACGCCGCCAGGAACTGCTCCGTCACGCGCCGCCGCGTCGCCTGGTCGGCGTCGAAGCGCGGCCGTCGCTGCTGCACGTGGTCGCGCGCCCGGCGCGCCAGCTGGCGCACCGCCGCCTCGTTGCGGCCGATGATCTCGCCGATCCCGGCGTGGGAGTAGCCGAACGCCTCGCGCAGCACGAAGACCGCCCGCTCCAGCGGCGACAGCGTCTCCAGCACCACCAGCAGCGCCAGCGAGACCGACTCCGCCAGCTCCACCGCCTCGCTGGCGTCGCCCTCGGCCAGGACCGGCTCCGGCAGCCACGGCCCGACGTACGCCTCGCGCCCCGCCTTGAGGCGGCGCAGGCGGTCGATGGCGAGCCGCGTCGTGACCCGCACCAGGAACGCGCGCGCGTCCTCGATCTCGTCCCGATCGGTGCGGTCCCAGCGCAGCCAGGCCTCCTGCACCACGTCCTCGGCCTCCGCCAGACTGCCGAGCAGTCGGTAGGCGACCGAGCGGAGGAGCGGGCGGTGGGCCTCGAACGCCTCCACCCGGGTTGCTTGATCGGTCATGCGCCGGCCTCCACCTCGTGGCTCGTCCCGGATAGGAGACGCAACGGGCGGTCGGAAACGTGACATCGGCCGCGCCGGCTGGGGTGGCGCGGGCCGCCGGATGATCGGTTCCCGCCCCGGACCGGGGCCGCCCGCGCGTTCCCGGCCGGGGGCGGGGTCCGACGGACGCGCCCCGTCGAGACGGAGATCGCGAGTTCAAGGGGGATCGGTGCGACGGGTCAACCTCCGCCCGGTCGGCGAGGGAGGCGGCTTCCGTTGGGTGCCCCGGTGCCCCGTCCGGCCCGGCCCCTACCGGCCCTCTCCCTCCGGGGGCGGGGTGATCGGCGGCAGGCCGGCCAGCAGGGCGGCGAGGGCGGCGTAGCGCCGGTCGCGCTCGCCCAGCAGCTGCTCCCGCTCCTCGGCGGTGTAGGCGTAGAACCCCGCCCCGCTCTTGGTGCCGATGCGCCCGCCCTCGACCAGCGACCGCAGCAGGGCGGGGACGCGGAACGGGTCGCCCAACCCCCGCTCGAGGGTCGCCAGGACGTCGGCGTAGACGTCCAGGCCGGCCATGTCGGCGATCTGGAACGGCCCGAAGAAGGGGAGCCGGAAGCCGAAGGTGCCGCGGACGATCTCGTCCACCTCCCGCGGCGAGGCGAGGCCCTCCTCGACGCAGGCGACCGCCTCCAGGAAGAGCGCGTTCTGGATGCGGTTGGCGACGAAGCCGGGGCCGCTGCGGACGACGGCCGGGCGCTTGCCGATGGCCGCCAGGAACGCCACCACGCGGTCGACGATGCGGGGGTCGGTGGCGGCGCCGGGGATGACCTCGACGCCGGGCGTCCACTCCGGCGGGTTGAACCAGTGCGTGCCGAGGAACCGTTCCGGGCGGGCGACGGCGGCGGCGAGGTCGTCGATCGGGAACGAGGAGGTGTTGGTGGCGACGACCGCCTCCGGCGGGGCGGCGGCGGCGACGGCGGCGAGGACGTCCCGCTTCAGGTCGAGCCGCTCCGGCACCGCCTCGATCACGAGGTCGACGCCGCGGGCGGCGGTCGCGGCGTCGGCGGCCTCCACCGCCCCGGCCCGGTCGAGCGCCTCCGGGGGGAGCAGGCCGGCCGCGACGTGCCCGCGGACCCGCGCCAGCAGTCGCTCCCGGGCGGCGCGCCCAAGCTCGGCGGTCTCCTCGGCGAGCCGGACGGGGACGCCGGCGGTGGCGAGGCTCTCGGCGATGCCGAGGCCCATCGTGCCGGCGCCGACGACGGCGGCGCTGGCGGGCCACGCCGGCACCGGGGTCGGGTTCGTCTGCTCCATCGCGCGCTACCTCCGACCGAGGGGGGGTGACGCCGGCCGGGCGCCGGACCGGTCAATCTGACCCGGGGGCCGTGGGATCGGCGTGGGCCGGGGGGGCGGCGTGCGGCGGTCCGCACGAAGCGGGATCGGGTCGCAGGGCGCCCGCACGGGTTCGGGCGGCCGCGCCCTCCGGTGCGGCGCCCCTCAGCCGACGTCGGCGAAGGCGCCGACCCGGTCCCACCGGGCCAGGTCGGTGTCGAGCAGCTCGGCCAGGGTCACGATCGCGAAGGTCAGCACCCGGCAGCCCGGCTCCAGGTGCCCGCCCATCGCCAGTTCCGTGTTGGAGAAGGTCAGGTGGGCGTGGACCCGCCCGCCGAGGACGTGCCCCGTGATCGCCAGGATGTCGAACGGCCCGTCGCCCCGGACGAAGGCGTTCTCCGGCGGCAGGTCGGTGCTCGACACCACGTGGACGTGGTAGCTCGTCAGGGAGCCGACGCCGCC
>CADCWL010000181.1 GCA_902806405.1 uncultured Thermomicrobiales bacterium | reverse complement strand
CCGCACCGTCGGCAGGCCCCTTCCGGTCCGGCGTCGCCCCCCGCGCCCCCCTCCGCGCCGCGAGGAGACCGTTCCGCGGCCGGCGCGCCGAGGCCCACCCCGGCAACGCCGGCGGCGACCACAGCCCGGCACCCCGGGCGACAACCGCCACCGTCCCGCCGACGACCGCGACGAAGACCAGGGCGATGACGAGGAAGGTGACGATGTCCACCGGCGATCCCGTACCGACGCCGGGTGCCGCGGCCGCCCCGGCCGCGACCGCCCCGGCCACGCCCGCAGACTATAGCCCGGACCCGGAAGTGCCGGGAGCGGTCGGAGGGCCGAGCGATACGCCGGCCAGCTGGGCCGCGTCTGCGGACACACTGGCAGCGCCTCTGAGGTCGGCAAAGGAGGCTGCAAATCTCGTCCGTTCGCCCCTGGGAGTCCGCTCTTTGCCCTTCGATGGGTTCCCTTGACCTGCCACGAACCGACTGCAGAGGCATCTTAGGGACGTGCCCCGCAAATGCCCGTCCAGGTAGTACGCCCCGTGCCCGATTGACAAGAGTTTACTAAGCAAGGAAGGTGCAGCCGCCTTGGCCCGGGACGCGGGAAGACGGCAAAGCGAACTCCTGTGGACGGGCAACGGTTCGATGCCCTAGCGCGAGCTCTCGCGAATCGCATGTCTCGCCGCCGGTTTCTAGCCGGGGATGCCGGCAGCGCACTCGTCGGGTTGTTCGGTCGGGTACACGGTACCGCCGCCCAAGGCGGACCGACGGGACCTACGCCGCAGCGGATCCAGGGCCAAGGCTGCACGCGAACCGATGAATGTTGTTCGTATGCCGGGACCGCAGTCATCTGCGCCGACAACGGGGTGACCGGCCTCGCCTGCGTTGCGGGCGAGGGCGGCTGTTGCGGGAGCGACGCCCAGTGTGCCAGCGCTCTGCTCTGCCGGGGGAACGGAGACGAGCGCTGCAACTCCACCTGCGTCAACCCATCGACCGTCGCGCCGACGCAACCCTTGTCCTTGGGAGCGCCTTGCACCAGCACCGATCAATGCGCCAACACCTTCGGCGGTCAGGGGTACTGCGACACGAACGGGATCGAGGACGACGGCCCGCTCAACTGCTGCCGGTACGACGGCGGATTGTGCAGTGACGACCGAGAATGTTGCGGGGTAGCCCTTTGCGTTTCCGGTGCCTCGATCTACGGCGGCGTTTGCCGTACCGCCGGGTCCCAGGGCGACGGCTCATTGCTTCCGCCTGGGGCAATGTGCACCTCGGACGCCATCTGCGACCAGTCCGGCGGCACAACCTTCTGCCTGAGCAACGGCATCGGGGTGGACGGCGAAGCCAACTGCTGCCGGCTCGCGGGGGGTAGCTGCACATCGGGTGCAGGGTGTTGCAACAGCCTGCTTTGCGTCGGCAGCGTTTGCCAGTAGGGGCAGCCGCAGACCGACCACGGATCGACGGCGACCAGATGCCCGGGCGGCGGAGAGCGTTCGGTATCATCGCCGCATGACGATGAACGCTCCCGCCCGATCGTGGTCCGACCCCCGGGTCGAGGTTCGTCCCTCCCCACTGGGCGGCCACGGCACCATCGCCCGGGCGCCGATCGCCGCCGGCGAGCCTGTCTTCCGCTGGGGCGGTGCGCTCTTCACCCCGGCCGAGATCCGGGCCGGCACGGCGCGGCCCGGTACGGTGGCGCCGATCGACGAGGGCCTCTACCTCGCCAGCCCTGCCGACGCCGACGCCGATCCGAGCGCCACGGCCCGCAAGGCGCGCCGCGCCGGCCTCCCCCTCGCCTCCGGTTCCGGCCGCCGCCTCACCCTCGCCGTCGCCCCCGCCTTCGGCGCCTGCGCCCCCCTCACCGTCGCGCTCGCCGCCGGCCGCTTCGACCTGCTGCCCGGCCTCTGGCTCCTCCTCTACGGCAGCGACGTCGTCGCCGGCGGTGCCGTCTCCGTCCCGGTCGTGCCGCTGATGGGCGGCAGCGCGATGCTCCTCGGCACCGCCGCCCTCGCCACCCCGCCGGCCTGGGGCGACGCCTGGATGGCCCTCGGCTTTGGTGGCCTCCACCTCGGCTTCGGCGCCGTCATCGCCCGCCGCTACGGCGGCTAGGCGCGGGAGGGGCGACCATGGCGTCGGGACGGGACGCGGCGGCGCGGCGGGAGGAGCCCCGGGACGACCCGGCGCCGCGGACGGTGCCCCACGCCGAGCCCCGGATGGGAGGCCCCCCGGCGGGCCGTGGGCCACCCCCGGCACCGGACCCGCAACCGAGCCAAGCGGCGGCAATCCGACGCCGGCCGCCGACGGCTTCGACCGGCTGATCCACGAGCGGTTCCGCCTCGGCATCGTCAGCGCCCTCGCTGTCAACGACGCCCTCGGCTTCACCGAGCCCAAGGCGCTCCTCGGCGCCAGCGACGGCAACCTCAGCTTCCACGCTGGCTGCGGGCCGGTGGCGCTGGCGGCGCTCACCGCCCTCGCCGCCGGCTTCGTCCTCCTGGGATCGCTCGACCACGGCACCACCCGCGTCTACGACGGCGGCGCGCACGGCTACGGCACCATCGCCGGGGAGGGCGCCGGGCGATGTGCTGCCCGAACCTTCCTCTGCGCCTGGGCCGCCCTCGGCGCCCTGGGCCTCGCCGCCTGGGTCGCCGCCGACGGCCGACCCCGCGCCGGGGCGATCCCCGCAGCCCTCGCCGCCCTCCCGTTCGGCCTCGCCGCCCTCCTCGCCGGTCGCCACCTGACCCGGCTCCTCGCCGAGCGCGACCGCGAGCGGGACTACGCCCTCGACATCGCCGCCGGCCTGCCGCTCGTCACCGGCGCCGCCGCGGCCGGCGCGATCCTCGCCCTGCTCCTGGCCGGCCTCCTCGCGCTCCGAAGTCGTTGAGCCGTCGCCGCTGACCCCCGCTCGCCCACGACCACCCGTCGCGCGGAACGCCCCACCCATCGCCGCGCACCGTACCGGAGGGAACCATGGCCGCGGTCTTCTCGCTGCTCTTCCTCGTCGCCGTCGCCGGGTTCGTCGGCTCCCTGGCGCTGCTCGTCGTCCGACGCCGCCAGGGCAGCGCCGCCCTCGGCTGCCTCCCTTTCGTGGTCCTCTTCGCGCTCCTCCTGGCGTTCCTCGTGACCAAGTTCGTCCACGAGGAACTGATCCCGTGCCTCGCCTACGGCGGGCGCAGCTGCGACTTCGCCTCGTCGTAGGCCCACGACCCATTCGACCGGGGTCGCCGGCGACGGCGCCCCGCGATCCACCGGTCCTACCACTCAACCCCTCACGGCGAGCCACCTCGACGAGAGCCGCGTTGCCACCCCCACCCTCCGCTCCGCGGGCGCAACCGACGGCGCCCAACGTCCGCGCCGCTCCCGCCCGCGGCCCCCGCGGGGCTTCACCGGTCCGGCCCGGTGTCTTCGGCTCCGCGCCGGGTCCGGCCCGCCCGGCCTTGCCGAGCCCTCCGCGCCCCAGGCCGCGGCGAACGCTCGGCCCAGACTCCCCCGTCTTGACAACCCCGCGTCGACCGACCATGGTGCCGTCGATCGCCAAGGACTCCTTTCTCCCGGGCTCACCCCGTCCCCTACCGCACCAACCCCGACGGCGATTGCCGACTCCGTCGTCGCCTCGCTCGCCCCGTACGCACCCGGCTCCCACCAGGT
>CADCWL010000180.1 GCA_902806405.1 uncultured Thermomicrobiales bacterium | reverse complement strand
CCACCGGCCGACAGGAGCCGGCGGACGTAGGTCGGGGCGATCCCGCGTGTCGCGGCCGCTTCCAGCAGGGCCGCCATGGGCGGGCCCTCGTCGACAAAGATTCGGACGTAGCCCTCCGGCTCGGCCAGCGCCAGGGCGCGCTCCAGCGGCGCAAGCGCCGCAGCGACGTCGCCCCGCAGCCGGTGGGCGAGCGCCTGAAGCACCAGGATTTCGATGACGCTCCCCGTCCTCCCCCCTGCTTCCGCCGCGTTCAGGAGGCGCTCCAGGAGTCCCATCGCCTCAAGGATGGAGCGGTCTGCACGGTCGCCCCTAGACCGGGCCAGGAGCACCTTGGCCAGGGTGACGTGCTCGAACTCGCGCAGGTAGCCGAGCTCGTCCCCGGCGGACAGGCCCCGCTCGCGCGCCCAGGCGAGGGCGTCGTCCACCCGACCCTGGGCGACCCACACCCGGGCCGTCATCGCCGCGATCGGACGCACGTTCGGGGAGAAGTCACCTGCATAGAGGCGCTCTGCCTCGTGGAGCAGCTCGAGCGCGCCGTCCAGGTCGCCCTGGGCCACCCGGATGCGGGCCATCGCCACGCGCCAGCGATACGGATTCTGCGGAAACCCCGTGTGCTCGCCCAGGTCCCTGCTTGTCAGCAGGTGCTGGGTGGCGGTGTCCAGATCGCCACGCTCACGGTGGAGCGCGCTCAGGCCCACGTGCATGTCCGCCGCGCCCCGCAGGACCGGCTTGCCCTGCTCCGTCGCCAGCCGCAGCGCGCGCTCGTAGATGCTCATTGCCTCGCGGAGCCGGCCCTGCGCGACCCGGATATCGGCCAAGGTGATGGCGCCCGCGATCGCGTCGGCGATGTTTCCGGCCCGCTGCAGGCTCGCCATGCCATCGGCATACGACCGGTACGCCGCCGCAAGATCCCCGCTTGCCCAGGAGGCGAGTCCCAGGATCGCCGACGCCGCTCCTCGCCAGATAAGGTCGTCCTCATCGACGAGGTCGAGCGCCCCCTGGGCGTAGGTCACGGTGGTGGCCACGTCGCCCAGCGCCAGGGCCCGACCGGCACGAGAAACGGCGATCACGCCCGGGAGACGGCGAAACTCCTCGTCGTCCACGACGACCATCTCGGACGAGGGGCCGTCCGGTCGCTCAGCTTCCGCTGCCGTCGGCTCCAGCCACCGTTCGGCGTCCCGCAGTCGGTCCTCGACGCCTTCGAGTTCGCCGTTACTCAGTAACGCCGAGGCATACCCGACGCTGAGCACGGGCCTGCAGCGGACGAGGTCGTCGGGGAGCGCCCGGAACCAGCCGAGCAAGGTGGCTTCCAGCCGACCCCGGCGCATCGCCGGCACGGCCAGCTCGACCAGGTCCGCCGCCCGCGCGGCATCCCCGGCGGCCAGGGCATGGCGAATGGCATCACCCATGGAACCTTGGCGCTCGTACCACGCGCTCGCGTTCCGATGCAGCGTTGCCACCCGATCGGGGTGCTCCGCCATCAAGCGCACGTGGAGAACGTCGGCAAAGAGGTGGTGATAGCGGTACCAGTGCCGCGTGTCGTCCAACGGAACGACGAAGAAGTTCCCTCGCTCCAGGGCCTCCAACCGCGCGTCGCCGTCGTCCTGACCCGTGACGGCATCGCACAGCGGGCCGTTCAACCGGTCGAGGATCGAGGTCTGGAGGAGGAAGCTTCTGATGCCTTCGGGCTGTCGCTGCAGGACCTCCTCGACCAGATAGTCCACGATGTACCGGTGGTCGCCGGCAAACGCCCGCACGAACCCCGGGATGTCCTCTCGCCCCCGCATCGAGAGCGCCGCCAGCTGGAGCCCGGCAATCCAGCCCTCGGTGCGGTCTTCCAGCACGGCGATGTCTTCGGCCGAGAGACTCAGTCCCACCACCCCCTTGAGAAATTCGGCGGCTTCGGAGGCGGTGAACCGCAAGTCCGCGGCACGCAGCTCGCTCATTTCGTCTCGGGCGCGCAGGCGTGCCAGGGGGAGCTGGGGATCTTCGCGGGTGGCGATGACCAGGTGCATCCGTGGCGGCAGGTGCTCGAGCAGGAAGGCGATGGCGCCGTGGACCGGCTGGGCATCGATCGCGTGGAAGTCGTCGAGGACGAGCGCGACGTCGTCCTCGAGCGCGGCCAGCTCGTTGATCAGGGTCGTCACGACCGCCTCGATCGGCGGCGGCTGCGGCGACTGCAGCAGGGAGAGGGCGCTCGCGCCAACCCCGGACCGTATCGTCTGCAGGGCGGCGACGACGTAGGCCCAGAAGAGCGCGGGGTCGTTGTCGCCCCGATCGAGCGAGACCCAGGCCACCCGCCGTCCGCCCGCGGGGATCCCCGTCAGCCAATCCGCGAGCAGGGTGGTCTTGCCGAACCCGGCCGGCGCGGAAACGAGGGTCAGCGCGCGCGCGGCTCCCTGGTCCAGGCGCGCGATCAGGCGCGGGCGCGCCACGAGGCCGGGCCGCCACCTGGGGGCGTAGCGCTTGGTCGCGAGGAGCGGCGCCCCAGCGACCGCCTGTCCTGGCAAACCCACCATGGGCGAAGGATAAGCCACGCTCCCGATCGTGCGCTGCGGCATCGCCGCCGGCGCGGCCCGCGGAGATCGGGCCCCGATCCCGCCGTCGCCGCCGCGGCGGCAACGGGCCTCGTCGCAAAAGGGCCCTGTGTGGGACGGCGGGGAGCGACCGATCGGTTGCATCGGATCACGCAGGAACGACTGTTTCGCAACTCGTCTCGAAATCACCATTTTGCAACTTGCACTCGTCTTTAGGTTTTGAGACGATGGGAATATGGATAGTCGTTATGGCCGGGTCTCGACCGGGGAACAGACCCTCGATCTGCAACTTGATGCTCTCACGAGCGCTGGCTGCGGCAAGGTCTATACCGAGGCCGCTAGCGGCGCCAAGGCGGATCCCGTCGGGTAGCACCCGCACTCGCCACTGATCCCGACATTCTCGGCCCCCTGAACGGGGCCTCGTCCCGTAGCTCGGGGTTGCGAACGCCGAACTGCCAGGCCGATGGTTTGCGCCGTCGCCGTCCTTCTCCCCGTTTGCCCCCGCCCCCGCTCCTTGCTACACTCGTGTCCGTACACCTGTCCCGTCCGCCGCGCCGGAGGCCCCCATGCCAACCGCCGCGCCGCCGCCGCCCGCCGCATTTACCGCCCCGCCGGTCGCCCTCGCCCTGACGCTCCCCCTCCCGCCCGGCGTCAACAACCAGTACCTCCAGGTCGGCCGCCGCCGCGTCCTCTCCAAGCCCGCCCAGACCTTCAACCGCGACGTCCTCAAGGCCGTCGAGCGTGCCCGCCGCGACGGGATCGTCGCCGCCGACGCCGAGGCCGCCCTCCGCGTCTCCCTCCTCGGCGTCTACCTGACCTTCTTCTTCGAGACGCCGCTGCGCCGTGACCTCGACGGCGGCCTCAAGATCGCCCTGGATGCCCTCGGCCGCGCCCTCGGCTTCGACGACCGCTCCGTTGTGGACCTCCACCTCACCAAACGGATCGACCCCCTCCGCCCCCGCCTCGAGCTCGAGCTGGAGACCATCCCCGACTGGGAGTTCGACCGCGCCTACGTCTACCTCGGCGACGCCGCCGCCGACGCCGACGCCCTCCTCGCCGCCGCCGCCACCGCCCCGCCACCGTCCCGCTGAGGCCGCGCCGCCCCTCTCGCCGTCATTCCCGGGCACCGGCTCCCCCCGAC
>CADCWL010000179.1 GCA_902806405.1 uncultured Thermomicrobiales bacterium | reverse complement strand
ACGGGAGCTGGTGCAGCGCCCGCGTCTGGACCTGGTCGCGACCGTCGGAGTCGACCACTGGAACGGCCAGCGTCGCCTCCAGGTGGAGGTCAAGGATTTTCGACCGACGGCTTAGTGGTCGGTCCGGCAAGTCTAGGCCGCCAACGGGAGCCGAGCGACGCCGGTCGGGCGCGCCGGCCGTCGCCGCTTCCGCCGGCCCCAGACGAACGGGTGGCGGTGGGCGTTCCAGTAGGCGGTCGCGGCCGCGACCGCCGCGGCCATCTCGTCCCAGGACTCGAACCGGCGCCCCTTCAGCGCCAGCGAGCGCAGGATCTTCCACCACGGCTCGATCAGGTTGAGGTAGGCCGCGTAGGTGGGCTGGAAGACGAACTCCCAGCGGGGGTGGGCCAGCGCCCACAGCAGCACGTCGAGCGCGCGGTGGGTCGCGAGGTTGTCGAGGACCGCGTAGACGCGCTCCGCCGCGGCCCCGACCCAGGCGTCGACCCGGTCGAGGAAGGCGACCCAGTTGGCGATGGTGCGCCCCGGGTAGGGCACCGCCAGCGCCTCCCCCGTCGCCGGCCGGAAGGCCCCGAAGACGTAGCCGCTCCCGCGGCGGCCATAGTCGGCCTCCTGCCCGGCCCGCGCCCGCCGCGCCCCGGCCGGGTCGGGGCGGACCAGCCGCGAGCCCGGGAAGCTCTTGGCGCCCTCCGGCCCCATCTCGTCGAGGCAGATCACGACGCTGCCCGCGGGCGGGGCCTCGTAGAGGGCGACGATCGCCCCCTTTTTTCGGCGAAGGCGGGGTCGGGCCGGGCGCCGAACCAGGTCTCCTGGGTCCGCCAACGCAGCCCCTCGGCCGCCAGGATCTCCCCGATCCGGCTGCGCTTGATCGGGATGCCCTTCTCCTCGTTCAGGTACGCCGCCAAGCGGTCGAGCGTCCAGCTGCCGAAGGGCAGGCCGAGTTCCTGGGGCGGGGCCAGGCTGGCGGCGACGACCGCGCCGACCTCCTCCGGGGTGTACGTCGGGGGCCGGCCCGAACGGCCGGCGTCGGCCAGGCCGTCCAGCCCGCGCTCGCCGAAGCGCCGGAGCCACCGCCGCGCGGTCTGCTCGCTCACGCCCACCTCGCGCGCGATGGCCGGGACGCGCCAGCCCCGGCGGGCCAGCTCGACGATCCGGGCGCGCTCGACGGCCCGGGCGGGGTCGGTGCGGGACCGGGCCAGGCGGCCGACGGCGGCCGCCTCCGCCTCGGTCAGCGGGCGCACGGTCAGCAGCTTCGGCACGGGGCACCTCCTGCGGCGGCCCCGTATCCTACCACCACTTGCCGGACGGACCACTTAGAGCGTGTTGCAAAACCCGGCGGCTGGCCCGACGCTTCCGCGCCATGAGCGCCCCGCTTGTCCCCGACGCCCTCTGGGAAGCCGTCGCACCCCTCTTGCCGAAGGAGCCCCCGAAGCCGAAGGGCGGCCGTCCCCGTATCCCCGACCGCGCCGCCTTGGCTGGCATCGTTTTCGTCCTGCGCACGGGCTGCCCGTGGCGGCTCCTGCCGAAGGAGTTGGGCTGCGGGAGCGGGACGACGTGCTGGCGGCGGCTGCGCGACTGGCAGGAGGCCGGCGTCTGGGAGGAGCTGCACGCCGGGTTGCTCGACTGGCTGGGCGACGCGGCCGCCGTGGACTGGTCCCGTGCCAGCGCGGACAGCCTCAGCGTCCGGGCCAAAAGGGGGGCGAAGCCACCGGCCCCAACCCGACCGACCGCGGCAAAGCGGGATCCAAGTACCACCTGGTCGTGGACCGCAACGGCATCCCCCTCGCGGTCCGACTCTCGGCCGCCAACGCCCACGACTCGACGCACCTGCTGCCGCTTGTCGACGCCATCCCGCCGATCATCGGGCCGCGGGGGAGGCCCGGCCGGCCGCGGAAGCGCCCGGCCAAGCTGCACGCCGACAAGGGGTACGACTATCCGGCGTTGCGCCGTGCCCTGCGCGCTCGCGGCATCGCGCCGCGTATCGCCCGCCGGGGGATCGATTCCTCCGAGCGGCTGGGGCGGCACCGTTGGGTGGTCGAGCGCTCGCTCGCCTGGCTGCTCGGCTTCCGGCGCCTTGGCGTGCGCTACGAGCGGCGGGCCGACCTGCTCCGGGGCCTGCTCCACCTGGCTTCTGCCCTGCTCTGCCTCCGCGTCCTCGAAGCCGCGGACGGCCCTTGATCCGCTCGGCTTGGCCGCCCGGCGGGCTATCATCGGCGGCGTTGACGGCAGGAATCGGTGCGCGGTGGTCTCGCGAGGAGCGTCATGGCGGCCTTCGTCCTCGTCCACGGCTCCATGCACGGCGGCTGGTGCTGGCGGCGGGTGGCCCCGCTGCTGCGCGCCGCCGGCCACGAGGCCTACGCCCCGACCCTCACCGGCCTGGGCGAGCGCGCCCACCTCGCCCACCCCGGGATCGACCTCGACACCCACGTCCGCGACGTGCTCGGCGTCCTCGAGTACGAGGACCTCGACCGGGTCGTGCTGGTCGGCCACAGCTACGGGGCGCTGGTCGTGACTGGCGTGGCGGATCGCGTGCCTGAGCGGATCGCGCACCTCGTTTATCTCGACGGGGCGGAGGCAGGCGACGGCCAAGCGGTGCTCGACTTTTTTCCGCCCGAAGGACAAGCGGCCCGGCGGGCCCTGGTGGACGCCGAGGGCGACGGCTGGCGGCTGCCGCCCCCGGCCGACCTCACCGGCTTCGGCGTCACCGCCGAGGAGGACGTGGCGTGGGTGCGGCCGAAGCTGGTGCCGCAGCCGTTCAAGACCTTCACCCAGCCGCTCCGGCTGGTCAACGCGGCCGGGTTCGCCGGTCCGAAGACCTTCGTCGCCTGCGTCGAGGCGCCCGCCGCGGGCTGGCGCGAGGCGATGGCCGAACGGGCCCGCGCCGGGCCGGGGTGGCGCTACCGGGAGCTGGCGACCGGGCACGACGCGATGGTCACCGCCCCGCGCCAACTCGCCGACCTGCTCCTCGCGGCCGCCCGCGCGGCGCCGACGCCACCGGCACCGTAGAACCTGCCGCGGAACGCCGAGGCAGGGGCCACCGCAAGGTCTTGCAACGCGCTCTTAGAGCGCGTTGCAACACTCCACCGCCGGCGTCTGATCCCTGGGAAATTCCCGGCAGTTGGCTTGTCGCGGCGCGCGGTTTGGCGTCCGATGATCGCCGCCCACCGAGAACCCGATGGGTTTTGCAACGCGCTCTAAGACCGACGAGGCGGTGCGTCGGCTTGTTGCCGAAACGGGTCATCCCCGGATCGAGGGGATGACCCTCGACCTGGCATCGTTGGCGTCGGTCCGTCGGTTCGCGGCGGCGCTGGACGTTCGCCTCGCCGGAGGCGAGTTGCCGCCGCTGCGGGCGGTCGTCTGCAACGCGGGCATCCAGGTGATGTGGGGCACGAGCGCCACCGCGGACGGGTACGAGACGACCTTCGGCGTCAACCACCTCGGGCACTTCCTGCTCGTCAATCTGCTGCTGCCCCGGCTCACCGTGCCCGCGCGGATCGTCTTTGTCGGCAGTGGCACCCACGACCCCGCGAACCGGCTCGCCCGCATGACCGGGATGCCGGCGCCTCGGTGGTGCCACCCGGAGGCATTGGCCCGGCCGGATCGCTTCCCCGATCCCGCGGAGCGCGGGGAGGGCGCCGCCACCGTCGGTCGGCGGCGGTACACGACCTCCAAGCTCGCCACCATCT
>CADCWL010000178.1:729-22185 GCA_902806405.1 uncultured Thermomicrobiales bacterium | reverse complement strand
CGGAGGGCATGCGGCAGAACCGGGACCGGTGGAAAGCCCTCCCCGTGTCGGCGGGCGACGACCTCGGGGCGGCGATCGGGCGGCGCGAGGGCCGCCTCCTGGTCCGCTCCATGGCACTCCTCGAGGAGGCGGAGAAGGGAGGCCGAACGGTCTCCGCCGCGGCGTTTCGCCTGTCGGACGGGGACCTCACCGAACTCACCGGCAGGTAGGGGGCGAAGCATGCCCTACAGCTCTCCCCGCGCGGCCTGACGCTTACGCCGCGGGGATGGGACCGGGCGGGCGGCAGGGACGGCGCGACGCCGGTGGCGGGGGCGCCGAGCCCCGAGCACCGCCCCCGCCGGCGGGGGCGGGCCGTCCGGTTCGACCCGGCGGGCTTCCTGGCGGCCCAGCCCCCGGAGGGCTCGGGCGCGGCGACGCACCGACGGACGTCAAGGCCCGGGCGCTCGCGCTGCGGCTTCCTGCCGTTCCCACTCGGCCTTGGTGATCGCGTACTCGACGTCGTCCCCGTCGAACAGGCTGGGGTCGGTGACGCCGAGCGACGCCAGCTGCTCGGGCGTCAGGCGGAACGTCCGCACCAGCCGCATGCCCGCCTTCTCCATGACCCGCCGCGACGCGCGGTGCTCCCCGTAGGCGAAGGCCACCACGCGCTCGACGCCCAGCTCGGTGAACCCCTTCCGGATCAGCGCCCGCGATCCCTCGGTGCCGTAACCCTTGCCCCAGGCCGATCGGCGCAGCCGGTAGCCCAGCTCCGGCTGGCCCTCCGGCGCGCCCTCGTGGGGACGGAAATGGAACCACCCGAGGAACGCCCCGGTGGCCTTCTCGATCGCCGCCCAGAAGCCGTACCCCTCGTAGCGCCGGTAGTGGTCGAGATACGCCGGGATGTGCTCGCGCTCGATCTCCTCGCGCGGCGTCGCCGGGCCGCCCGAGACGAACCGCACGACCGCGGGATCGCCGTCGAGGTCGACGAGGTTGTCGACGTCGTCTTCGGTGAATCGGCGGAGGATCAGCCGCTCGGTTTCCAGGAAGACGTGCATGCCCCAATCCCAGCTGGCAACGGAGTCGCCCGTGGAACCCGTCGCGCGTCGTCGTCGGTCTCCGTGATGTCGAGAACGAGCCCGCGTCCGCTCGTGCAGGCGCCTCACTGGTCGACGTCGATGGCGGTCATGATGACACCCTCGACCCGGATGGGATGGGCGACGACGGAGGTGGGCGGGACCCCGAAAACTGGCACCGTGCGCACCGGCTGAACACTGTTCCGATGCGGGGCACGGCGACGGGGTTGCCGCCGCCGGCCGGTCGTACTCGTCGACGGAGTGGTCGACCAGCCGGCGGCCGCCCTCCTCGGCGAAGATCAGGTAGTCATCCCGCTCCCCCTCGGGCGCCAGGCTCGCCACCCCCACGGCTCCCACCCTGCCGCCGTCGAGCACGGCGACGTCTTGGACGGCGATCAGGGTCACGGACTGGACGAAGCCGGGGCGGTCGATTGGCGCTTCGCCGTCGCCGACGCCCGCGCGAGGCCCGGCCGCCTCTACCCAACTCTTGACCCGCGACGCGCCACTAGAGCAACGACGCTGGAGCGTTTGCGGCCTCCAGGATTGTCGCCAAGCGGTCGGCGACGAGGCAATCTTCGCCGGGCTCCAGGGTGTCCGGCGTCAGGTAGATCCTGCCCGGGCCGCCGACCGCCACCGCAATGGCGGGATCGCCGTCCCAGAGGTGGCGGGCGACGTCGCCGGCGTCGAGGCCGAGCGCGTCCGGGTCGAGCTCGAGGAGGAGGCGGGGGACCGGCTGGCCCGCCTCGTTCGGGAAGTCGCGGCGGGCGGCGACGCCGGGGAGGCCGGCGAAGGCGGCGACCCAGGCGGCGACGGTCGCCTCGAAGGCGGCGAGGCGGGCGGCGTGGTCAATTTCCAGGTAGAGCTCGACGGCGGCGAGGAGGCCCATCGCCTCCTCCTTGCCGACCTTGGCGAGGCGGGCGAGGCGCTGGTGGGGGGCGCCGTTCTCACGGCAGGCGGCGATCAGGTCGGCGCGGCCGACGACCAGGCCGCTCGCCTGCGGCCCCCGCAGATCCTTGCCACCGCTGAAGATCGCCAGGTCGGCGCCCAGCTCCCGGGTGAAGCGCCGGAGGTTCTCCGGCGGCGGCAGCTGCGCCGCGGCGTCGACGAGCACCGGCAGATCGTGGGCGCGGGCGAGGCGGACCGTCTCCGCAAGCGGGAGCGCGCCGCGTTCGAGGTGCTCCCCCGCGACGTAGAAGACGGCGGCGGTCCGCTCCGTGACGGCCGCCTCGAAGTCCCAGGGGAAGGTCTGGAGGGCGTTGCCGATCTCGACCAGGCGGGCGCCCGCCAGCCGCACCGCCGGGTCGTAGGGGATTCGGTGGGCGCGGTGGATGATCACCTCGTTCTTAAGGCCGTCGCTCTCCGGGAGGCGGGCGATGGCGACGCGGTCGGTCCCGGTCATGCAGGCGAGGGTGGCGAGGAAGAGGCCGGCGGCGGCGCCGCCGCAGACGTAGGCGCCTTCGTTCCCCGTCAGTTCGGCCATTCGGTCGCCGACGCGCCGCTGGAGGTCGAACATGTCGACGTGGCTCCGCGCCGCGGCGGCCATCGCGCGCAGCACGGGGTCCGGCATCAGAGAGCCGCCGAGGCGGGTCAGGCGGGCGTCGGCGTTGACTATGGGGCGCAGCCCGAGGGAGGCGTAGTCGCTCATACCGGGCCCCCGGCGGCGCTCCCCGGAGGCCGCCAGCTCGCGTCCGCGTCGAGCGGGAAGATCGGCCGGCGGAGGTGCCGGAAGGCGAAGCGGCCCAGATCGACACCCCCGAGACCCGGGGTGTCGACGTCGATCGAATGCTTGGTGATCGGCGCGTAGCCGCCGCGCCAGCGGACGGCCGCCTTGACGACGAGGATCTTCTGCCGGGCCGGGTCGATCCCGACCGACTTCAGCTGCTGCAGGTCGCCGGGGGCCGATTTGCGCGAGGTCAACACCAGGTTCACCCCCTCGACGCGGACCACGGCGGTCGGTCCCATCGCGGCCGGGACGCCGGCCTGCTCCGGCCCCTCGTGGACCCAGTCGCCATCGCACAAGAGGCGGACGCGGCCGGCGATCGGCACCGGGTCGCCGTGGCGGCGGTCGGTCTTGCCGCCGACGGCGGCCCGCAGCTCGCCGCCGACGCCGGCCGCGAAGGCGGCGGTAACCGCATCGCGGTCGGCGACGACGATCGTCGCCTCGGCTGCCCCCTGCGCCAGCAGCTCGGCGAGGAGGGTCGTGCCGTCGCCCGGCGTACCGCCGCCTATGTTGTCGCCGACGTCGACCAAGACGACCGGCCCCGCGGGATGGGCGATCGCCTCCGCCACCGCCTCCCGCGGCGGCCGGTTGGCGACGATCATCTCCCCCCGCAACCCCCAGGCCAGCTCGGCCAGCTCACCCGCGATCCGCTCGGCGGCGGGGCGGTCGTCGTCGGTGGTGACGAGGATGCCGAGCCCGGCCTCGGGGACGTCCGAGTAGGCGAAGCCGCCGGCGACGGTGATGGAGAGTGCGTCACCGGCCGCCTCGATCGCGTGGGCGCGGTCGAAGAGGATCTTGAAGGGGGAACGGGCGGTGAACTGCGCCTGCGGCACCGGCAGCAACGGCGGCTTGGCGAGCGCCATCGTCGGCCGAATCTCCCTCCGGACGGTCCGCGCCAGGAGGTCGACCGCCTCCTGGGCGCGGGCGGCGCCGTCGACGTGGGGGTAGGTGTCGTAGGTGGTCACGACGTCGCACCCCGCGACCATCTCGGCGCCGAGGTTGGCGTGGAAGTCGAGCGTGACCGCGATCGGGACGTCGGGGCCGACGAGGGCGCGGACGCGGCGGACGATCTCCGCCTCGGCGTCCGGGAAGCCCTCCGCGACCATCGCGCCGTGGAGGGTGAGGAGGACCCCATCGGCCGGGAGCGCCGCCCCGATCCGCCGGCAGAGCTCCCCGACCAGGAGCTCGAACGTCGTCCGGTCGGGGGTGCCGGTGGCGACGCCGTCGCAGAAGAGGGTCGGCACCAGCTCGATGCCGCGCGCGCGGCAGCCGTCGATCACGCCGCCGGGCGAGTGGTTGGTGCCGGCGTAGGCCCAGTACTCGTCGCCGCGCGAGGTGGGGAAACTCTCGGGCGTGGTCGGCTCGGCCGAGAAGGTGTGCGTCTCGTGCATGATCCCGCCGGTGACGAAGCGCATCGGTCCCTCCCGGTACGTCCCGGTCGAAGCTTGCGGTTGGGGGGGCCGGGGTTAAAACCCCGGGCCGAACCTCTTAAATGCCCTCCCGGGAGCTGAGCGCGCTCCGGGGAACGCAGGCGATCAACCAGGGTCCGCCTCAGCCGTCGGCGTCGCCCGCGGTCCGGCCCCCCAGGCGCCGGGAGACGTCGTCGGCAGCGGCGCGGAGCGCGGCGGCGACCTCGGCCGAGCGGGTGTCGCCGAGGCGGCTCTCGGGGGCGGAGACGCTGAGGGCGGCGGTCGGCTCGCCGGTGTGGTCGAAGATGGGCGCGCCGAAGCAGCGGGCGCCGACCTCGTTCTCGCCCCGGTCCTCGGCGACGCCGGCGGCGCGGATCCGCTCCAGCTCGGCGCGCAGTGCCGCCGAGTCGGTGATCGTGCGGTCGGTGCGGGCCGGCAACGGGCCGCGCAGGAGGCGGTCGCGCCGCGGCTCGGGAAGGAAGGCGAGGATCGCCTTGCCGAGCGACGTGGAGTGGGCGCAGTCGCGGGCACCGACGCGAGCGGCCATCCGGAGCCCCTGGGGGCTTTCGACCATGTCGATGTAGACGACCTCCTCGCCGTCGAGGACGCCGAGATTGACCGTCTCCTGGAAGCGGCCGTGCAATTCCTCCAGCGAGGGACGGGCAGCCTGGCGGAGGTCGATGGTGGAGAGGGATCGCTGGCCGAGGTAGGCGAGGTGGGTGCCGAGCACGTAGCGGGCAGCGACCGGCTCCTTGGCGACGTAGCCGCGGGCCTCGAGGTTCGCCAGGATGCGGTAGGCGGCCGACTTGGTCGTGCCGACACGGCGCGCCAGCTCGGTGGCGCCGAGCGGGGTGTCGGCCTTCGCCAGCGCCTCCAACAGGTCGAGGGCGCGGCCGAGGACGGCGATCGTGTAATCGGGCGCCTGGCGGGCCATCAGGTGGACGCGATCACGCCGGCCGGGCCATCTCGGCGGCGACGTCGTCGATCGCGGTCAAGGCGGTCGCCAGGTCGGTGGCGGAGTGGGCGAGGGAGATACCGGCGTGCCCCGGCGGGCCTTGCCGGGAGTAGGCGTGGAAGTAAAGCCCCCGCTCCAAGCAGGCGAGCACGAACCGCTTGTGCAGGTCGTGATCATGGTCGCGGGCGTCGTTGTACGAACGCACCGGCGCGGTCCGGCCGAAGTAGAGGCCGAAGCGGGCGCCGAGCCCCTGGACGCGAACCGGCAAAGCGTGGCGGTCGAGGATCGCCTGCAGATCCCGGTAGAAGGCATCGGCGGTGGCGTTGAGGCGGTCGTAGAGGCCGGGGGCGCGCAGCTCCTCGAGGGCGGCGAGGGCGGCGGCGACGCCGAGGGGGTGGCCGGAGTAGGTGCCGCTGTGGGCGACGGGGCCGGTCGGGGCGAGCGATTCCATCAGGTCGGCGCGGCCGGCGAGGGCCGCGAGGGGCATGCCGTTGGCGAGCGCCTTGGCGACCGTCGTCAGGTCGGGCGTGACCCCGTAGTGGGCCTGGGCGCCGCCGAGGGCCATCCGGAAGCCGGAGAGGACCTCGTCGAAGACGAGGACGGCGCCGGCGGCGCTCGTGCGGGCCCGGAGCAGCTCGAGGAAACCGGGCGCAGGCGGGATGCAGCCGGCGTTGTAGTGGACCGGCTCGCAGAAGACGGCGGCGATCCGGTCGCCGTGGCGGTCGAGGCAGGCCTCGAAGGCGGCGGCGTCGTTCCAGGGGAGGACGAAAACGTCCTCCCCCTCGGCGACGGGGACGCCGCCGGAGGACGGGATGGCGGCGCCGTCGGCGCCCGTCGGATCCGCTTGGCGGAAGAGGAACGGCTCGAGGAGGCCGTGGTAGTGCCCCTCGAACTTGACGAAGGCGGTGCGGCCGGTGGCGTGGCGGGCAATCCGGAGGGCGACGATGGTAACGTCGCTGCCGTTGGTGGCGAAGCGGACCCGCTCGGCGGCCGGGATGATCTCGGTCAGGAGGGCGGCGAGGCGCTCGTGGGAGGGGGTCTCGGCGGCGGTGGGGACGCCCGCGCGGAGGCAGTCGATTACGGCCTGCTCGACGCCGGGGTGGCGATGGCCGAGGAGCGCGGCGCCGTTGGCGAGGTTGAAGTCGAGGTAGCGTTGCCCGTCAAGGTCGGTGACGTAGGCGCCCTCGCCTCCCGCGAGATAGACGGGGCGGCCGACGTAGGGGTGGAGCCGGAGGGCGGCCGAGACGCCGCCGGCGAGGACACTCCGCGCCCCGGCGAAGAGGCGATCCGCTTCAGTGGCCAGCGTCTGGCTCATCCGTCGACTCCGTTCCGGGAAGGGGGGCGGCGAGCGCGTTTTACGCTACGAACCGGCTTCACTCGTGATGAAACTATCGTACCGTCGGCCTGGGAGGCTGTCAATCGCCGCCCGCCGTGCCGACGCCCCCGGGCGACCCGCCGTCGTCGCGCCGCCAGTGGCCCTCCAAGCGGTCGCGCGGCTGCCAGGCGAGGAGACGCTTCGCCTTGTCGTTCGGGTACTGGCCGTGCGGCAGGTCGGCGTTGACGTGCATCACCTCGAACGGGCGCGGGAAAGAGGGCGCCAGCACGGCACGGCGCATCGCCTCGCCGGCGTCGGCCCAGGAGACGGTCAATGGGTAAAAGCGGTCCGGGTCATCGACCGGGAGGGCGGGGTCGACGAAGTTGCCGAAGAGGAGCGCCGGCACCTCCAGGCCGTGCTCCCAGGCGAAGACGCGGCAGATCTCCTGGCCGAGGAGTTTCGAGAGGAAGTAGAGGTTGTCGCCCGGGCGCGGTGGGGCGTCGGGGGAGACGTGGAAGTCGGCCTCGTAGCCGGCGGGGTAGGCGAGCAGGGTCTGGATCGGGCCGGTGTGGACGATCCGGCGGACCCCGTGGGTGAGGGCGGCGGCGGCGACGTTGTAGGCGCCGAGGACGTTGACCCGAAACGCCTCGACCGGGTGGGGACGGACCACGCTGCAGTTGACGATGGCGTCCACCCCCCGGACGGCGTCCGCCACCTGGACGGGGTCGGCGACGTCGACGACCGTCGTCTCGTGGGGCGGGCCGAAGGGGGTCGGCAGGGGGGCGCCCGGCGACTGGGGCGGACCGACTGCCAGCTCCGCCAGCGGGCGGAGGTCGGTCAGCCGCAGGTGGTGGTCGGGGGCGAGCGCGGCGGCGGTGACGGCCCCGAGCGGGCCGCCGGCGCCGAAGATGACGACGCGGCGGCCCGCCGCCTCCCCCCCGCCCTGGACCTGGGGATCCGATCCTGGGAGGAGCACGGACGACGTCGCCCCCCAGGATCGGGTCCCCAGGTCCATCCCGGAGTCCAGGGCGGGACGGGGCGGCGAGGCAGGGGCGAGGTCGTGGCGGGGGGCGTAGGCGAAGGGGGGGCGGGCGGCGAGGGCGAGTGGGAAGCGGGTATGGCGGCCGCCGCCGGGGATGTGGAAGACGCGCCAGGCAGGTGGCGGCTCCGCCGCGGGGAAGTCGGCGAGGGCGCGGAGGACGGCTTGGGTGGCGTCCTCGACGTGGAGCCAGCGGGGGTCGCGGGCTCCGTCCATGACGGCGGCGGCGGGGACGACCTCGGCGAGGCGGAGGAGGACGGTCGGGCGGGGGCGGGCGCGGCCGACCTCGCGGGCGGTGACCTCGGCCAGTGAGAAGGCGAGGTCGAGCGGGTCGGTCGTGGGGCGGGGCGCCCACTGCTCGGTGACGCGCCAATCCGCTGGGTAGCGCTCGAAGGGGCGGAGGGAGGAGACGAGGACGAAGCGGGCGCCCGGCGGGGCCGCGACGAGCAGGTTGTAGGTGCCCCGGGTGGCGCGGTCGAGCGTCTCCTGGGGGGTGGCGGCGGAAGCGGTCGGCAGGAGGTGGACGACGGCGTCGCGGTCGGCCGTCATCGCGGCGGCGACGGCGCGGTCCCGGGGGTCGCCGTCGGTCGGGTCGAGGGACCGCACCTCGTGGCGGCCGGCGAGGGCGGCGGCGACGGCGCGACCGAGGAGGGTATCGCCGCCGGTGACGAGGACGCGCACGCCGTCTCCTCCCCTCAGGCGTCCGGCAGCGGGGCGCCGAGACCGGTATCGGCAACCGGGCCGGGGGCGGCGTAGGCGATGGCCAGCTCCGGCGTTTCCAGGCGGACGCCGCCGAGGTGGCGGGAGCGCATCGCCGCGTCCAGCACGCCGGTGGTGAGGAGGGTGCGGGCGGGGGGGTAGGGGGCGCGGCCGGCGAGGACGAGCGCCTCGATCTGGCGGACGAGGAAGGTGAAGTGGCCGTAGGGCCGCCGCGGCTCCAGGGCGAAGCGGCAGGCGCGGGCGGGGCCGGCGGCGGCGCGGCCGGCGAAGGCCCAGTCCGCGACCCCCTCCTCGAAGCGGAGGACGGCGGCGCGGAGGCCATCCGCGTACTCCACCAGGAAGGCGTGGGCGAGGGTGGCGCGGGCGCGGCGGAGGGCGTGGCCCTCCAGACCGGCGGCGAGGAGGGCGGCGACCTCAAGCTCCTCCGTCCAGCGGCGGACGGCGCGGGCGGCGGGGAGCGCGGCGGGGGGGACGTCCTCGACGGCGGCGACGCCCGTCTCGCCGCCGGCTCGGCGTTCGGCCATCGCCTGCAACCCTTCCAGGGCGTGGAACTCGTACGCCTCCGGCGGGCCGTAGCCGACGACGACCGCCTCCGCCATCGCCTCACCGATCGGCCACTCCAGGGCGGGCTCCCGCCGGGCGACCGGCACCGACGAGCCGGCCAGCAGCGGGACGCCGAGGCGGGCCGCGGTGTCGTGCATGCGGCGGGCGTCGGCGAACGACCAGGAGAGGTGCTTGTCGACGAAGGTCGGCACCGTGCGACCGGCGGCGACCATCGCGGCGACGGCGGCGTCGAAGAAGGCGCGGCGGGGGTAGAGGATCTGGCCGCGCTCGTTGAGCGGGTAGTCGCCGTGCTCGCCGATCAGGAGGACGCCGTCGACGTTGACCCCCGGCCGGCCGAGGCCGATTGCCTCGCCGATCGTCTCGAAGACGGGGATGCCGTGCTCGGCGGCGAAGGTCCGGCCGGTGTCGTCGAGCGGCGTCTGGTCGAGGAAGAGGGAGGCGACCTCGAGCCGGGGCGCGGTCGAGACGCCGTGGAGGTCGTAGCCGGCGATCAGCTTGCCGACGATGACGTCGGCGTGGGAGTCGGGGTAGTAGGCGGTGACGATGGCGGCGACTTTCGGGCGGGTTTGCGCGCTCATCCGACCTCCCCCCCGGTCACGGTGGCGGCCGGGACGTCGCCGGCGGCGACGTGGCGGACGAAGGCGGCGAGGCGTTCCGCCGCCAGCTCGATCACCTCCTCGCCGAGCTCCGGGCGGCCGGCGGGGGCGAAACCGTAGACGCCGGACGGGGAGTCGCGGGCGGGGTCGGGCGGGGCGTAGGCGGCGCCGGCGAAGGGGGCCGCCGCCAGCGCCGCGAGGTCGGCGCAGAGCTCCGGCGTCGCCAGCTCCTGGCGGACGAGGTCGGGTTGGAGGAAGAGCCCGATCGAGGTCTCGACCTCGCCGGCGTGGCCGATGCTCCCGCCGTCGTGGCGGGTGCGGGCGGCGATCTCGGCCGGGATCAGGTCCCAGTAGGAGAGGGCGGCGGCGCGGAGGCCATGGTCGGCGAGGAGGGTGGCGGCGACGCCGACGAGCCCAGCGTTGCCGCCGTGGCCGTTGACGATCACCAGCCGCCGGAAGCCGTGGCGGGCAACGCCCGCGCCGAGGTCGGCGACGAGGGCGAGGATCGTCTCCGGACGGAGGGTGAGGGTGCCGGGGAACCCCATCCAGTAGGGGGAGAGGCCCCACCAGATCGGGGGCAGGACGAGCGCCGGCGGGTCGCCGAGGCGGCGGGCCGCCCGCTCGGTGACCGCGGTCGCCGCGTCGGTGTCGGTGTCGAGCGGCAGGTGCGGGCCGTGCTGCTCGACCGAGCCGATCGGGAGGAGCACGACGCCGCCCGCCGCCGCCACTGCCGCAACCTGCTCCCGCCGCAGCTTGTGCCAGCGGACCTCGTCCATCGGATCGTCTTCCCCCCCCACGGCGCGCGTCCCTCCCCACTCCCCGACCACCGGATCGCGTCCCCTATCCCTTCAGCGCCCCGGCCGTCAGGCCCTGCTGTACCCGCCGCTGGAAGAGCAGGTAAAAGAGCAGGGTCGGGAGCATCGTCAGCGTCAGCCCGGCGAAGAGGGCGCTCCAGTCGCTCTCGTAGCCGCGCTGGACGGCGAGGGCGGCGAGCCCTTGGGCGAGGAGGTAACGGTCCGGATCGGGGTTGAGGACGAAGGGGAGGATGAACTGGTTCCAGTGATCGAGGAAGAGGAAGATGCCGGCGGCGGCGAGGCCGGGCCGCGCCATCGGCAGCATGATCTGGAAGAAGACGCGGTGGTGGGAGGCGCCGTCCAGGATCGCCGCCTCGGCCAGCTCCGTCGGCAGGCTGCGGAAGAAGCCGGTCAGGAAGAAGACGGCGAAGGGGAGCGATCCGGCCGAGTAGACGAGGATCAGACCCCGGTAGGTGCCGAGCAGGCCGAGATCGCGGACGACGAAGAAGACCGGCACCAGCGCCAGGAAGCCGGGGAACGCCAGGCCGACCAGGAAGGCGTAGTAGATCGGGCGGTTGAGGCGGAACTCGTAGCGGGCGAGGGCGTAGGCGGCCATCGAGGCGCAGAGGAGGGTGAGCGAGACCGAGCCGGCGACGACGATTAGGCTGTTGAGGGCGTAGCGGCCGATCTGGGCCTCGTTCCAGGCGCGGGCGAAGTTGCCCCAGCGCCACGCCCCCGGCAGCTGCCACGGGCTGAAAAAGATCTCCGCGTCGCTCTTAAAGGCGGTCATCACCATCCAGGCGAGCGGCAAGGCGACCAGCAGGCCCCACGCCCCCAGCACCAGGTGCGAGGCGAGGCCGCCGGCGCCGACGCCCCTCGGGCCGCCGGCACGCCGCGCCCGCGTCGCCGGCAGCCCCAAGGGCCGTTCCGCGACAAGCCCCGACGTTTCCTCGATCCTCATCGCTCCTCCATCGCGCCGGACGCGGGCCGCTCGGGCCCCGGCCTCGGGCGCCCCTGGAACCCGGCCTCCCGACGATCGTCCGTCAAAACTCGAGCCGTTCCCGCCGGGTGAGGCGGAACATCGCGAACGAGAGCGTCAGGCTGAGGACGAGCAGGACGACGCCGATCGCGGTCGCGTAGCCGAACTGGCTCTGTCCGAAGGCGACGTCGACCATGTACCGGGCGACGACGTCGGCGGCGCGGCTGGGGCCGCCCCCCTCGGCCATCACCTGGACGAGGACGAAGAGATCGAGCGCGCCGAGACCGACGAAGATGAGGGCGACCTGGAGGTGGTCGCGCAGCAGCGGCAAGGTGATGCCCCAGAACGCCTGCCACGGGTTCGCCCCGTCGAGCCGGGCGGCCTCGTAGAGATCGCCCGGGATCGACTGCATGCCGGCGACGAAGTAGACGACGAAGAAGCCGACCCCGGCCCAGACGGCGACGGCGAAGATCGCCCAGAGGACGAGGCCCGGATCGCCGAGCCAGGTCCGCTTCAGGCCGCCGAGGCCGAGGCTGCCGAGCGCGCCGTTGAGGAGACCGATGTTGGGGTGGAAGACGAAGTTCCAGAGGACGCCGATGACGACGGCGGACATCACCTGGGGGAAGAAGAAGACGACGCGGTACGCCGATCCGCCGGCACGGATCCCCTGCAGCGTGAGGGCCGCGAGGACGAGGGCGATGCTGAGGACGGTGACCGGCAGCCCGAGGAGCATCAAGGCATTGTGCCCGAGCGCGTTCCAGAAGACGTCGTCGGCGGCGAGCTTGCGGAAGTTCGCCAGCCCGACGAAGGGCTTGTTCGGGGACATCCCGCGCCAACCGGTGAAGGCGACGTAGAGCGCCTGGGTGTAGGGCCAGAGGACGAAGACGCCGTAGAGGATGAGGGCGGGGGCGAGGAAGGGGACGAGCAGCCGGTGTTTGCGGTAGTGCATGCGGCCCCTCCGGGCGAGGCGGGCGGCTGATGGGCGGCGGATGGGCGGACGGGCGGACGACGACCGGCGCGGACGGTACCGGCCGATGGCGGCTACCGTTGTCGGGGAGCCTGCCACCGCCAACCCTGGCCGTCCCGCCCCCCGTTGCCATCCCGAGGAACGAGGGATGGCAACGGGGGGCGGGACGGCCGTGCACGGCGTTTGGTGACGGGAGGAGGCGCGGGACGACGGGAGGGTCAGCGCTGCGACGGGCGGCGGCGCTCGGCGACGCGAAGGGGAGCGCGGGACGCGAAACGCCGCGGCGTGCGATCCGGCGGCGCTCGGGACGGGCGGGGACCGCCCCCGCCCGGTCGGCGACGACCCGCCTACGGCTCCCGCGTGAACTTGACAATCGAGTCGTCGGCAGCGATCTCGTCGGCCTTCGCTTGGGCCCGGGTCACGAACTCTTCGGGGTCGATCCGCTTGGTCAGCAAGGCGCCCATCTGGATGTCGACCTCCTCGGTCAGGGCCGAGTACCAGGAGCCGTAGAGGGGCCCGGAGAAGGTGTTGGGGCCGGCGGCCGCCTGCGCGGCGTTGGCGGAGTTGAACGCGCTCCCGAGATCGAGACCCTCGGCGGCGCCGACAACGGTGGTCAGGGCGCGGGTGTACTCGGAGAAGGCGCGGGCGTTCTCCCGGGAGAAGAGGAGCCGGATGAACTCCTTGCCGCCCGGAACGTTGTTTGCCTGAGAGGGGACGACGAAGGGCTGGCCGACGAAGGCGCTGACCCCCTCAAACGGGAGGGTAGCGCCGGCGAGGGGCGGCACCGGCTTGAACGCCATGTTGAACCCTTCGGGGATCAGGTCCTTCATCTCGTTCTCGAGCCAGGTGCCGCACGGGATGAAGGCGGACTTGCCGTTGAGCCACTCAGCCTGTGACTCGGTGTGGGTCAGCCCCTCGGTGCCGGAGAGGATGTAGTCGCGCTCCGCGAGCCGGTAGAGGGCCTCGGCGGCCTGCTGCACGGCGGGCTGCCGCCAGGCGTCGGCCTCGAGGTTGTCGACCTTGACGACCGCCTCCAAGCCGGACTGCTTCCAGACCAGCTCCCACATCACGGCCACCATGTAGCCCGGGTACTTGCCCTGGTAGGTCCACGGGGCAAGACCGGAGCCCTTGATCTCTTCGCAGAGGGCCAGCATCCCGTCCCAGGTGGTCGGGTACTCCCAGCCCTTCTGCTGCATCACCGGCTCGCTGTGCCAGATCCCGTTGAGCCCGAACGTGAAGTTGACGCCGTACTGCTTGCCCTCGACGACGGTGTCGATCTGGGAGTTGGGGAGCAGGGTGTCCTTGAGCTTGGCGCCGGGAGTCCCGGCGGCAGGGGCGTCGAGCAGGTCGGTCATCTCGGCGAGCTGCCCTTCGCCGACGAGGGCGGCGCGGTCGAGCAGGGTGGCCTCGATCACGTCGGGCGGGTTGCCGCCGACGAACCGGGGCTGGGCCGCCTCGAGGACGCGCTGGGTCGCCTGGTACTCGACCTCGACCCCGGGGAAGGCCGCCTTGTAGAGCTCGACGGCGTTGAGGGCGTACTCGTCCCCCCAGCCGGCCTTCCACATCAGGATCTCCAGCGGAGCGCCGGCGTCGACGCCGAGCGGGTTCGCCGCGTCCTGGGCGCGGGCGCGGGGCGCGGTGGCCGCGGCGAGCCCCGCCAGGGCCGAGGCGGAGAAGCCAAGCGCCGCCCCCCGCCGCAGCAGCTCGCGGCGCGACAGGCGGCGGAGGCGGCCCTCCTCAAGAAGTCGACCGAGGCGCGCGTCGTCCATCGGGGATCCTCCTCTGGCGGGCGACGGTCCGCTGCCGCCGCCGAATCCGACGGTACGAAGAGGGGACGATCGACTCATCATCTCCGTTTCATACCATGAAACGATCTTGTCGGGAGTAAACCCAGTATAGCGGCCGGATTGCCGGTGTCAATCGATCCTCGGCAAGCAAAGGGTCAGTATCGGCTTCATTGCCGCCACAGACGAACGGACAACCTTGGGAATCGTCCTACGGCACCTTGCAGTTGACCTCGGGTTCCTCCCCGGTGCCCCCTCTCAACGAGGTTTCATCGTCGAGGTTGGAGAATGGCACCTCGCTCATCCGGGTGTTCCGATGACCGGTGTCCTAGACAATGGAATCGTCGCCGACGCTAGCTGCCTTTGACCTCGCTCAGATAGCCGTGGCCCCAACAAGCGTCGGCCGCGCTTGCTGCATGCAGCAAGCGCGCGAAGGAGCGAGCGAGGCAGGCCTGCCGTTCGCTGTAGGGAAGAGATCGGGTCACAATTGCGGCAGGGCTCGGCTGAGCAGGCGCAACCAGTTGCCGTGCAAAATGGATGCGATGTCGTCCTGCTCGTACCCACGCTCGCGGAGCAGTGAAGGGATCTTCTGGACGTCGGCGATGGTGTCAAGGTCTCTCGGCGTCTGCTCGGTCCCGTACCCGCCGTCGAGGTCGGTGCCGATCGCGGCGTGGCGGACGTTGCCAGCAATCTGGCAAATGTGGTCAATCTGGTCGACGACGTGAACGAGGCCGACCCGCTCGTTGGTGGTGACGCCGCGGATCCAGCCCGGCTCGAGCATCCAGGCGTCCATGACGGCGCCAATCACGCCGTCGCGCTCGATGATCCGGCGGACCATAGCGTCGTCGAGCTGCCGATCACCGGGCACGAGGGCACGGCAATTCGAGTGGCTGGCGAGGACCGGCCCGGTGAAGCGATCGAGCGCCTCGTCGAAGCTCTCGTCGGTCAGATGGGAGACGTCAAGGGTCATCCCGAGATCGTCCATCACGCGCAGCAGCTCGCGACCCTGTGCGGTCAGCGGGCCGGTGCTGCCGGTCCCAAAGGCGTACGCGCTCGGACCGTAATGGGCGAGGCCGACCAGCCGCAGGCCGTCGTCCCACCAGAGCCGGGCCTGCTCCGGTCCCACGATCGGATCGGCCCCCTCCATCAGGAGGACGACGCCGATCGGGGCCGCCGCCGGGTCGGCGTCCCAGTCCATCCGCCAGCCGGCAAGATCGGACCGATTCCTAATCGGTCGGATGACGCCTTGACGCGCCAGCTCCCGGTAGTAGGCGAGCTGGCCCTGGGCTTGGGCGTAGGCGATCTCGTGGGTGCGGAAGTCGATCCCGCTGTCCTGGCCGTGGTTCTTGCGCGCGATCACGGTCGCGAACACGAGCCCAACCTGACCCGATCGCAGGTCGGGTAGCCCAACCGTGCCGGTGCCCCGGCCCTTCTCCGTCATGCCGGCCGCGCGCTCGATCGCGCGCGTCTCGTGGGCGCCGAGCTTGAGATCGCGGTTCCAGAGCACGGCGTTCATCGCGAGATCGAGGTGGGCGTCGACGACGAGCATGGGTCCTCCCGGTCGGTGCGATGGGTGTCCACGAGGGATCCGAGCGGGTTACCGCCGTCGAGCACGCGGGTCGAGCGCGTCGCGGAGGCCGTCGCCAAGGAGGTTCAGGGCGAGAACGGTCAGGACGAGCGCGGTGCCGGGAAAGATGGAGAGCCACCATGCACGCTGGAGGATGCGCTGGCCGTCGCGCAGCATGTTGCCCCAGGTGGCGGTCTCCGGGTCGACGCCGGCCCCGAGGAAAGAGAGCGACGCCTCGGAGATGATCGCGAAGGCGACGACGAAGGTGCATTGGACGATCAGCGGCGAGAGACCGTTCGGGTAGACGTAGCGGAGCAGGATCGCCACGTCCCCCATTCCGACCGCTCGCGCCGATTCGACGTAGGCCTGTTGCTTGGCGACGAGGGTGGACGAGCGGACCAACCGGGCGATCGTCGGCGTGTAGACGACGACCAGGGCGACGACGACGTTGCCGGTCGACGGGCCGAGGCTGGCCATGATCGCGATCGCCAGCAGGATGCTCGGAAACGCCATCAGCCCGTCGAGCGTCCGCATGATCGGCGTGTCGAGCCGCGGGTAGTAGCCGGAGAGGAGGCCGAGGGTCGAGCCGACGAGGGCCGCGATCGCCGTGACGCTCAACCCGACCAGCAGCGAGACGCGGCCGCCGTAGACGACGCGGCTGAGCACGTCGCGGCCCCGGTCGTCCGTGCCCAGCGGGTGGGCGGCCGACGGTCCCTGAAGGCGGACGGCGGGGTCGAGAAAGGTCGGGTCGGTCGTTACCAGCAGGGGGGCGAAGGCGGCGGCCAGCACCGCGAGGAGGAGGAAGCCGGCGCTGACGACGGCGACGGGATTGGCGACGAGCGTCCGCGCCCAGGGCCAGCGACGACCCCGTCGCTCGACCTGGAGGCCGGTCGCGGCATGCCGGTGCCCGCCGACGGCGACCCCGGCCGCGCGCGCCATCAGCCCCCCCCGAGTCGGACGCGCGGGTCGGCGTAGACGTAGAGGAGGTCGACGAGGAGGTTGACGAGGACGTAGGTGACGGCGATCGTCATGATCGCGCCCTGGATGACGGGGTAGTCCCGGCGGGCGATGCTCTGGACGACGAGGCGCCCCATGCCGGGGATCGTGAAGACCGTCTCCGTCACGACCGCCCCGCCGAGGAGCGCCCCGACCGAGGTGCCGATCACGGTCAGCGCCGGGATCAGGGCGTTGCGCAGGGCGTGGCGGACCACGACCAGCCCTTCGGGCAGGCCCTTGGCGAAGGCGGTCCGCACGTAGTCCTCGCGCAGGACGTCGAGCATGGAGGACCGGACCAGGCGGGCGAGCAGCCCGGCGGCCGAGAAGCCGAGGGCGAAGGCGGGCAGGAGCATCCCCTTGAGGTGGGCGATCGGATCCTCGGTGAAGGGGACGTAGCCGCCGGACGGCAGCCAGCGCAGCCGGACGGCGAAGACGAGGATCAGCAGGATGCCGAGGAAGAAGGTCGGGACCGAGGCGCCGGAGATCGCCAGCACCGTCAGGACGCGGTCGACGGGCGAGTTGTGGCGGACGGCCGCCAGGACCCCGGCCGGGACGCCGATCAGGATCTGGAAGCAGAGGGCGTAGAGCGTCAGCAGGACCGTCGGCTGGACGCGGCCGAGCAGGGAGCGGGTCACCGACTCGCCGAGGAAGATCGATTCGCCGAAGTCGAGCCGCAGGACGCCGCCGAACCAGCGGACGAACTGGACCGGGAGCGGGTCGTTGAGTCCGAGCTGGTCCCGCAGCCGTGCGATCTCCTCGGCCGTGGCGCGATCGCCCAGGATCACCGCCGCCGGTTCCCCCGGCGTCAGGTGGACGAGCGCGAAGACGACCACGCCGACGACGAGGATGACCGGCAGCACCAGGATCAGCCGACGAAGGATGTACGCCGCCATGGTGGGGTCCGCTTCCGGCGCTCGGCCCACGACCGCCGACGGCTCGGCACCGGCGGGGCGGCGAGCAGACCGACCGGTCGGCGACCGAGCGCCTCGGCTCCGTCGCTACTCGTTGAGCCAGAGGTTCCAGAACTTGATGCCGCGCTCGAACTGCCCGTCCCAGCCGCCGATGGCGTCGGAGCGGAAGGAGACGTTGCTTGAGTCGCCGATCTTGATCGCCGGGATCTCCGTGTAGTGGGCGGTCTGGATCCGGTCGAAGAGACCCTTGCGGGTGTCGAAGTCGGCGGCGGCCAGGAGCTGGGCGGCGAGGGCCAAGCTGCCTTCCGAGCTCCACCAGCCGGGGTACTCGTTCATCTGCCCGACGTAGGAGATCTGGCTCGGGTCGGGGACGAAGCCGTGGCCGGTCGAGAAGATGTCCCACTCCTCCGGCTTCGCCCGCCGTTCCAGCAGCGTCGCCCAGTCGATCACCTGGAGGTCGACGACCATGCCGGCCGCTTCCAACTGCTGCTTGGCGACGATCGCCTCGCCGTACATGTACGAGTATTCCTGGGTCGTCATGAAACGGATCGGGGTGCCGGTGTAGCCCGCTTCCTGGAGCTTCTGCTTGGCCAGGGCCGGGTCGTTGACGTTGTAGTGCTCTTGGCCGGCGGTCGTGTGCCACGGCGTCTGTTGCATCATTAGGCCCGGGTCGAGCCGGATGAACTCGTCGCCGCCGCGGCCGGATTGGAGGATCGGGGTGTGGTCGAGCGCCGCCTGAACCGCCTGCCGCATCGCCAGGTTGCCCATCAGCGGCGCCTTCCAGTTGAGGAAGAAGACGTCCCAGTTGGTCGGCGTCAGGATCTCGGCGACGACGCCCGGGGCGTCCCGCAGGATCTCGTACTGGTCGTTCCCGACGTCGAGCGCCAGGTGGTAGTCGCCGGCCTGGAGCCCGGCGACGCGGGCGGCCTCGTCCGGAACTGGGACGAACTCGATGCGGTCGACGTAGGCGTACTTCTTGCCGCCGTAGCCGACCGGCGCCTCGCCGGGGGCGGACCGGTAGCCGTCGAAGCGCTCGAAGCGCATCGCGGCGTCGCGCTGCCACTCCACGAGGCGGTAGGGGCCGGTGCCGACGTAGCGGGCGCTGTCGGTGATCGGCTGGTCGCCGGCGGCGTCGAGGATCGACTTCGGGTGGATCGTGCAGGCCTGGGTGTTGTGGGCGAGCGCGGTCAGGATCGTCCCGTACGGCTCGGAGAGGCGGAACTCGAGCGTGGCGTCGTCGATCTGGGCCAGTTCCCGGGTCTTGGCCATCAGCCGCTTGCCGACGCCGCTGATCCGGCCCCAGCGTTGCACCGAAGCGATCGCGTCCGCTGCCTTGAGTGCCTCACCGTTGTGGAACGTAACCCCCTTGCGCAGGGTCATGGTGTGTGTCAGGCCGTCGCCGCTGACCGTGTGGGTCTCGACCAGCTCAGGGATGGGCTGGTAGGTGGCGTCGTAGGTGAAGAGGCCTTCGTAGGCGCAGTAGCCGAGGACGGCGATCAACTCGGCCGTCGATTGGTGCTCGTCGAGGTGCGGCGGCTCGCCGATCGTTGCCACCCGAAGGGTGCCCCCCGGCGTCCCCGATGAGGGGTCGTCCTGCGCGGCCCGCAGCACCGCCGCCGAGACTTGCCCGGTCCCGGCGTGCGCGGCGAGGGCCGCAAGGGCAGGCACGCCCAGGCCGAGGCCGGCTGCCCGCCGTAGGACCGACCGGCGGCTGAGTTGCCCCTGCTCCCACTCGGCCAGCAAGGCTCCTACCCCACGTCCAACCGCCGACGCTGCCTTGCCCGTTCGACGAGACATGACCCGCACCTCCTGCATAGACGCCCGTGGTTCCGTGCCGGAAAGAACACCGTCACTGGTGCTCCTGCGGTAGAGCCACTGCGAACGCGCCGAACGTCGGCGCGTTCGCACATTGCTGCTTCCATTCTGTCGCTTCAAAAGTATTCTATACTACTGGTCGTGATGCTGAAGCGGTGCACCCCCCGTTCCGCAGGACGAGCAACGCGAATCGCCCGACTCGCGGACCTGGACCGAGGACGCAGATCCACACCCCCCCGTTCCACCACCTCACGCCCAGCACCCCATTTCGTCCCGGTCGGTCCACCGCGAGACGAAACCTGCATTGCGAGTGTGTTCGCAAGCTCCCGGGGTTCCGTTTGGTGCAATCTCCGGTTCAAGGCCACCGAGGACGACGGCGCTTGAGCCACTCCCACAGGTCGCCGCCGACGGCCGGCAGCAGACCTGCCGCGACCTCCCGGACCGCAAAGGCCGGTGCGGCCAGGACGGCGCACCCGGCGACCAACAGGTCCGGCTGCCCGATGACGTCTATCATGCGAGCATCCTTCCATCGCACCTCGTTTCGCCTACACCAACGCGCCTACGGACACGACGAGACCCCAGAAACGAGCCGGGGCCCCGTTCCCGCACTGGCGGCTCGGCTCGCCGGCGGCCGGGGAGACCTCCTCGTCGCGGTCGGTCCACCGCAACAGCACGGGTCGGTTGTGTCCAGAACTGCGTGCGGCACCGGCGCCACCATCGTCGGCCCCGGGTCGATCCAGGGTTCGGCGACCTCGCGGAAGACCCCGTCGAGGCCGCGGTCGCGCGCGGGTTGATCGGGTTGGCCCTCTCGGCCACGACGTCCGCGGATCGTACTAGCCTTCCACCGTCGAGCCGCGCCGATCGGCGGCCAAGGACGCTGAGATGGAGAAGCGGAAGGAGGCGTTGCGTCCCGGACGTCTGGCGTCTGTCTCCCCACCGCGTCGGGGCCGTCCCGTCACGCGGTCCTGTACCGGCCGCCGGCGACAATGTCTCCGTTCCCGAACGGCGGGACAACCTGCCGATGCACGACGCCCCCTCGTCTGGCATTGCCAATGGGTGCCACCGCTGGGGACAGGGGCGGTGGACATCGGGAGCAGCACGCGTGCGAGGGCCGCCGTTCGGCTCGCCCAGACCAACTCCCGCCGGCGTCCGGAAGGAGTCCCCGGCCAGGAGCCCTGAAGGATCGGAACCCGAACGGGTGCCCAAGAATTGAGTCGAGGAGAGGTCGATGGGTCTTAAGCCGGCAAGGGGCGCCAAGAGTCGGGTTGCTCAACACCTGGCCGACGCGGTCGCAGGAGCGGACGTTTCTCGGACTCGGCGAACACCGTTCACTTGGGAGGGTGCCTAGAGGATGACCGGAGATTATTTGACGTCACCCATCAACCAGTCGGCGGCCTGACAGCCGGAGGCGGGCTAAGCGGATTGACGGAAGGAGTGGACCCGGGGGAGGGTGGCGCGGCTCGGGAGACTCCGCCGGGTCCGACCCCGCCCGGCATTGCCCGTCCCTGCCGCGGGTGACGCGCACCGACCTCGATCCCCGCGTCCGGCATCGCGCCGCTCAGACCGCGTTCGAACCTACCTCGTCAACCAGCTGGCGCTCCGCGTCCCCCAGCAGCAGGTCCTCGACGGCAAGGGCCATGGCGACCACCGTCGGCGCCTCGAAGAAGGTCGCCACCGAGATCTCCAGCCGCAGTGCACGGCTCAGCCGCGCCGCAACTAGGCTGGCGAGAACCGAATCCCCCCCCAGCTCCAGGAAGTCGTCGTCGACCCCGACCTCCGCCAGCCCGAGCACCTCGGCCCAGAACGCCGCCACCATCTCCTCAACGGGGGTGCGGGGAGCGACGAAACCGGGTCGCGACGTGGGCATGTGGGGCGAGCCGGCCACGAGGCCGAGGGCACTGGCGAGGCCGAGCCGCTTCACCTTGCCGGCCGACCCCTTCGGCAGTTCGTCGACGAGCACCACCCGGCGTGGCACCTTGTACGCGGCCAGGCGCACGGCGGCGAAGCCGATGTCGTTCGTGTCCTCGAGCGTCGAGATGACGCCGCCCGAGTCGAAGGCGATGTTGAACTTCCGCGGTAGCCCGTACAGCTCGCGGTGGTTCAGGATGTGGTGGTGCAACTGCTTGACCAGCGGGCGGACGTCGATCAGCTCCTGGGGGTCGACGCCCGCGGTCGGGCTGGCCGTGATGTTGCGGACGTTGTCGGCCCCCGCCCCGCGGGTGACGATCCCCAGGTCGACGAGGCCCGTCACGACGCGCGGCGCGTCGGCCGGA
>CADCWL010000178.1:0-719 GCA_902806405.1 uncultured Thermomicrobiales bacterium | reverse complement strand
AAGGTCGGCCTCGGAAGCGGCGTGCCCCGGGCGCAGGACAACGGCGGCGGCGATTTCCTCGCCGAGCCGCTCGTCCGGCATGGCGAAGGCGACCGCCTGGGCGACGGCCGGGTGCGTCAGCAGCGCCGCCTCGACCTCGTAGGGACCGACCTTCTCGCCGCCGCGGTTGATCAACTCCTTAAGGCGGCCGGTGACGAAGAGGTCGCCGTCGGCGTCCAGCCGCCCCAGGTCGCCGGTACGCAGCCAGCCGTCGGAGGTGAAGGCGGCGGCGTTGGCCGCCGGGTCGCGGACGGCGATCTCGCCCGCCTCGCCCGGCGGCAGCCTTGCGCCCGCCGCGTCGAGGATGGCCAACTCGGGGCCGATCGAGCGGCCAACCGAGCCGGGTTTACGCGGGTGCGGCGGCAGCGGGGTGATTGCCCCGGTCGACGCCGCCTCGTTCAAGGCGTACGACTCCATCACCGGCACGCCGAAGGTCGCTTCCAGTTCCGCCCGGAGCGACGGCGGCAGCGGCGCCATCCCCGTCCGCACAAAGCGCAAGCGAGAGCGGGCGATGGTTTCCCGGTGGGCCGGGGCGCGGTCAACGAGGATCTGCAGTATCGTCGGCCCTGCTCCGAAATAGGTGGGGCGGCCCTCGTCCAACCAGGCGAAGAAAGAGCTGGGTCGAAAGCACGGCGTGCAGACGACGCTGGCGCCGACCACGAGCGTCTCGAGGGTGTGGG
>CADCWL010000177.1 GCA_902806405.1 uncultured Thermomicrobiales bacterium | reverse complement strand
GCCGACGAACGCCGGCACCGGCTCCTCGACGCGCCGCTTCACCAGCCGGGCGATGATCACATCGTCGCGGTCCTCGACCGGCACGGTGGTGATGAGCCCGAAGTGGGCTCCGGGTCGCGGTCGGCGACGACGCCCCGTAGATCGTCCACGGCTTTCCAAATCCACGGCGTCATGGCAAGGACTCGACGGTTGCGCGGCGCGTCGCTCCTGCCCGCCAGGGGGCCTCCACAAGCCGCCGAGCCCGGTGTAGACCGTGGCCCAGACCTCGGTCCAAGTGGCAGCGCCTGCGGCGGCGCGTCGCCGGAGCATCCAACGATCCGCCACCACGGGTCGGAACGACCGCGGAGACCGAGGGCATCGGTCCATCGACTGTCCGACACGCCGTGATGCGACGACATCGTGCCTGCCCCGGTTCCCGACCCGACGGATGTTCACGCCTCGCAACGCGGCGATCCTCGCACCGAGCCGGGCGTAGGAGCGGCGATCGCCGGCGGTCCCGGCGCGCCCGTTGTCGTCCCCCAATCCGCCGGCCCCGCTCACTTCGTAGTTACGGGCGAACATCGACGTTGGGAGAAACGACGCGACGACCCCGCCGCTCGTGGGCGCTCGCGAGCGGCGGGGACGCCACCCTCAGGTGCCACGGGGTGCTCGCCACCCGCCGGCACGACCATCGAGCCGAATCCGCGGCCCCGCCGCGCTCAACGAGAGGATCACCACCGTGGGAACGACGCGCGACTGGCTCGGGCTGGCGCTCGGGCTGACCATCCTTGGCATCGGTGGCACCCGGGTGACCGTCGCCGCATCTGCTCAAGACGAACCGCTTGCCTTCGACCTGGTCGTCCCAGAGCGCCCGTCGCCTTCCTGACGCCGGCTCTTTCGGACGCCGCCGGCACCGCGACCGTCACCGCCGGCGACGGCGTCGACGAGCTCGCCCTGGAGTTGGCCGGCCTGCCGGCCGGCGCCGCCTGCAACCTCTTCCTGGCCCAGTCGAGCGCGCCCCCGTTCGGCGCCATCCAGTACCTTGCCGAGCTCGAGACCGGCGACGGGGGAGCCGCCGAGATTTCCCTTGAGACGGCCGTCCTCGACTCGCCCAGTGCCTCCACGCGGCAGCGGGTGCGAACGGTCGCGTTGCTCTCCCTCCTCCACGGCGCGGATCCGGTCGTCGCGCACGTCGACCTTGCCACCCGGGGGAAACGGTTCACGCCACGCATCGACTGGGACGCGGGCGTCGGCGCCGCGCACGCCGCCGCCGTGGCGTCGCTCCTTGCCCCGGACCTTTCCGCCGCCTGGGACCGCCTGGAGGCAGTTGTCCGGTTGTCGGCGGCGGAGACCGACCGTCGGGCGTGCCGGCGCGCCTTGCTCCGCGTCGCCCGTCGCTGCTGGTCGGGCGAGCGGGAGGCAATCTCCCGCCGCGATCTCCTGTCCGAGTTGGAGCGCGAGCCTCCCCTCCGTCCCGACACCGGACGGCGCCTCCGGGCCATCCTGACCGAACCGTGACGGTACCGACCCGATCCGCGATCCGCGCTCGCCGACGATAAGCGCTCGTCGCGTTCGGGCGCACGGGGAGGATGCCGGACCGGGAACGACCGCTCCCCCGCGCGCGACCGGCGTCCGAGCGTAGCGTGGAGCCGCGCCGCGCCGGCCGCCGCGCCCCTTCCCGGCACGCGCCGTGCATCACGGCGCCGTGCCGGCAGTGTGCCGGCCTGAACGGACGCTTTCGGTGCGCGCGTGGAGGAACTCTGATGCGGACCCGCCTGTTTGCCCTGATCGTGGGCATCGCCTACGTCGCCGCCGGTCTCGCCGGTTTCGTCCCCGGGCTCAGCCCCGCGCACGAGACCCAGGACCTGATCGTCAACACCGCCTACCGGGACGTGCTCGGCCTCTTCCCGGCCAACGTCCTCCACCACCTCGTCCACCTCGCCGTCGGCGTCCTCGGCCTCCTCGCTTACCGCACCTTCGCCGCCGCCCGCAACTTCGCCCGTGGCCTGGCCATCGTCTACGCCGTCCTCGGCGTGATGGGCCTGATCGAGGCCGGCAACCTGAACACCACCTTCGACCTGATCCCCCTCTTCGGCAACGACGTCTGGCTCCACCTTGGCACCGCCGCCGTCGCCGCCTACTTTGGCTTCGGTCCCGTCCCCGCCGGGGCCGGCTACGCCGAGCCGTCCGGCTCCCGCGCCGCCTAGTGCCCCCGGCGCCGCCCGCTCGGGTCGGGCGGGCGGCGCCGGACCACCGATCGACGACGCGTACGGAGGAGGGATGGCGACCTCGGCAGCCGAGCGGCACGTCCTCGTCATCAACGACTCGGTCGAGATCCTCGACCTTCTCCGGGACGTCCTAGAGGAGGAGGGGTACCGCGTTTCGCTCGCCCTCTCCGTGCTCGACCTCGCCGAGATCCGGCGGATCGCGCCGGACCTGATCGTCCTCGACTTCGCCTTCGGGAGTGAGCACCTCGGCCTCGAGCTTCTCCAGAAGCTGCGTCTGGACCGCGTCACCGCCCCGATCCCGGTCGTTGTCTGCTCGGCGGCGCTCGAGGCGATCCGCCAGATGGAGGGTCACCTCCTTGGCAAGGGCACCGGCCTTGTCCTCAAACCGTTCGACGTCGACGAGCTCCTTGCCGAGATCGACCACGCCTGGTCCCTGCTCGACGATCGGCGCCGGAGCGACTCCGCCGACCTATGCCACCGCGTCCTCCCCTTCCCCGGCCCACCCCGCCGCTGATCCCGAACCGCTGACGACGACGGCGACGGCCGCTCGCACGCCCCGTGTGGACCCCGGGTTTGCGTGACGTTCGCCGGCTCCCCCGTTGGTCGGGCGTCGGGGCCCGGGGCGAGACGGCCGGGATCAACCCCAGGATGCGGCCGGCCGGGTTGGGGCAAATGCCCGCCGGCAAGCGGTGTCGCGACGCGTGCTGGCGCTTGCGTCACGCCACTGCCCTGCTCCCCGACCGCCACCGGTCCCCAGGGGAGCGTTCGCGTTGAACCACCGCGTCCGGCGCCGACGCCGCGGACCGCGACGTGCGACGCCCCCCACGACGACCCACGACCCGACGCGCGCCGCGAGGAGCCCCATGGAGAACGAGCAGCGACCCAACGAGCCCGATCTTGCCCGCCAGGCCGCCGAGGCCGCCGAGGCCCAGCCCGAGCGTGTCGACCCCGACCTCGAACCCCTCGGCCACGACGATGTCGCCGCCGCCGTCGCCGCCATCACCGTCACCCGCAAGGATCTGCTCGATCTGCTCGCGGCGGCTGGCCCCGGCGCCCTCGACCGTCGCGAGCAGGGCGGCGAGGGTTGGACTGTTCGCCGCGCCCTCGTCCATCTTGCCGGCGGCGAGCGCTTCTTCCTCGAGCGCCTTGGCCTCGCCGAGCGCCTCCCGGAGCAGCCGCCCGATGTCGATCCCCTCCCCCTGATCGAAGACACCCGCCGCCAAACCGTCAACGAGCTGAGCGGCCTCGACGAGCCGTGGCTGACCCGCACGGTCGAGCGCGACGGCGAGCTCTGGACCCTGCGCAAGACCCTCCGTCGCCTCCAGGAGCACGAAGCCGAGCATCTCGCCCGCCTCCGCTCCGTCCTCGACGAGGGGGTGGCATAGAACGAGAGGGGGTGGATTGAGACTGGGACACCGACCAGCGATCCGGTGCCCCCGCTCCATTCCGGCCGCACCCGTCACCCTGCCCCACCGTCATTTTGAGGCGCGGGGAATCTTTCCCACACGATCGCCGTAGCGGG
>CADCWL010000176.1 GCA_902806405.1 uncultured Thermomicrobiales bacterium | reverse complement strand
GGCGCCTCGGCGTCGGCGCCGATCTGCTGGCGCGCGGCGGCGTCGAGCGCGGAAGCGCCCGATCGGCGCTCGAGGCGACGGGGCTGGGGCAGGAAGACCGGCTCGTCGCGCATCGCTCGGGGCCGCTCCCGCCCCTTCCTGCGACCGTGCGTCAATTCCACCTCGGGGAACGTTGGACCCTTTCCTGCGTCCTACTCAAAACACTTCGTCGGGTACTCCTTCCCATCGAGATTAACCGGTAGTCGATTCGGTCGCTTTCAGCGATGATTCGGCACGGTGTCCCACCAAGGCGTACTCCTTCCGAATCTTTGCCACCAATGAGTAATACGTGTCGACCATGTTACCGACGTACAGATCACCAATCTGGGTCAGAGCCTCGTACGCTTCCCAACGGTCCCACCCTAGTTCCGTCAGCCAACCGACCAACTCTGCGTAAGCGATGCGGGCTGCGTCCTCCATGGGACGGGCGCTGCCAACGACCATGAGTTCCTCGGGACTCTCGATCCGAGGCCAGGCAATCGGCTTCTGCTTGATCAGGTCAAAGGTCATCGTCACCTTGGCGGTGATCTCAAGGGCGACGCCGCAGAGTTCGCCCTGACCTTGTCCGGCGTGACAGTCACCCGTAAAGAAGAGGGCGCCGGGGACGCGCACCGGGAGGTAGACCGTATTGCCGGGCTTGACGTCGGGGACATCCATGTTCCCGCCGTGGTCGAACGGGGTCAGGGCCGAGAGCGCTTCCAGCTCCGGAGCGGTGCCCACGGTGCCCATGAACGGGCGCCAGGGGAAGCGCAGCCGCTCGTTGTGCTCGAGCCAGCCGTCCCTGAGTTGGTAGAGCCAGACCTTCTCCGGCAGTGGATCGTGAAGCGTGCGAGTGAGTTTGGTCGCGGTCAGCCCGCCAAAGTAGGGAACGAAGACGCTCACGGCCCAGTCGCGGGTCGGCTCGCTGTCGACGATGCGGACGACGAGGGTGTCCCCTGGCTCGGCCCCCTCGACGTAGATTGGACCGGTTTGGGGATTGAGGTAGGCGCCGAGGATCTGGGAGGGGCGGTCGCTGCCTTGGGTGATCTGGCTTTCGAAGGCGTCGTCGGTATAGATCGCGACCGTCTCTCCCGGTTTGACGTGTGCCACCGGCTCGACGTAGCGGCTGAAGACGTAGTGATATGGTCCGTGCTGGCGGATCTCTCGCACGCCGATGCCTCCTCCGGCACTCCCGCTCGGACGATTCAGATGGCGAGGTGGCCGGTTAACGCGTCCTGGCTCACGATGTCCTGCGCTCCAAGACTTGCGGTGACGGTTCCCTTGTCCATCACGTACCCCCGTTGGGCAAGGTGGATGATCAGCCCGAGGTTCTGCTCGACGAAGAGCACGGTCGTCCCGAGCTCCTGGTTGATGCGCTTCAGATCGTCCCCGATCTGCCGGACGATGTTGGGCTGAAGCCCCTCCGACGGCTCGTCGAGGAGCATCAGGTCCGGCTGGCCGACGAGGATGCGACCGAGGGCCAGCATCGACTGCTCGCCGCCGCTCAGCGTGCCGGCCTTTTGGCGCTTCCGCTCGGCGAGGCGTGGGAAGTACCGATAGGCGAGGTCTAGGGACTTCCGGGCGCGGTTCGTGTTGATGAGCTCGCCCATCGTAAGGTTCTCCTCGACGGTGAGCCCGGGAAAGATGCCGCGTCCTTGCGGGACGTAGCCCATGCCAAGGTGCGCCCGCCTGTCTGCCGGCAGGTGCGAGACGTTCTGCCCCTTGAATCCGATCGACCCCGTCGCGGGCCGGATCAATCCGATGACCGCCTTCATCAAGGTACTCTTGCCGACGCCGTTGCGGCCGATTATTGCCACGATCTCCCCTGGCTCGACTTGGACGTCGATGTCGCGGAGGATCATCGTCCGCCCGTAGCCGCCCACGACGTTGCTGATCCTCAGCATGGGGATTCCTCTACGCAGGCTCACGTGCGGCCGAGGTAGATGTCCGTCACACGCTCATTCGCCTCGATCTCCGCGATGGTGCCCTCCGCAAAGACGCGTCCGAGGTGGAGGACCGTGACATTGCGCGCGACGCGGCGCACGAATGCCATATCGTGCTCGATCACCACGATCGTCGTCCCCTCGGCGTTGAGTGATTGGACGAGCCTAGCGGTCTCCTCCGTCTCGCCCGGCCCCATCCCGGCCGTCGGCTCGTCAAGAAGTAGCATCTGGGGACTCGCCGACAGCGCCATTCCAATCTCAAGCCACTGCTGCTGACCGTGTGACAGGTTCTTGGTCAACTCCTCGCCAGCGTGCTCGAGCCCGACGCGGGCAAGGAGACGATAGGTCTCGTCCTCCATGCTGCCCATCGGAATGTGGTTCTGTGCCGCCACCCGCATGTTGTCCCGGACCGTCAGTTCCGGGTAGACGCCCGGGATCTGCATCTTGATGCTCAAGCCTTCCCGGGCCCGGCGCCAGGTGGGCCAACGATTGATAACGCGACCATCGAAACGAATCGTTCCGGCGGTGGGCTGCTCGGCACCCATGATCAGCTTGAAGATGGTGCTCTTGCCGGCGCCGTTCGGACCAATCAGGCAGCGCAACTCGCCGCGGTCCACGGTCAAAGTGAGTCCATCGACGGCGCGAACGCCGCCGAACTGCTTGGCGATGCGATCGAGGGCGAGGAGCGTGGGCTGCGGCGAGGCGATCGCGGCCATGCTAACTCACCCTACGAGGCTGGGCGGGTGCCGGCTCCTGTGGGGCCACATGCCGCCGCCGCCGCCCACCTCGGAAGACCCAGCGGTCTAGCGCCTGGAGCAGGCTTAGGATGAAGCCCTCGGGGACGAAGAGGACCGCCAGCAGCGCGAGCGCGCCAAAGACAACGAGGGCGTACTCGGGCGCCGAGGACGCGAGCGACTGAGAGAGCTTGAGCAGGATCATCGTCGCGATGACCGCCGCGGTGATACTCCTGCGCCCGCCGATGGCGACGTAGATCACCGGGGTGACTGCGGCCGTCAGTCCCATCGACGCCGGATCGATGTAGCCGCCCCACGAGGCGTAGAGGACGCCGCTCAGGGCGGCGATGCAGCCGGCAAGGAAGAAGACCTGAACCTGCATGAAGCGGACGTTGTAGCCGAACGTCTCGGTCCGCTCTCGGTTCTCGCGTAGTGCGAGGAGACCGTATCCCCAACGCGAGCCGGTCAGCCAGCGCAGGATAAGATAGACGCCGACAAGCAGGACAAGGTGGAAATAGAAGAGTTGACGTCCGAAGAGGACAGTATCGCCAACCATGATCTGGGGGACGGACATCCCGTTATAGCCGTTCAGGCGTGCCTCACCAACCGCCCACTCCGGCCCAGCGGTCTGGGCCATGAAGGTCTGCAGGACCAGGGTCAGCGCGAGGGTCGTCAAGCCGACGAAGACGTCGTTCACCCCGCCATAGAACATGAAGTAACCAAGGGTCGCAGCGACCACGCCGCCGGCAAGCACGCCGACGACGATCCCAACCAAGGTCGCTCCGCCCCAGTCGTAGTTGAGAGCGAAGATGCCGTACAGGTAGCCGCCGATGCCAAAGAACGCGGTCTGGCCGAAGCTGAGGATGCCGGCATAGCCCCAGATCAGTGCCAAGCTGACCGCGAGGAGGGTCATGGCGAGGAAGTAGGCGACGTTGCCAACGCTGAACTCGTCGGCCATGAGCGGGTAAATCACCATGAATGCCACAAAGAGGACGAAGGCAAGGTTCTCGGAACTCAGCGCACGACGCCTGCGGTTCATGGCACTCATCTCGCCCCAGTCGGTCGCAGCCGCCACCGATCCACCAGGCCGGACATGCCGCGCGGCAGCACGCGGATGACGATGATCGTGGTCACGAGCAGACCGACCCGCGCGATGTAAAGGCCCCACGTCTGGGCCAGGAAGGCGTTGATCGCTCCGAGCAGCGCCGCGGCCAGCGGCGAGCCGACTAGCACGTTGGCGCCACCGACGATGACGGTGACGAAGGCTTCAACCATGAAGTTGGTGCCGAAGAACGGTACCACCGTCGCCGTCGGCGCGTAGAGACCTCCAGCCAACCCGGCGAGGGCACTGCCGAGTGCGAAGGTCACCGTGTACATCCTGGCCGTGTCGACGCCCAACGCGCGTGCGATCTCGGGATTCTGGATGGTCGCGCGCGCCCGTAACCCGAAGCGCGTGCGCATGAAGAGGAGGTAGAGGGCAACAAGCAGGGCGAGGGCGACTGCGCCAAGGAGGAGGCGGTACCACGAATAGGACGTGTTACCAACCCGGAACGAGCCGAGGGGAGATGCCACCCCTTGAATGGAGGGCCCGGTGAGGATCAGCATGCCCTGGCTCAGGATGAGGCCGACCGCCCAGGTCGCCGCCACCGAATCGAGCAAGCGCCCGTAGAGGCGCCGGACGATCAGCACCTCCATGATGGCACCGATAAGCCCAACCGCTGCGCCGGCAACCAGCATTGCAAGGGGGAGCGGCACCCCGCTCCGCGCCGCTCCGACGGTGATGTATGCACCGAGCATCATCAACTCGCCATGAGCCAGGTTGATGACCCCCATCATCCCGAAGATCACGGCGAGGCCGATCGCGGAGAGGACGAGGAAGGCGAAGCTGTCCTGATATTGATAGAAGGCGTTGAACACCCCGTCGAGCACGGGCCTGACCTCCGACGCAATCCGAGCGAGCATCGCCGCTCCTCGGACGCGATCAAGGACGGCAAAGCTCCGGTGCGGTGCGGTGCGGTACCCGACCCGCAGCAACCCCAACGCACTCGACCGCCGACAACTACGGCTCGTACTGGGTGTTGTCCGGCTTCTCGGGGAGGTTGCAACCCATCTCCGTCGACAACCAGTCGGGTCGGACCTCCTCGAACGTCTGGTCGAGGACGATGTTGTGCTGCTCGTCGGCGTGGACGAGGTAGATGCGGCGGACGGTATGGTGGGTGGCCGGGTCGATGGTGACTTTGCCGGCCGGGCCGTCGACGCTGATGCCGCTCTCGAGCGTCTTACGGACCTCCTCCTTGTCGGTCGTGCCCGCCTTCTCGACGGCGGCGATATGCAGGTGGATCCCCTCCCACTCGGCAGCCGCTTCCATTCCGACGTATTCGGCGTCGGGGAACATGGCGCGGAACCGGTTCTGGAAGTCCTTGCCCTCCGGGGTGTCGATCTCCTCCATGTAGTTGACCGTTACGTACATCGTGTTCAGCGCCGGCGGCGAGAAGCGCTTGTGCTCGTACCCCTGCCCCATGTTGATCGTCGTCGCCATCGGCACCTGGAGCCCCGCCGAGTTCTTCTGCTCGTAGAAGGACGACTGCTTAATCCCGACAAGGAGGACGATCAGGATGTCGGGCTTGGCGTTCTGGATGTTGGTGATCGTCGAGCTGAACTGGGAGACGTCCAGCGGGATAAACTCCTCGCCGATCACTTCCCCACCGTTCTGCTCGGCGATCTTCTTGCACCAAGCCGCCGTCAGTTGACCGAAGTTATAGTCGGCGGCGATCGTGTAGACACGCGGTCCAAACTTCTCCATTACCGCCGGGATGAAGGGCACCACCTGGTGATCGGGGACGCACCCGGTAGGAAAGACCCAGGAGTCGCACACGCCTCCCTCGTACTGATTGTTGTAGAAGTAGAGCATCTTATTCTGGTCGACGATCGGCCTGATCGCCTCGCGCGAAGCGCTGGTGAATCCAGCATGGAGGACGTCGACCTTGTCCTGGAGGATGAGCTTGCGGACCATCTCTTGGTAGCGTCGGTTGTCGGACTGGGCGTCCTCAGCGATAAGCTGCAACTGTCGACCGAGCGCGCCGCCCCGGTCGTTGATCTCCTTCACCGCCAGGTTCGCCGCGTTGTACTTTTGCACCCCGACGATGGAGAAGTCGCCGGTACGGTCGCCGAGCCAGCCGATTTTTATCGGCTCCTCGTCCTGCGCTAGTGCGTAGCGAACGTCGATCGCCGACGCGAACGCCAATGCGCCCGCCCCGAGCGCGGATTTCGTCAGGAGGTCTCGACGCGTGACCTGACGATCCCCGATTGCCCCTGGGTTCGATCGCTTATCCACCGCCTAGTCCTCCTCTTGCGAACGGCGCAGCGTTAGCGTTTGCCCTGTCCCTCCGCGACAACAACCGCGTCCTGGTGCAAGAACGTTCATGCAGCGGCTATGCGGCGGAGCAATACTGCTCCGGAGGCGTAGGTGCCTGGCGAGAGTTCTCGCTGCCGCCCCTCGGATGTGGCCGGAAATCGAGAGAGGACCATAGCAACGCCAGGTTCAGCCGTCAAGAGCGTCGGATGAACCCGCAATGTGGTCTGCCGATGTGGTGGATTGGTCATCGTGTGGTCGTACAAGCAGTCGGGCTCAGGACTGGTGGTTCCAAGCCTTGAGGGAACCCAGCAGAACCCAGAAGTCGGGCCCGTCGCTTTCCGCTCCCCCCGGCCAGACGCGTGGAGTCTCTCGACGGGAAGTGCCGGTAGACGCCGCCGAAGCTTTAACTACTGCACACTGCGACGCCAGATAGACCGAACCGTCTCGTGGCTGATCCCAAAGTCAGCTGCGACCGAGCGGAGGCTCTTGGCGCCAACGAGAGCCCGGACCGCGGATTCTTGGGCGGACGTCAGCTTGGGCGGGCGCTCCTGATAACGCCGGGCAGCGGGGGCGTTAGGCTGGGGTCGATCCAGTTGCCTCGGTATGCACTGCGCGCCAGGCCGAAGGTCGGGAACCGGAACGCGGACCGGCCGGGCGGGCGGGTTTTGAAGGTGCTGATGCGACCCCCGTCGCTTCCGCCCGTTCATCACCCCGCTCGACGGCGCCGCCTCCGGGGCGCCGTTCTCGTTCTCCACCGGCATCGCCTCGGTTGTCGATGCTGCGACGCGGACCGGAGCGGAGCCCGTCATGGGCACGACCGAGCCGTGGCGGTCGTCCCCGCACGTCCCGTCCCCCAAGACCGGCCGGGTCGGAGCGTTGAGACGCCCCGGAGTCAGCCCGCCGCTGCCGGATCCGGCAGTGGTACGTCGCGTGCAGGTGCCCGGAGGCGACGGAGACGGGGCGGCTTCCGGCGCGGGTTCAGTTGGCGGGGAGGGGCGATGCGGCGGGACGTCGAGGCGATGGTCGACGGGGCGATCGGCGGCGCCGCCGGCACCGCCGCGATGAGCGCCGTGATGGCGGCCGCCGCGCGGGGCGGCCGGCTGGGCGAGTACCCGCCCCGGCTGATCGCCCGGGCGGCGCTGGACGCCGTCGGCCCGCCCGCGCCGGAGGAAGGGACGCGGGACGTGCTGGCGGTCGCCGCCCACGCGGGCTTCGGCACGGCCGCCGGCGCCCTCTTCGGGGTGCTGCACCGCCGCCTGCGGCCGCCGATCGGCCCCGCCCTCCACGGGGCCGTCTACGCCTCCCTGGTCTGGGGGCTCAGCTACCAGGGGTGGATCCCGGCGCTGGGCATCATGCCGCCCCCCGAGCGCGACCGGCCCGGCCGGCCGGCGGCGATGCTGCTCGCCCATTGGGTCTACGGGTCGGCGCTCGGCGCCGTCCTGGGACGGCGGTCGCGGCGCGGCCGCCGGGCCGCCGGGCGCTGACCGCGGCCGCCCGCGCGTTCCCGGCGAGGGGGAGCGGCGACACCGCACCGGCCTTCCGTCACGATCCCCTCCGTGGTCCATCCCGCGCGTCTAGTGCTCCGGGCGAGGTCGTTGGACGGGTTGGTCGACGTGGAGTGGGGTGGGCGCCCCGTCGACCGTGCTTGGTGTAAGCGCTCGTGGAATGACGCTTTAAGAGGACCGTCATCGCGGCTCCCTCGTAAGGCGTAGAGGTCGCCAGGCTGGGGGAGCCCCTACTTCGTGACTGTTGACAGATTGGACTCCCACTCCTACGATCGACCCCACCTGTCGGACGTCAGTTGTCAGATAACAGGATGCGAGCCATGCTGGCGACCATCGAGAGCGGCTCGCGGACCGATCGGGTGATCGCCGTCCTGACCGAGCTGATCACATCGGGACGGTTCGGTTCCGGCGACTTCCTCCCCTCGGAGGCCGAGTTGTGCAAGCAGCTCGGCGTGAGCCGACCGACCGTCCGGATGGCCCTGCGGACGTTGGAGACGCGCGGGCTGGTGCTTACCAAGCAGGGGGTCGGCGTCCAGGTGACGGACCGGACACGGCAGGCGGTCACCGACTCGATCGAGTTGATGCTGCTCCGTGGTGGGGCCGCCCCCCGGGATGTGCTCGAAGTCCGCTTGATGCTCGAGTGCCAAGGAGCGGCGCTTGCAGCGCAACGCGCGACGGACGACGACTTGGCAGCGATCGCGTCCGCCATCGCCGACCTGCGCAATCGTCCGCAGGGGGTGACGGAGACCGTCGATGCCGACCTCCGATTCCACCTCCGCGTCGCGGAGGCGTCGAAGAACGCGGTGCTCGTCGCTCTTGCCCACGCCATCCGCGGCCTCCTCCGCGACACGATCGCGGCAACCTGGCGGGTCGACGACCGGACCGAGGAGCGGCTCCAAGACCACGCCGACGTCTTGGCGGCCGTCAGCGCCCGCGATCCCGTGATGGCCGACGCGGCGATGCGGGCGCATCTGTGCCGCACCGAGCGGCTGATCGAGGTGCTGCGGGAAGGAGGTGCGATCCCGAAGACCAGTCCCTAGGCCCGTCGTTCGTCGGCTTCGTCTCTCTAGAGCAGGGGGTGCCAAGATGGCAACTCACGGTTCCGCCGGTCGCTTCGATCGACGCCGGTTCGTGAAGACCGCGGCTGCCGGCATCGGTGCCGGCTCGCTCCTCCCGTTTTTGTCCGCTCCCGTCGCGCGCGGTGCGCAAACGCAGGGGGGCAGCGTCCGGATCGGCGTGCCGGACCCGCGCGCCTTCGCTGGCACGACCATCAACCTCGCCGTGCAAGAGCACACCGCTACCGACGCTATCCGGCAACTCAGCCCAGGGTTCGAGGAACAGACCGGGATCACCGTCCGATTCGAGCAGATCCCTCAGCAGCAGATGAATCAGAAGCAACTGACCGACCTCTCGACCGGCACCGGTTCGTACGATCTCATCGGGTGGTTCCTCAATCCGGAGTACATCGAGAACGGGTGGATTGAGTCGACCGACGACCTGCGGAAGGACCCGGCCAGCACCGACGAGGCGCTGCTCGCGCTCGACGACTTCTACCAACCGTTCCTCGATTGGTACCGGTACAAAGAGGTGCTCTACGGGCTGCCGTTCTACGGCGAGAGCATCATGATGTACTACAACACCGAGGAGTTCGAACGTGCCGGGATCGCGAAGGCGCCGGAGACGGTCGAGGAGCTGGAGGCCGCCTGCCGGGCAATCACCGAGGGCGGTCGGATGGCGGGGATCGCGCTGCGCGCCACCCAGGAGGAGAACGCCGCGGTCTACCCGTTCCTGGGCTGGCTCTACGGCTACGGCGGGTCCTGGGTCGACGTGGCGACGGGCGAGATCGGACTGAACAAGCCCGAGTCGATCGAGGCCGCCGAGGCGTGGGGACACTTCCTGCGGGACTACGGCCCGGCGGACGTGGCGAGCTACTTTTGGAACGAGGTCCAGCTCTCGATGCAGCAGGAGAAGGCGGCGATCATCATGGACGCCACCAACTTCGGGCCGCGGTTGGAGGACCCGAGTCTGTCCAAGGTGGCGGGGAAGGTCGGCTACGCGTTGCTGCCCATGGCGATGGGGCCGAACGGACCGCGCGGCCCGGAGCAGACCGGGGGGCGCTTCGGTAACCCGGCCCTCGCCTACGGCCTCAGCGTGCCCAAGTCGGCCAAGAGCAAGGAAGCGGCCTGGCTCTTCAGCCAATGGGCGACGAGCCCCGGGGTTATGCTGGAGACGACCCAGATCGGGCTTCGCGGCGATCCGACGCGCGCGTCGTCGCTCACGGACCCCGGCTTCCTCGACAAGTACAACTACGGTGGCGGCACCTGGGCCGGTAAGCTCAGTGAGAGCTTCGATCTGGCGATGCCGACCTACTACCCCCGGGATGTCATTACCCAGTCCCAGCTGGCCGATGTGCTCGGGCTGGCACTCTCGCAGATCGTGACGGGGGATCGCCCGGCGGCGGAGGCGTTTGCCGAGGCGCACGAGCAGAGCGTGGAGATCCAGGAGAAGGCGGGGCTGCTCGAGTAAGCACCGCAGCGGGTCGGGCCGAGACCGGGGGCGCTAGCGCCCCCGGTTCACCCGGTCGTGTTTTGGGGGGAACCATGGCCATTCAGCCGAACGTGGCGGCCCCGCGCGTGGCGGCGCCGCTGCCGACGCGTCCTGGGGTCCGCCGCCGCTTCGGTGTCCTCGACCGCCACGTCTGGGTCTTGTATGTAGCGCCGGCAGCGCTCGTGCTCGTCGCGGTCACGCTCGCGCCGCTCGTCTATCTCCTCTACAACAGCTTGACCGACTACGACCTCCGCCGAGCCTACCTGGGACGAACCTTTATCGGCCTCGGCAACTACCGGACGATGCTCGAGGACGGCGCCTTTTGGCAATCGGTGCAGGTGGCACTGACGGTCACGGCCGGGGTCGTGGTCGTCGAACTCGTCTTCGGCATGGCCCTGGCGATGCTCTTCAGCCGGGAGTTCCCCGGGAAACGGGTCGTCCGCTCGCTCTTCCTGCTGCCGCTGATCACGACCCCGGTCGTTGTCGGTCTGACCTGGCGGATGCTCTACAACTCCGACCTGGGGATGATTAATTACGTCCTCGGCTCGCTCGGGTTGCCGACCCCGCTTTGGCTGGCAAGCACGCGCCTCGCCCTCCCGAGCGTGATCATCACCGACACCTGGCACGCGGTGCCGTTCGTCACTTTGATGTTTGTCGCAGGTCTCCAATCGCTGCCAACCGAGCCCCAGGAGGCGGCCAAGGTGGACGGCGCCTCGGCCTGGCGCCGCTTCCTGGACATCACCCTGCCGCAGATGCGGCCCCTCATCTTCCTGGCCCTCATCTTCCGAGCGACCGATGCGATCCGCATGTTTGATCTCATCTACGTCATGACCAGCGGCGGACCCGCGAACGCGACCCAGACGCTCAACATGTATGCCTACAAGGTCGGCTTCCAGTTCCTCAACATCGGCTACGGGTCGGCGCTCGCGGTCGTGCTGATGCTCGTCTGCATCGGAATCAGCTTCGTCCTGGTGAAGTACTCCGGTATCGAGCTGGAGGGAGGTGCCCGGTGACGACCCGCTCCCACCGATGGCAGTGGCTCGGCCGCCGCTCGCTCGACCTGCTGACCTACGTGATCCTGTTCTTCTTCATGGCCCCGATCCTCTGGATCGCGTCCACGGCATTCAAGACGAGGACCGACGCCTTCGCGATGCCGCCGGTCTGGTTCTTTCGGCCGACGCTGGGCAACTTCGAGGAAGTGATCCGCCGGACCGACTTTCTCGACCAGTATCGCAACAGCATCATCGTCGCGGCGTCGACCACGATCGTGACGCTCTTGCTCGGCGTGCCGGCGGCCTACGCGCTCAGTCGCTTCCGCTTCCGCGGGCAGCGCGCGCTCGCCTTCTGGATTCTGACGACGCGCCTCCTGCCGGTGATCGGCCTGCTCTTCCCGCTCTACGTCATCTTCAACCGGTTGGGACTGCTCGATACCTATCCGGGGCTCATCCTGCTCCACGTCACCTTCGCGCTCGTCGTCGTCATCTGGATGATGCGCGGCTACTTCATGCAGGTTCCGATCGAGCTCGAGGAGGCGGCCCTGACCGACGGCGCGACCCGGCTCGGCGCCCTGGTCCGAATCGTCGTCCCCTTGGCGGCGCCGGGGATGGCCGCCGTCTCCGTCTTCACCTTCATCATCTCCTGGAACGAGTTCCTGTTTGCCCTCATCTTCACGCGGGACCAGGTCAAGACGGCGCCGGTCGCGCTGCTCGGGTTCATGAGCTTTGAGGGGATCAACTGGGGCCCGCTGGCGGCAGCCGGACTGATGATCCTGGCCCCCGTTTTCTTCTTCTCGCTGTTCGTCCTCAAGTACCTTGTCGCCGGGCTCTCGATGGGGGCGGTCAAGGACTGACGCCGGATGAAGCGCATGGCGGCCACGACACAGCGGGAGGGACGATGCGCGCCGCGCGTTTTCTCGGCAACGAACGGATCGAGATGGTGGACGCGCCGGTGCCGGTGCCCGCGCCCGGCGAGGTGCTAATGCAGGTCGCCTACTGCGGCCTCTGTGGATCGGACCGAAAACCTTACCGGGGGGGATCGGTGGTGACGCCCGGGCACGAGGTCGCCGGCACGGTGGTCGACGCTAACGGCTGCGATGTCGCGGAGGGAACGCGTGCCGCCGCCTATCTCGCCGTCTTCTGCGGGGAGTGCGTCTATTGCCGCCGCGGCCTGACCAACCTCTGCCGCCAGCGACGGGGGCTCCTGGGGTGGACGCTGCCGTGGCACGGCGGCTACGCCGAGTACATGGCCGTGCCGGCGATCGACGTGCTCCCCATCGACGACGCCGTCGGGTTCGACGCTGCGGTGTTGCTCCTCGACACGATCGGCACGGCCTGGCACGGCCTCCGGCTCGCCCACGCCGATCGGGCGGCGCGCGCGCTGGTGATCGGCTGCGGCCCCTTGGGGCTCGGCGCGGTCGCCGGGTTGGTCGCCTTCGGCGGCGGCGAGGTCTTTGCCTGCGACCTGGTCGCCGAGCGCCGCCAAGCCGCCGCGGAGCTGGGAGCAACGCCGGTCGCCCCGGCCGACATCGCCGCGCTCGACGATCTAGAGGTCGTGGTCGAGGCGGTCGGTAGCCAGCCGACGATGATGCAGGCGATCCGGAGCGTGGCGCCCGGCGGCCGGGTCGTGATGCTCGGCGAGATCTGGGAACCGTGGCTGTTCGAGCCGAGCATGGAGACGATGCTGACCGACTACAGCCTGATCCGGTCCTGGTACTTCCCGGTCAGCGAGTTCGCCGAGAACCAGCGGATGCTCCTCGCGGGGAAGGTCAGCGCGGACCGTCTCATCTCGCACGTCTTCCCCGGGGAGGCGCTGGACCAGGCGTTCCGACTGTTCCTCTCCGGGCAGACGCGCAAGGTACTGGTGACGGGGTGATGCGAACGCTGGACGTCGTCGGCCTCGGCTTCACCTCGCTCGACTACCTCGGGCTCGTTCCGCATCTGCCGCGGCTCGACGAGGGTGCCCCACTTCTCGATTTCGCGCGGCAAGGCGGGGGTCCGGTCGCCCAGGCGTTGGTGACCCTGTCTCGGCTCGGCGCGTCGGTCGGGTTCGTGGGGCGGGTCGGAGACGACGAGGCGGGGACCGCGATGCGCGCCGGCCTCGTCGCCGAAGGCGTCGACATCGGTCGGCTCCAAGTCGAACCGGGAGCGACGTCGGGTCAGTGCATCATCCTGGTCGATCACACGTCCGGGAAGCGGAGCATCTGCGCTCACCCGGGGTCCGCCGGCGAGATCGATCCAACGGGCCTCGACGTGCCGTTTCTCTGCTCGGGACGGTACCTGCACCTGGACGGGCACCACAGCGACGCGGCGCTGGTCGCGGCGCGGGCAGCCCGGGTTGCCGGCGTCTCCGTCTGCCTGGACGCCGGGGGGCCGGACCCCCGCCTGCTCGAGCTGGTGCCGCTGACCGACGTCCTGATCACGGGGGAACGCTTCGCCGCCGCCGCCGCCCCGAACGGCGACTTCCGGGAGGGGGCCGGCCGTCTCCGGGCGATGGGGCCGCGGATCGTGGTGGTGACGCGCGGCGAGCACGGGTCCTTCACGGAGACGGCGGACGGGGTGTTTGCGACGCCGGCCTTCCGGGTGCCCGTCGTCGACACCACCGGCGCCGGGGACGTCTTCCACGGCGCCTACCTATTCGGCCTGCTCCGCGGCTGGGAACTCGACGCCGTCGCTGAGTTCGCGAGCGCCGCCGCGGCGATTAAATGCGGGACGCTCGGGGGGCGGGCAGGGATCCCAAGGCGGGCCGCGGTTTCGGAGTTCCTCCGGGACCATGGACGGCGCCCACCGCCGGCGATGGTCGTCGGCTGATACGGGAACGCGAGAAAAGGAGGGATGCATCGTGGCCGGTCTCCATCGTCGCTTGCAGCGGACGCTCCACGGGGACGGGCGGTCCCTGGTCGTCGCCTACGATCACGGCCTCGGCGGCGCCAACTACGCCGGGATGGCCGACCCCGCCCGAACGCTGCCGACGCTGGTCGCCGCCGGGGCCGACGCCGTGCTGACGACGGTCGGGATCGTGCGCCGGTTCGAGAAGGTGCTCCACGAGTGCGGCGTCATCGTCAGCTTCGACCGGGTCGCCGGCGACCCGGAGCCGGCGGTGCGGGAGGCGGTGCTCCTCGGCGCCGACATGGGCAAGATCATCTGCTACCCGTGGAGCACCGCGGAGCCGGACAGCGTGGAGCGCGTCCGTACCTGGGCGGCGGTCTGCCACGCGTGGGAGCTGCCGTTGATGATCGAAACGATCCCGGTCTCCTTCGAGGCGAGCGAGGCGCACACCCCGGAGAAGATCGGCCAAGCGGCGCGGATCGGCTGCGAGATCGGCGCCGACGTCGTCAAGATGCACTACACGGGGAGCACCGACTCGTTCCGCCCGGTCTGCGCCGCGCTCTACGTGCCGGCGGTCGTTCTGGGCGGCGCGCCGGGCGAGAGCGACAAGGCGGCGCTGGAGGAGGTCCGCGGCGCGATCGACGCCGGCGCCTCCGGCGTCGCGATCGGGCGCCGCATCTGGACGCACGACCGTCCGGACCGGATGGTGGCCGCGATCGGCGAGGTGGTCCATGGCGGGGCGACGGCAGAGCAAGCGATGCGCGAGCTGCGTTCCGTCGCTTGACAGGTTCCGCACTGGCAGCGCCCGACCAACGAATCACGCGAAGGGATACTACGTCCGTGAAGATCACCGACTTCCGCCTGCGCGAGCTGACCGGGTCGTTCGACTTCCCCGGCGAGTTCTGGGAGGAGCGGCTCTCGCGGCCGGTCGACGTCTACCCGGAGCACAAGGCGGCGGGGCCGGTCTCCGGGTTCTGGTTGCCGCGGAAGGCGGAGGAGGGGCGCTACCAGGTCCGGACGGTCTTCCTCGAGGTGGAGACGGACGAGGGGGTGACGGGGGTCGCCGGCCCGGTCGCCCACGACGTCGCCTACATCATCGACCAGCAGTTCCGCGGCCTCCTCCTCGGCGAGGACCCGCGGGCGAACGAGCGCTGCTGGGACCTGATGTACCGCTTCGCGGTCCACGGCCGGAAGGGGGAGGCGATGATGGCGATCTCGGCCATCGACTGCGCCCTCTGGGACCTGAAGGGGAAGTGGCTCGGCCAGCCGGTCTACCGCCTCCTCGGCGGCCCGATCCGGGAGACGGTCCCCGCCTACGCGAGCATGCTCGGCTACTCGCTGGAGCCGGGGAAGGTCCGGGAGCGGGCGCGGGAGGTTGCCGCCCAGGGCTACACGGCGACCAAGTGGTTCCCGCGGCACGGGCCGACCGACGGCCGGGCCGGGATCGCCAAGAACGTCGAGCTGATGGCGACCCTGCGGGAGGCGGTCGGGCCGGACGTCGACGTGATGCTCGACGCCTGGATGAGCTGGGACGTGCCGTACACCGTCGGGATGGCGCGGCGGCTGGCCGAGTTCGCGCCCCGCTGGATCGAGGAGCCGGTGATGCCGGACAAGATCGACGCCTGCGCCGAGGTCCGCCGCCGCTCCCCCGTGCCGACGGCGACCGGCGAGCACGAGTACACCCGGTGGGGGATGAAGGCGCTGCTCGACGCCGGCGCCGCCGACCTCCTCCAGCCGGACACCTACTGGGCCGGCGGGATCACCGAGCTGGTCAAGATCGCCGCCCTCGCCTCCGCCTACGACGTCCCGATCATCCCCCACGGCCACTCCGTCCCGACCAACCTCCACCTGACGGCGGCGCTGCCGACGACGGCCGCGCCGATGGTCGAGTACCTGGTGAAGTGGAACGACCTCCTGCAGTTCTTCTGGAAGGACCCGGTGAGGCCGGTCAACGGCGCGGTGACGGTGCCGCAGACGCCGGGGATGGGGACCGAGATCGACCCGGCCAAGATCGAGCGGGAGCGGGAGCTGCGCTGGAGCGAGCGGCCGACCGAGCTCGTCGCGGCGGAGTAGGGCGAGAGGGCTTCGCGCAGGAGACCGGGACGTCCTGGCAGAAGGGCGTCCTGCCGTGCGCCCTCTCCTGAAGATGGGGCAACCGGTGGGCACCCATGTGCGCAGCCGCCGGCCCCACGTGGCCGCAACAGCGACCCGACTGCGCCGACGGTGGCACACAATCGCGCCACGAAAGGCGGCGAGACGGATCGGAGCGGGGATTCCTAACAGCTCCTTGCAGCCCGTCTAGGTCTTTCCCGAACACGTCACTGGTACGCCTCGGATGGCCGTCGATGGCCCCAGAGCCGGCGTCCGAAGCGGTCGGTGGAGGCCGGGAACGGATCCCAGGAAGCGAACGGAAAGCCACCGTCGTCGGTTTGCGGATACTCCCTCGTCCTTGCCGACGCTTCGGAGAAGGTGGGAGAGTCCCCCCGATCGGAGGGAGCGGAAGGAGCGGCGGGATGGCGGAGCGGGTGCGGTGGGCGATCGTCGGCTGCGGCGGGATGGGGCGGCGCCACCTTGCGGGCCTGGCGGAGTTGGCGCGCGGCGACCACAACAACGTCGAGTTGGTCGCCGTCTGCGACCTGGACCCGCGGAACGCGGAGGATCTGGCCGACGAGGCGCGGGGGCTGCTGGGGCGGCGTCCGGCCGTCTTCACCGACGCGGCGCGGATGGTGCGCGAGGCGGAAGGGTTGGAGGCGGCGGACTGCACCACGGACACGGCCTCGCACCACCGCGTGGCCGCGGCACTGCTCGACCTGGGGTTGCACACCCTCTGCGAGAAGCCGCTGGCGCTGACGGTCCGGGGGTGCGATCGGGTCGTCGCGGCGGCGGAGCGGAGCGGCAAGATCCTGTCGGTGGCGGAGAACTTCCGGCGCGACCCGATGAACCGCTTGGTCCGGGCGCTGCTCGACGATGGGGCCATCGGCGACCGCCAGTTCATCATGGAGACCGGGGTGCGCGGCCGGGACACCCTGTTCATCACCCCGTGGCGGCACCAAAAGCTTTCCGGCCAACTGACATTGGACGCCGGTGTCCACGGCGCCGACATCCTCCAGTACTACTTCGGGGACGCGGCGAGCGCCTACGGGCAGGCTCGCCTCTTCGAGCCAATGCGCGTGCGGCGCGACACCGCGGGGCCGGGCGGATTCTACGAGAAGTGGGCGGACACGCTGCCCCCCACGGTCGCGGCGACGGGGGAGGACGCGATGTTCGGGCTGGTCACCTTCGCAAACGGGGCGCTGGGCCAGTGGACCGACCACTACGCCGGCCACGGCGAGGCGTTCGGCCACCGGATGGTCTTCGGCACGCGGGGCTCGATCGCGGCGCCGGGCGACCGCAACGGCCGGGCGGTCCGCCTCGTGCTGGACGACGGCTCGGAGGTGTCCGATGCCGGGGTGCTGGAGCACGCGCCGCGCTATCGCCTCGACCCGGTCGCGGCGAGCCTCTTCGGCGGCGAGCGGCCGTGGACCTACGGCCTTGACTTCGCGGCGACCGATCGGAAGCTGATCGCCCTGGAGCAGCACGAACTCGCGGCCTGCGTTCGCGGCGGCGCGCGGCCGGAGGTGGACGGCGCGGTGGGCCGGCGGGACGTGGCGCTGGTCTACGCGCTCTTCGAGTCCCAGGCGGTCGGGCGGCCGGTGACGATCGCCGAGGTCGAGGCGGGTGAGGTCGACGCCTACCAGCGCGAGATCGACGAGCACCTCGGGCTCGTGCCGCGGGCGGCGACGGCGTAGCGGGGAAGGAACGGCGGGGATGCTGCTCTCGTACAGCACATGGGGCATGCCGACGGTGCCGATCGACGTCGCCGTCGCCCACTGCGCGGCGCTCGGCTTCGACGGGCTGGAGCTGGCGGTCATTCCCGGCTGGGTCACCGACGCGGCCACGCTCGGCCCCGGGGAGCGTCGGCGGATCCGTCGGCTCTACGACAAGCACGCGCTGGCGCTCTGCGGCCTGTCCGGCAACACGCCGCTCCTGGCGCCCGACCCCGGGGAGCACCGCCGGAACGTGGCGCGGTTCCGGGGCTACCTCGACCTCGCCGCCGAGCTCCAGCGGCCGGGCGAGCGGCTCGCGGTCAGCACCACCTCCGGCGGCCGCCCGCCCGAGTGGGACGCGGTCAAGGGGCGGCTGGCCGCCCGCGTCGGGGAACTGGCGGAACACGCGCGGCAAGCGGGCGTCGTCGTCGCCATGGAGCCGCACGTCGGCGCCGCCCTCAGCCGACCGGAGCAGGTGCTGTGGCTGCTGGACCAGGTCGACTCGCCGGCGCTGAGCGTTCACTTCGATGTTAGCCACTTCAACGTGCAGGGGATGGACATGGAGGACGTGGTCGCCCGGCTCGCGCCGCGGAGCATCCATACCCACGTCAAGGACGAGCGCGGCCGCGCGCCCGACCACGAGTTCCTCGTCCCCGGGGAGGGGGAGATGGACTACGTGCGCTACCTGCGGGCGATGGACCACGCCGGCTACGCCGGGCACATCGTCGTCGAGATCAGCGTGATGGTGCAGCGCCGGCCCGGCTACGACCCCCTCGCGGCCGCGACGCGGTCGTACCGGGTGCTCGCGGACGCGTTCCCGGCGGCGGGCGTGCCGCGCCCCCCGGCGGCCCCCACGGGCGGCCCGGTGGCAGGCCGCGAAGCCTCGGCGCCGGCGACCAACCAAGGGCGGCGGGAAGACGTATGATCCACGGTGCCCCGGGTCGCGGCCGCCGCAGGACGCCCCCGACGGCAGTGCGGCGCTGTGGCCCAGCACCGGGCCGGCCCCGGCGATCGTGACTTTCATCCCGGCGATCACCGACCTCGGGGATAGTCCGACCGGGGCCTACGGTCCGAGCGTGCGCCCGCGCCGAGCGTGCCGGCCGCGTCCGACGCGCTCGGCCACCGAAGGCGGGACGATGCGGCTCTACCTCCTAGATCTGGGGAAGTGCGACGTCGACAGGCGGTGAGACGCGCCTCCCGGCCCTGACGGCGATGACACTCGTGCGGAGCTCGCGGGATTAAGCTCGCATTCGGCCTTCGAGTGATTCATGTGGCGCCGCCTTGGGGCGGCGCCGAAACCTTTATTGTGTGGTGGAGGTCTCAGCGAAGGGTGCCGGTAGAAGCTATAGCTACTGCACACTCCGACGTTGTATCGAGCGAACTGTCTTTTGGCTGACGCCGAAGTCGGCGGCGAGGGAGCGGAGGCTCTTGGTTCCAGCGAGGGCGTGGATCGCGGACTCCTGGGCGGACGTCAGCTTGCGGGGACGGGCGCGGTAGCGCCGGGTCGCCGGGACGTCAGGACGGCAGCGGGCGGGCCGGCCCAGTGGGGAGGAGGCGGGGAGCCGAAAATCCGGGACCCGAACGCGGATCGGCCGGGCGGGCAGGTTCTGAAGGTGCGGATCCGACCCCCGTCGCTTCCGCCGGACCACCATTCCGTCGGCGGGTGCTTGACGATCCTCCCGAAACCAAGCACCAGATCCGGCCGGGGGCACCGCCGCCGCAGCCGTCCTGCTGGCGTGGGGCGGTCCGTAGAGGTTCGGGCCGCGGCGACCCTCTTGCTCGGCCGCCCGCGAGCAGCGCGCCTCCCAACGGAGAGCCGGATGAAGCCGCGTGGATCACGGCCCCGACGCCGACGCCGGACGGGCACGGAGAGGCCCGGCCACGCGGCCGGGCCTCTGGGCGGGACAACCTAGGGTGGGCGACGATTTAGTAGTCCATGCCGCCGCCCATGCCGCCCATGCCGCCCATGCCGCCCGGCATGCCGCCCCCGGCCGCGCCCTGCTGCTCCGGCTTGTCGGAGATCAGCGCCTCGGTGGTCAGGATCATGCCGGCGATCGACGCCGCGTTCTCGACCGCGGAGCGCGTCACCTTCGCCGGGTCGACGACGCCCGCCGTCAGCATGTCGACGCACCGCCCGGCGATCACGTCGTATCCGACGTTCGCGTTCTTTTGCTCGGTCTGGGCGCGGCGGACCATCTCGACCACGACCCCGCCGTCCATCCCCGCGTTGCCCACGATCCCGCGCAGCGGCTCCTCGAGCGCCCGCCGCAGGATGTTGACGCCCGTCTTGACGTCGCCCTCGGCCTGGACCGCGTCGAGCGAGGAGACGACGTTGACCAGGGTCACGCCGCCGCCCGGCACGATGCCTTCCTCGACCGCCGCCCGCGTCGCGCTCAGCGCGTCCTCGACGCGGTGCTTCTTCTCCTTCAGCTCGGTCTCGGTGGCCGCCCCGACCTTGATCACCGCCACGCCGCCGGAGAGCTTCGCCAGCCGCTCCTGCAGCTTCTCGCGGTCGTAATCCGACGTCGTGGTCTCGATCTGCGAGCGGATCTGCTCGACCCGGCCCTTGATCGCGCCCTCCTCGCCGGCGCCCTCGACGAACGTCGTGTCGTCCTTGGTCGAGACGACGCGGCGGGCCCGGCCCAGGTCCTCGACGGTGACGCCGTCGAGCCTGCGCCCGATCTCCTCGGAGATCACCTGGCCGCCGGTCAGGACCGCGATGTCGCGCAGCATCTCCTTGCGGCGGTCGCCGAAGCCCGGCGCCTTGACCGCCAGCACGTTCAGGGTTCCGCGCAGCTTGTTGACGACCAGGGTCGCCAGCGCCTCGCCGTCGACGTCCTCGGCCACGATCACCAGCGGCTTGCCCTGGCGGGCCACCAGCTCGAGCGTCGGCAGGGCGTCGGCGATGGCGCTGATCTTCTTGTCGGTGATCAGGACGAACGGGTCCTCGAGCTCCGCCTCCATCCGCTCCGTGTTGGTCACGAAGTAGGGGGAGAGGTAGCCGCGGTCGATCTGCATCCCCTCGGTGTACTCGGTCTCGAATTGGAGCCCCTTGGACTCCTCGACCGTGATCACGCCGTCCTTGCCGACCTTCTCCATCACCTCGCCGATGAGGGTGCCGATCTCCTTGTCGGCGGCGGAGATGGAGGCGACCTGCGAGATCTCCGCCTTGCCCTGGACCTCGGTCGAGAGCTCCTTGATCCGGGCCACCACGGCGTCGGTGGCCAGGTCGATGCCCTGCTTCAGCAGCATCGCGTTGGCGCCGGCGGCCACGTTGCGCATCCCCTCGTGGACGATCGCCTGAGCCAGGACCGTCGCGGTGGTGGTGCCGTCGCCGGCGACGTCGTTGGTCTTGGTCGCCGCCTCCTTCAGGAGCTGGGCGCCCATGTTGGCGAAGTGGTCGTCGAGCTCGATCTCCTTGGCGACGGTGACCCCGTCGTGGGTCACCGTCGGGGCGCCGAACTTCTTGTCGAGCGCCACGTTGCGTCCCTTCGGGCCGAGCGTGGTCTTGACCGCGTTGGCGAGGACGTCGACGCCCTCCTTGAGGGACGCCCGCGCTGTTTCGTTGAACTCAAGCATCTTCGGCACCGTTTGTTCTCCTCTCGCTCGTCAGTGGTCGGTGATGGGGGGTCGGTGCGAAGACAGTCGCCGTCCCCGACCCCGGGCTGCCGACCCCTGACTACTCGCTAATGACGGCCAGAATGTCCTTCTCGGATAGGATCAGCAGGTCGTCGTCCTCGAGCTTGAACTCGGTCCCGGCGTACTTGGCGAACAGCACCTCGTCGCCGACCTTGACGTCCATCGCGATCCGGTCGCCGTCGTCGTCGCGGCGGCCCTTGCCGGCGGCGATGACGGTGCCGCGCTGCGGCTTCTCCTTCGCCGTGTCCGGCAGGACGATGCCGCCTCGGCTGACCTCTTCGCGCTCGGACGGCTTCACCACCACCCGATCACCGAACGGCTGCAGCTTGGACGCCACCGCCGTCCCGTTCGTCTCCTGCGCCTTCGCCATCGTTTCCCACACCTCCTGCGCCACGAGCTACCCGTCCGCCCGCCGGCATTCGGCCGAGAGGCCGAACGTCCGCCGTCGTTCACCGGGATGTATTCCGGGCAACAGTCTAGCACTCTTCAAGGGAGAGTGCTAACGCGAGCCTCGACGGCGGTGAGAGCGTGTCCGAGCGCCGGCGACCGGAGGACGGCGCGCACCGTCTCATGGTGACCCCGAACTCAGCGGCCAGCTCGCGCAGGCTCCTCGTTGCGGCCAGGGCCTGAACCGCAGTTTCCTGGTTGGGCGAGAGCTTACGCCGCCGCAGCGTCTGGTACGCGGCTCGTTGCGAACGCCCGCTCACGCGGCGAGGCGGGGCCCCGGCGATGACCACGACGCCAACGTCGTGACGCAAGCGCGCGTTTGACCGTCGCTTCCGCCGGATAGATGCGTCGCGGACGATGCGCATCGTTCTGGCGTAACGCCACCGCTTCCCCTGCACAACCCGCTGTACGGGCACCCGTGCGGGGAACAATCCCGGTGCCGCCCCTTTTGCCCCCGTGTCCGCCGCTACTCCGGCGTTCCTGGAGGGGCCAGCGGCAGGACGGTGGTGAAGGTGCTCCCCCCGCCCTCTTCGCTCTCGACCGCCACACGGCCGCCGTGCTGCTCGACGATCTGGCGCACGCCGGCGAGCCCGATCCCCGCCCCCCGGGTCCGGTTCCCGACGTTGGACCCCCGCCGGTAGCGTTCGAAGACGTGGGGGAGATCCTCCGGCG
>CADCWL010000175.1 GCA_902806405.1 uncultured Thermomicrobiales bacterium | reverse complement strand
ACTGCCGCGTCCTCCCGCGGTGCGGCGTCGCGGCGTGCCGCCGCCTCGGTCCGTGCCCTGCCGAGCACCGGGACCGGCGCGGTTGTCGCCGACCAGGCGGCCCGCTCGGCCCTTCTCGCTCTCGTGGGCCTGTCCACCATCCCGGCGGTGGTGGCGTTTGTCGGCACCCGGCGCCGCCCCGCGGTTGCTCGAACACAGCGCTAAGGCGGCACGCCCGAGCTTGGCGCGGCGGATGGCGTCGGGGTCGGTCGCCGTCTCGCGTCGAATCTCACCGTGATCGAGGGGGCCGCCCGCTTGGGGCGGCTCCCACTCGTTGCGACCGGGATCGAGCGGCCGGTAGGGCGTCGAGCGTCGGTATTCGGCCGCGTACGGTCATTCGGTCCCTCGATCCCGGCGCCCTCCCCTATCCACTTGCGGCCGGCACGGCCTCGGCCGGTTAGCGAGGCCAGCCCTGCCCCGCGGGTTGCCAACCGGATCTCGACCGCGGCCGGTCGGATCCTGCCCGGGCGTTGGAACGAGGCCCGGGCTCGCCCGGTCGCCGTGGAGACGGTGACCGGCGACACCAGCCCCGGACGTAGGCGGCTGCGGAGGGCGGTCGCGCCAGGGTGGCGGTGGTACGATGCGGGAGTCGCCCCGGTTCCGACCGAGGTCGGCCCAATGCTGGATGGCTCCCGCTCGGTGACGAACCAGGAACGGCGCGATGATCGTCATGAGCCACTCGGGGCCGTCGTCCCTCCCCGGCGAGGGCGAATCCGGCGGCGACCGGATCGAAACCGTCATCGCGGCCCTCGATCTCGTCCGGCACATGCTCGGTGTCGGCACGGCGCTGATCGGCGAGGCGGACGGGGACCTGCTCCGGGTCAGCCACGTCGTCGACGATGCCTTCGGCCTGGCACCCGGCGCGGGGTTGCCGCTCCTCGGAACACCATGGGGCCGGGCCGCCAGCGCCACCGAGCCGATCCTCCTCCCCGGGGCCGTACGGCCTCCCCGGGATGGCGGGGCGGCTGCCCACCCCGGATTCATCGCCGCCGCGCCATTGGGACCTGACGAGGGTCGGCCCCGCGGCGTCCTCTGCGCGCTCGACCCGCGGCCGTGCGTGCTTGGGGAGGAGGCGATCGCCCGGCTCGGGCTCCTCGCCAGGCTCGTCGCCCACGAGCTGAACGACGCGCGGTCGGCACCGGCCGGTCGGGCGACTGAGGAGGCGCGATTACGATCGCTCGTCCAGCACGCCGCCGACGTCTTGGCCGTGATCGGTCCCGACGGGGTGCGGCGCTACGTCAGCCCCGCCGTGCAGCGGATCTTGGGATACCGCCCGGAGGATCTCGTCGGGTCCAGCATCTTCGATCTGATCCACCCCGACGACGCCCTCACCGCCCATGCCCTCTTCGCCGAGACCGTGGCCACCGAGGGTGGGACGCGAACCCTGGAGCTTCGCCTGGGCCACCGCGACGGATCGTGGCGCTGGTTGGAGGTGACCGGCACCAATCTTCTGCACGATCCCGCCGTCGCCGGTGTGGTCCTCAACTCGCGCGACGTCACCGAGCGCCGGGCGCTGGAGCGCGACGCACGGCGCCATGCCGCCGAGCAGACCGCCCTGCTCCGAGTCAGTCAGGCCGCGATCGCGAGCCTCGACTTGGACCGCGTCCTGGCCGAGATCGCCCTCGCCACCCTCGGCATGGCGGGTGCCGAGTGCTGCGCGATCGGGCTCTGGCACCCGGAGACGAACGAGGTCGAGATCGCCGCCGAGGAGACGATCCCGGACTGGCCGGGGACCGTTCCCGCCGGTACGCGGCGGCCGCTCGCGGCCTGGTCCATCTTCGAGCGGGTCAGCCGGGGCCGGGAGGCGCTCAACCTCCAGCACGACGACCCCCGGCTCCACGAGCTGGAGCGTCTCCACTTCGCCAACCAGGGGGTGCGCAGCCTGCTTCTGGTGCCGCTCTTCGCCGCCGTCGAATCGCTCGGCGCGTTGATCCTCTTCTCGCGCTTGCCCCATGCCTTTGGCCCCGACGAGATGCGCCTCGGCCGCGAGATCGCCGCTCAGACGGCACAGGCGATCGACCGCGCCCGGCTCCAGTCCGCGCTCCGGGAGCGCGCCGATACCGACGGATTGACCGGCGTCGCCAACCATCGCGCGCTGCAGGAAGCGCTCGACCGGGAGCTGAATGCGGTTCGGGACGGCGGCGACCCGCTCGCGCTGCTGATGGTCGACGTCGACGACTTCAAGCCGCTGAACGATGCCCACGGGCACCTCGTGGGTGACCGCGTGTTGCGCCAGACCGCCGATCTCCTCCGGTCCGGTCTCCGCCCCGGCGACTGCCTTGGCCGCTACGGCGGTGACGAATTCGTCGTCGTCCTGCCGCGGACGGACGCCGCCGCGGCCGACCGCTTCGCCGCTGCCCTGATCGCACGGACAACGGAGGCGGTCACCACGGTCGCCGATCTCCGTCTCCCCCTCCGGCTGTCGGTGGGGGTCGCCCACTTCCCCACCGACGGCACGTCCCGCTCCGAGCTGATCGCGGCGGCCGACGCCGCGATGTACAGCGCCAAGGAGGCGGGCGGCGCCCGGATCGGGTTGGTCGGCGAAGCCGCCTCGTCCCCCGGCACGGACGCCCTGGACGCGCTGGCCGGTCTCGTCCGCGCGGTCGACCGCAAGGACCGCTACACGCGACGCCATTCGGAGCTGGTGACGGAGCTCGCGGTCCCGCTGGCGGCGGACCTCGGTCTGCCCCGAGGGATGCGTCGGGCGCTGGAGATCGCGGGCCAGCTCCACGACGTCGGCAAGGTCGCGGTGCCGGACGCGATCCTCCGCAAACCCGCCCCTCTCACCCGGGAGGAGACCGCCCTCGTGCGCCAACACGTCGTCTTCGGGCTGCGGATGCTGCACGGGCTGCCGCACCAGGCGGTGGTCCGCGCCGCCGTCGCCCATCACCACGAGCGGTGGGACGGCGGCGGCTACCCGCACGGCAGGCGGGGCGAGGAGATCCCGCTCGCGGGGCGGATCCTGGCGCTGGCGGACGCCTTCTCGGCGATGATCCTCGACCGGCCGTACCGCAAGCGCTTGCCGCTCGCCGTCGCGGTTGCCGAGATCCGGGCCGGGGGCGGCACGCAGTTCGATCCGACACTTGTCGAGCCCTTCGTCGCCGTCGTCGCGCGCTGGGCGGCCGGGCAGGTCCCAGAGTCGTCGCCCGCCCCCGACCCCAACGGGGCCTGACCCCGGCACGATCGCGTACCGTGACCCGCCTGCCGCGCCGGCCGCTCCGCCTCCAAGCGGTGCCGGGGGGGCGACCTCGGTTGCGCCGGGGAGCGGGATCGGGATAATCGCCGGATCGGCCGCGGGCGGGCAGAGGGTCGGCGCGCCCCGGCCACGGGGCGTCGAGAGCGATGTGCGTCGTGGGAGGGACCGGGCGGTGCTCGTGGTCATGGAATCCGGGAGCTCGGCGGCCGAGCTACAGGCCGTGCGGGACCACGCGAGCGCGGCCGGCCTCGCCACCGGCGACGGGAGCGACGGCGGCCGGGTCGTCGTCGCCGTCACGGGCGTCCTTCCCCCCGACCTTCCCGGTCTGCTGCGGGCGATGCCCGGCGTCGAGGCGGTGGTCGGCGACGAGCCGGCACCCCGGCTGCGCGACGTCCGGATCGCCAGCATCCGGCCGTTGGTTCCCCCCGCCATCTTGCTCGAAGAGCTGCCCCTCACCCCGGCGGGGGCGGCGACGGTCCTGCGGGGGCGGGAGACGGTCGCCCGCGTCCTCGGCGGGCAGGACGACCGCCTCGTCGTCGTCGTCGGCCCCTGCTCGGTCCACGACCCGGTGGCCGCCCTCGACTACGGACGACGGCTCAAGGAGATCGACGCCGAGCTCGCGCCCGACCTCTGCCTCGTCATGCGCGTCTACTTCGAGAAGCCGCGGACCACGGTCGGGTGGAAGGGGTTGATCAACGACCCCCGCCTCGACGGCAGCTTCGCCGTCAACGACGGGCTGCGCGTCGCGCGTCGTCTTCTGGTCGATCTTGCCGCGATCGGCCTCCCGGCCGGCTGCGAGTTCCTCGACCCGATCCTGCCGCAGTTCATCGCCGACGCCGTCAGCTGGGGGGCGATCGGCGCCCGGACGACGGAGAGTCAGATCCACCGCGAACTCGCCGCCGGCCTCTCGATGCCGATCGGGTTCAAGAACGGCACCGGCGGCGGCGTCCAGATGGCCGTCGACGCCGCCCGCGCCGCCCTCTTCCCCCACCACTTCCTGAGCGTCACCGAGCAGGGCCTGGCCGCGATCGTCGCCACCCGCGGCAACCCCGATTGCCATCTGATCCTGCGCGGTGGCCGCCACGGTCCGAACTACGACCCCGAAAGCATCGCCGCCGCCCTCGCCGCGCAGCGCGCGGCCGGCCTCCCGCCCCGGGTGATGGTCGACACCAGCCACGACAACAGCGGCAAGGACGAGCGCCGCCAGCCGTTGGTCGCCCGGGCCGTCGCCGAGCAGGTCGCCGCCGGCGAGACCGGCATCATCGGCGTCCTGATGGAGAGCTTCCTCGTCGACGGTCGCCAGGACCTCGGGGACGGATCGGACCTTGTCTACGGCCGGAGCGTGACCGACGGCTGCATGGGGTGGGAGACGACGGTGCCGGTGCTGCGGGAGCTGGCGGCGGCGGTGCGGGCCCGACGAGAAGCGGTTGTTGCCTGACCAACGGCGCCGCCATCCGACGCAACCACTGGGTTGACCCCTGTGTAGGGGGAAGTTGGTGCCGTCTCCTGCGACCTCACGCGGTGCCGTCGGCGGCGAGATGCTGCCTCATCCGGCGACCCCACCGGCATTCCCGGGCTGAGTTGACACCACGGTCGCATGGGTCACTTGCTTGGGATCGGCGTTCTCGATGCTCTAGATCCGGACAAGCCTCGACCACGAAGGCCATGTTGGCCGTGGCGAGGTGCAGCGCGATAGCGGCTGGATGCCCTACCCGGTCTGGCAGCGCCGCGCCCTGTCGGTGCGCCGCGCCCGCCGCGTCGTTCCCTAGCTTCCGCCGCCCCTCCGTGGCGAACCGCAGGACGCCGTAGGAGGTCTGCGTGTCGGGCCGCACGAGCGTCATCCTCACCGTGTCGACAAGTTGCTCGAACTTCTCCCCCACGGTCGTCGAGATGCCGCGCTCGCGGCAGGTCGTCGTCGGCGTGCTCTCGGCGGAGTTGTTCGCGTCGGTGGTCGCGTCCATGAAGCCGCACCGTCGGCGGTACCGGTCGGCGCCCAGGGACCCGTCCGACACCCCCTTGCACTCTGCGGCGTGCACGAGGGCCGATGCCGGTTCGATGGCTTCCCCTCTCCCTCGCGACGGAGCGGGCCCGGGGGTAGGGAGCTCCCGAACGGACGGTCGCCTACAGCGGCACGTCCGGCGACGCCCGCTCCCAGAAGTCCGCCAGCCGCTCCCGCAGCGCGGCGTGTTCCGCCCGCTCCAGAGCCGGGTCCGCCTCCAGGAGGCTCTCCGCGAGCTGGCGGGCGAGATCGAGGAGGCGGGTGTCGAAGGAGCCGTCGAGCCAGCTCATCTCGGGGAGGCCGCTCTGGCGCGTGCCGATGAAGTCGCCGGGGCCGCGCAGCTCCAGATCCTTCTCCGCCAGGCGGAAGCCATCGTCCGTCTCGACCATCATCCGGAGGCGCTCCTCGCCGTCCGGGGTTCCCTCGTCCGCCAGGAGGAGGCAGAAGGAGCGGGCGCCGCCCCGTCCGACCCGGCCCCTGAACTGGTGAAGCTGGGCGAGGCCGAAGCGGTCGGCACCTTCGACCAGCATCACCGTCGCGTTCGGCACGTCGATCCCGACCTCGATCACCGACGTCGAGACGAGCACGTCCGACTCCCGGTCCCGGAACGCCGTCATCGTCGCGTCCTTCTCGCGGCCCGGCATCCGCCCGTGGAGCGTTGCGATCCGCAGTTCGGGGAAGACCTCGCGTTGCAGCCGCTCGGCCTCGGCCACCGCCGCCTTCGCCTCGGTCGCCTCGGAGGCCTCGACCAGCGGGCAGAGCACGAAGACCTGGTGGCCCAGATCGACCTGCTCCCGGACCAGGTCGTAGGCCGCCTCCCGCTCGCCCGGCAGGTAACGCCGGGTCTCGATCGGCACCCGCCCCGGCGGCCGCTCCCCGATCACCGAGACGTCGAGGTCGCCGTTGAGGACCATGTTCAGCGTCCGCGGGATGGGAGTCGCGGTCATCGAGAGGAGGTGCGGCTGGGCGCCCATCGCCTTGTCGGGCAGGCCCGCGCGCTGGCGGACGCCGAAGCGGTGCTGCTCGTCGACCACCGCCAGGCCCAGACGGTCGAAGCCGACCGTCTCCTGGATCAGCGCATGCGTGCCGACCAGAACGTCGATCTCGCCCGCTCCCGCCGCCGCCAGCGTCTTGCGGCGCTCGGCCGCGCGCGTGCTGCCGGTCAGCAGCGCCACCGACGGCCGGTCCGCGTCGTCCAGTCCGGCGTAGAGGCCGCGAAGGTTATGGAAGTGCTGTTCGGCCAGGATCTCCGTCGGCGCCATCACCGCCGCCTGCCGACCGTTGGCATGGGCGACCAGGACGGCCGCCGCGGCCACCACCGTCTTGCCCGAGCCGACGTCCCCCTGCAGCAGCCGCGCCATCGGCCGCGCCTCGCGGAGATCGGCCAGGATCTCCGCCAGCGCGCGGTCTTGCGCCCCCGTCAGGCGGAACGGCAGGGTGCGCCGGAACCGGCGGAGCAATCCCTCGTCGATGGCGAACGGGATGCCGCCGAAGGCGCGCCGTTCCCGTTTCCGCCGCACCAGGCCGAGTTGGAGCAGGAAGAGGTCGTCGAAGGCGAGCCGCCGCTGCGCCAGCTCCAGCTCCCCCTGGCTTGCCGGGTAGTGCGCCCCCTCGTAGGCCCGGCCCAGCGCCGGCAGCGGCGGCCGCTCGCTGACGGCAAGGCGCACGGCGTCCGGCAGGAAGTCGGTCACGGTCGACCGCGTCGCGTCCAGCGCCGCCCGCGTCAGCCCGCGCAACGTCTTCTGGGCCAGACCCTGCGTCAGCGGGTAGACGGGCGTCAGGCGACCGGTGGAGAGGGCCTGAGCGCCCTCGCCGGCGATCTTCTCCCACTCCGGCGAGGTGAAGCTGGGCGCGCCGTATCCGGGGTCGAGCTTGCCGCTGACGGCGATCTCGTCCCCGAGCGCGATCTGGTGGGCGACATAACGGTTGAACCAGGTGACCCGGACGCTGCCGCTCGCGTCCGCAAGCTTGACCACGACCCGCGGCGTGCCCGGCCCCCGCACCTCCCGCAGGTCGACGATCTCGCCCCGGACCGTCACCTCGCCGCCGGCGGCGAAGCCGAGCGCCGTGCCGATCGGCTCGATCCGGGAGTAGTCGATGTGGCGCCGCGGCGCCAGCGTCAGCAGGTCCTGGAGGTCGGAGATTCCGAGGTTGGCAAGCTTCTTGGCGACCGCCGGCCCGACGCGCGGCAGCTCCGTGACCGGCGTGGACGGCGGGAGCGGCTTGGCCTGCGGCAGGGCGTGCGTCGAGGCCGGCGGCTTCTTCGCGGCGGGCCGGGCTCCCGCCCCGACCGGTGCGATCGCCCCGGGCAGCTTGCCGAAGGGGGTGACCGGGGCGGCGTCGCGCAGGTGCGGGCGAAGGGCCGTCAGCGCGGCCGCAATCTTGGGCAGCTCCGCCTTGCGCGCCGCGCGGTCGAGACCGCGGTAGGCGGCGAGCCGGGTCTCGATCGCGTCCAGCCCCGAAGCCGCCTGGTGGCTCTCTGCGCGCCCGCGCAGGCGGCCGAGGCTGCCGACCGCCGTCTTGTACGCCATCCCGCCCTCGCAGTCCGCCCGCCACTCCCGGCGCAGCCAGTCGAGGACGCGCTCGACCGGGTCGTCGGCGGGCACGGCCGACGACGAACCCGATGCCGGACGGGGACGGTGGGAAGCGCTCACGCGGAGGACGGTCCGTTTCCTGGAGACGGCGGCGCCCGGACGGGGAGCGGGGCGGCGACTGCGGGGAGCGAAAGTGTACCCGATGGGGCGGGCCGACCTTTCCTGCGACGGACGCCATCCGGCCCCAGCGCGCAGGTCGCCGGGGCGGTTCGGACGGGCTTTCCCGTGTCGCCGCCGGCTAGGCGACACCCCCCTCGAAGACGGCGACGCCGAGCGCGCCGGGCCCGACGTGGCTGGTGATCACCGGGCCGAGGTGGACGACCGGGATCTGCTCCCGGGCGATCCCGGTCTCGGCCGCCAACCGGTCCGCGAACGTCGCGCCCGCGGCCTCCCCCGTGTAGACGACGCTGATCCGCTCGACGCTCGGCAAGCTGCGCACGAACTCGATCAACCCCCCGATCGCGCGGGCGCGGGTACGCGTCCGCTCGAACGGCACCACCTGGCCCTCGTCGACCCGCAGGATCGGCTTCAACTGAAGGACTCCGCCGATCAACGCCGCGGCGCGGCCGATCCGCCCGTTCCGCTGCAGGAACTCCAGGGAGTCGACGAAAAAGACGATATGATTGGCCGTCGTCTCGGCCCGCAGCCGCGCCGCGATCGCCGCCGCGTCCATTCCCCGCCCCGCGAGGTCGGCCGCCCGCATCGCCTGCAGACCCAGGCCCATCGAGCCGTTCGCGGAGTCGACGATCTCCACCGCGATGGCGTCTTTGACCGCTTCGGCGGCGATCGTCGCCGACTGGATCGTGCCGCTGAGCTTGGCCGAGATCAGGACGGCGACGATCGCGTCGTGGTCGGCGGCGAGGCGGCGGAAGGTCTCCTCGAAGACGGCCGGCGAGGGTTGCGAGGTGCGCGGCATCGTCGGTGTCGTCCGCAGGCGCACCAGGAACTCGTCGTTCGTCAGGTCGATCTGGTCGCGGAAGGTCTCGTCCCCGAGGTGGACGTTGAGCGGCACCATGGTTACGCCGAAGCGCTCCCGCAGATCGGCCGGGAGGTCGGAAGTGCTGTCGGTGACGATCGCGACGCGCGGCATGGAGCCTCCCGTCCCCCCGTTCGGGCTTATTCGACCGCGATCACGAGCGGATAGTGGGGCTGCCCGCCGTCGTGCATCTCCACCGTCAGGTGCGGGTGGGCGGCGAGCAGACTATCCCGCAGCGCCGCCACCTCGTCGGCCGTCGCCTCCACGCCGCGGAAGACGGTGACCAGTTCGGCGTCGCCGAGCCCGGCTTCGGCCAGCGCCGCCATCGCCACCGCCGTCGCGTCGTCGCCCGCCGCGACGAGGCGGTCGTCGAGCAGGCCGATCGGCTGTCCGGCCGCCACGCGGACCCCGTCGACGGTCGCGTCGCGCACCGCCCGCGTCAGCTCCACCGTGCGGACGCCCGCGAGCGCCGCCGTCATCCGGGCAAGGTTGGTCGGCAGCGTCTCCTCGGGTTGAAAGGCGGCGAGGGCGGCCAACCCCTGCGGCACCGATCGGCTCGGCACGACCCCGACCGGTTTCGTCGCCAGCGCGGACACCTGACCGGCGGTGAGGAGGATGTTCGGGTTGTTCGGCAGGAGGATGACCGCCGCCGCCGGACTCCCCTCGACCGAGGCCACCAGCTCCTCGGTGCTCGGGTTCATCGTCTGGCCGCCGCCGACGACCCCACCCGCGCCCATCGAGCGGAGGGCGGCGGCCAAGCCCGCGCCGGCGGCAACGGCGACGACCGCGAGGGACGAAGCGGGGGCGAGGGGGGAACGCTCCGCGTCGAGGGACCCAGGAGCGCTGGAGGGCGAGGGCGCCGGGAGATTCTCGGCCCCCTCCGACACCCTGCCCCCGTTCGTCGCGAGCGCCCGCGTCTGGACGCCCATGTTGTCGATCTTGATCTGGTCAAGCTCCCCGAGACGGAGTCCGTACTCCAATGCTCGGCCGGGGTTGGCGGTGTGGACATGAACCTTGAGCAGGCGCGCGTCCCCGACGATCACCGCCGAGTCGCCCATCCCCCCGAGGTCGGCGCGGGCCTGGTCGACATCGATCGCCTCGCCATGGACGACAAAGTTCGTGCAGTAGCCGTAGGCGCCGTCGCCGTGCCCCGGCTCGGCGCGGTCGAGCAGCGCCAGGCCCGCGAAGGCCGACCCGCCGCCGTTGGCGGGCGCCCGCTCGCCGATCGCGGGGGCGGCCACGACCGCGGCCGCGGCCGCCGCGCCGCCGCGCGCGTAGCGCTCCATCCCTTCGAGGAGGCGGACGATGCCCTGTCCACCGGCGTCGACCACCCCCGCCTGGCGCAGGATCTCGAGCAGGTTCGGCGTCGAGGCGAGGGCCTGGCGGGCGCCGTGGACGGCGGCGGCGAGGATCGACGGCAGGGCGGTCGAGCGGAGCGCGGCTGTCTCCGCCCGCTCGGCGGCGACGCGGACCACCGTCAGCATCGTCCCCTCGACCGGGCGCAGCACGGCCTTGTAGGCGAGGTCGCGGGCCCCGGCGAAGCCACGAGCGATGTCGCGACCGTCGATCTCGACCCGCCCGGCGATGGCGTCGGCGAAACCGCGGATCACCTGGGAGAGGATCACGCCGGAGTTGCCGCGCGCCCCGAGCAGGGCGCCGTGGGCGATCCGGGCGGCGACCTCGCCCGCGCCCGCGCCGCCCTCTACCGCACGCCGCCCCTCGTCGACCGCGCTGCGCATCGTCAGCAGCATGTTCGTGCCGGTGTCGCCGTCGGGAACCGGGAAGACGTTCAGGGCGTTGATGGCGTCGCGGTGGGCGGCCAGCCACTCGGTCGCGGTCTCCGCCGCGGCGAGCACCGAGCGCCCACCCGCCGACGACGCGGCGGCGCGGGGTCCGGTCCCGCGTCCGGTCGGGGCGTCGTCGTCCATCGACCCTTTCACCCGCTACCCTTTGCCGCGCGTCGGCGCACGGCGCGATCGACGGTCGGGGGCGAACCGTTGTCGGCGCGACGTCCGGTGTGTAGACTTCTCGGCTTGGAGCGGGTCGCGCACGGTCGCTGGCGGCGCCTGGCGCGCCGACACGGGACCACCCGCACGGTGACGATAGCATAGCGCACGATCTGGGATCGGGGGGATAACCGCGGTGAGCGGAAAGTGTGACGTCTGCGGCAAGACAACCGTCTTCGGGCACAATGTCAGCTTCTCAAAGCGGCGCACCAATCGGCGTTTTGCGCCGAACGTGCAGCGCAAGGCGATGACGGTGAACGGCGTGACCAAGCGTGTCAACGTCTGCACCCGGTGCATCCGCACGGCGGTGAAATCGGGCTAGCGTCGTCCGTCCGGCGCGGCGCCCCCGGTCGTTCGCCGAAACGACCGGGGGCGCGATGTCGATCGCGCCGCGACGGCGCGGAAGCGTCCCGGCCGATCCCCTCCGGTCGCGATGCGCAGTTCGCCGCCAGCGAGGCGACGGCCCCGACGGTGCCGGGCTCGGAGACGATGACGCCGTGAGACGGTTCCGCCGTGATGCGGAGATGCAGGCACCACGGATCAAGCGTGTTGGAGCCGATCTGGGGGTAGGCCTGCTCGGGCCCGATCCCCTGAGCGGAGCGGCACCCTCGTCGAGGTGAGTCTCGGTTGGCTGCGGCAGGCGAGGTTCCAGCGCTGGGAAGACCTCGATTGGTTGGGCAACGCCCGTTAGGGTCGCCGGTAGCGAAGTAATGCGCCGGTCTCGATCGCTTTGCCGAGGGCGACCGTCTCGTCGAACGGAAGCCGGGTTGTCTCGACCTTGCGGCGCCGGCTCGCGATCTTCGATTCCGTCCAGAGGTCGCCGATACGGCGTCCTGCGGTGTCCCGGAACCGGGCCGGCGAGCACTCCGCGGCGGGACCGGAGTAGCCCTGTGGCGTGCGGATCGGCCGCGTGAAGGACGACCTCCGGCTCCGGCGGCAAAGCCGCCGTCAACTCCGCCGTCACGGCCCGGTCCGCCCCTTTCAGAGTCGGCCCTACCGGCGTCGAGCGGTCCACGGACCGGAGCGGGAGGTGGACGGTGGACGTCCGTCCTGGCTCGTCGCGCACCGCGAGGAGACGGTTGCCGGCTTGGGGCGAGCGGGCGTCCGGGACGAGGGCGCCGCGACCGTCGACGATCTCGATCGGCTCGAAGCCCGGGCCCCGACGCGGCGTGATCGAAGCCGTCGACCGCCCCTGTGAAGTCGTCCGCTGATGTCCCGGTCCGGACGAGGTGACCGGGCATCCGTTTCGACACGCCGACCCAAGTTCGAAGGTCTTCTTGCGGTTGCACCACGCCCGGCGGTCCCTTGAGCGCCCGATCGTCCATCGGGCGAAGGCGGTTGTGATCGTGCTCGACCCGTTGCCAGGGCGACCGTCTGCGGCACGATAACGCCGCTCAGCGCCGGAACTGGGGGCGGCGCCGGTGGCCCGCGGCTACCGACGGTATCCGACGAGTCGGTGCGACGATCGGGCCCCGCATCTGGCGCCCAGACCGGCGTCGAGGTCGCGGTTCGGAGGGGGCAAGCACCGGTGTCGATCCGGGGGGATGATCCGGTGCCCCCCGACGAACGTCGCGTCAGCGTCGGTGCCCCGGGCCGGGGATGCCAGGGGGGTGGGAAGAAGAGTGGCGACACGGGAGCGGGATGCGGCGATGGAGGGGAGCGGCATCGGTCGCGAGGTCGAGACGACGATCGAGCGGCTCGTACCGGGCGGCGACGGCCTCGCCCACGCCGCGGGTCGCACCCTCTTCGTCCCCCTCGCCGCGCCGGGTGACCGGCTACGGGTGCGGGTCGAGCGGGTGCGGGGGACGGTCGGTTTCGCCCGGATCCTTGAGGTCTTGGCGCCGTCGCCGCTCCGCGTCCCTCCCCCAAACCCGGTGCTCGCCCGCTGCGGCGGCTGCGATTTCCAGCACCTCGCCTACGAGGCGCAGCTCGCGGCCAAAGCCGAGATCGTCCGCGACTGCCTGCGGCGGATCGCGGGCGTGGAGCCGCCGGCGGAGATCCCGATCGCCCCATCCCCCCGCCAATGGGGCTACCGGGGCCGCGCCGAGTGGCGGCATGATGCCCAGCGTGGGGTACTCGGCTACGTGGAAGGAGGCTCGCACCGCGTCTGCGACCTCACCCACGACCCGCTCGTGGAACCGGCGCTCGCGGTCGTCCTCGGCGAGCTGCGGGGCCGCCTCGCCGGCGGGGGGCTGCCGGGCGACGCGCCCGAGTTTCGGGCCGCGGCGGGCGACGACGGCGTCTCCCTTTCCCCGCCGCTTGTCGGCGACGAGCCGGCGCGGGTTACCCGCATCATCGCCGGAGAGCGCTACGCGTTCGACGCGGACTGCTTCTTCCAGGCGAATCCCGGCGTGCTGCAGGCCCTCGTCGAGGAGGCGCTCCGCTTCGCGCCCGAGGCTGCACCGGGCGTCGACCCGGGGGCCGATCGCTCCCCGGCGGTCGACCTCTATTGCGGCGTCGGTCTATTCACCCTGCCGCTGGCCCGCCGCTTCCCCCGCGTCGTCGGGGTGGAGTCCCACCCGCGAACGTCGGGCTTCGCCGCGCGAAACGCCGCCGAAGCCGGCCTCGGCAACGTCGGCATCGAGACGATGCCGGTGGGGCGCTGGCTGGCCGACCGTTGGCGCTCCTACGGACGTGCACCGTTCCTGCTCGTCGATCCGCCCCGCGTTGGGCTGGACGCCGCCACGCTGGGCGGCATCCTTCGTTTGCGGCCGGACCGCGTCGCCTACGTCTCCTGCGATCCCGCCACCCTCGCCCGCGACCTGAAGGCGCTGCTCGGCGGCGGCTACCGCCTGGAGCGCGTCGCCGCCGTCGACATGTTCCCGCAAACCCACCACGTCGAGATCGTGGCGCACCTGGCACGGGGGACGTGACATCGGGGCCGTGCGACACGCGCCGACGTGATCGACCGGGGCCGGGGCTCGCCGTGATCCCACCGCCTGGAATCACCGTGAGCGCCACGACCGGTCGCGACGGTTCGGTCGGGGAGCGGCGCACGGAGATCCTGCGCATTCCCCGCGAGCACGGCGGGCGCTGGGCGCCGCTCGTCGGCCCGGTCGCCCGCGGCGAGAGCGAACCGGCGGCGACCTCGACCTGCCGGTCGACCCGGAGCCCGGGCGTGATCTCTCTGGCGCCGTCGCCGTCGAGCACGACCTCAAGGGCCCGCTCGGTTGCCGGCTCGATGAGGTAACGGAGGCGGTGGTGGTTCGGACGGGTGAACGCGCAAGGTGCGGGACGCGGTCCATTTGTTGGGCGACGCCGTTTCCTACCTCGGCGCCTCGGAGAGGAATCGTCCGTTTCGCCCGCCAGGTTGCCGCGAGGGCGGGGCGATTCCTCGGCGGGACGCGCACGTAGGAAGCCGTCACCCGGCGTCTGATAGACATCGGCGAGGCGGCGATGCGGTTGGCACCCGAGCCGCGGGCACGGCACCCGGGAGTGGACGAGAGCGGTGCCGGAGAGAGGTGCGACTTCCTCATCCGGAACGTCTTGGGAATAGACGTCGCAATGGTGTGGTATTCGGCGAGCCGGCAGGTCCCGGCGTGAGAGCCGCAGATCGTAGTAGTCCTCGTCTTGGAGGAGGGGGCAGATCCCATTGCCGCGAACGCGTCAGCAAACCCCATTCCGCGACATACCGGCGCAGGGTCGATCCTCGTTCGACGCGCGGATAATACGTGCTCCGCGGGAGGGCCGTGCCCGGCGCGTGGACGGGGTGGACAACCGGGAGGGATCGGACGACATCGAGCGACCCACCCAGTATCGACGCGGCGTGGCGCTACCAGGAAGCCCTCGAACGCGGCGTGCATGCCGCCGACTTTGCGACGCTCTTCGCGCCGGGGGTGGTCTATGAGGCGTTTCCCAACCGGCTCGTGCCGGACGAGCCGCGCCGCGACCTCGAGACGCGCTCCTCACCGCGGACGAGCGCGGCAGGCGGGCAATGGCGGCCCAGCGCTACGAGGTCGACAACCCGGTCGTCGCCGGAGACCGGGTCGCGCCGGAGGTCCGCTGGACCCGAACCCTGGCGGTGATTGATCGGATCGCATCCCGCTGTTGGGACGATGCGGGCCCACCCCGCGGTCTACCTCGACCTCGAGGACGGCAAGATCGCGGCGCGGCGCAACGACGATAGCTTCGATCGACGGTAGGGCCCGGCCCCTGCCCACGCGCGACCACCCGTCCCCGGCCGGCGCCACGCGATGGGTCGCCTTCGGCGCTTTCGGGTCCCGCCTTAGCCGTGCCGTTGGAACCGCCGATCCTCGCGATGACCGGCACGGTGACGTCCCAACGGAGTGGCTCCGCAACGCGACCCCGCGGGTCCGGTCGATCGCTCACGGCCCGGTCGCGCCGACCGTCCGGTCGAGGAAGCGGGCGACCGCGCCGTACCCGGTCACCCGGTTGGCGCGCTTGACCAGGCCGTGCCCCTCGTCGTCGAAGACGAGCAGTTCCACGTCGCGGCCCCGCTCGCGAAGCGCGGCGACGATCTGCTCCGCCTCCCCGAGCGGCACCCGCGGGTCGTTCCGGCCGTGGAGCACGATCAGGGGGGCGACGATCCGGTCGGCGCGGTGGAGGGGGGAAAGCTCCCGCAGCAGCGCCGCATCGCGCTCCGGGTCGCCGTACTCCGCCGCGCGGGTGCTCCGCCGCCAGGGGCCGGTGTTGGCGAAGAACGTCTCCCAGTTGGCGATCCCGACGACGTCGACGCCGGCGGCCCACCGCTCGGGGAAGGTCGTCAGCGCCGCAAGCGTCATGAACCCGCCGTAGCTCTGGCCCATCACCACGACCCGGTCCGCCGCCACCTCCGGTCGGGAGCGCAGCCAGTCGGCCGCCGCCGCCAGGTCGGCCACGGCGTCGGGTCGCCGAGCGACGTCGTCGAGGTGGCAGTAATCCTTGCCGTACCCCGTGCTGCCGCGGACGTTCGGGGCGAGCACCGCGTAGCCCCGCGCCAGAAAGAACTGGGTGACCGGTGCGAAGGCGGGCCGGCGCTGGCTCTCCGGTCCGCCGTGGACCTCGACCACGACCGGCCACGGTCCCTCGCCGGCCGGTCGGAACCAGAGGGCCGGGATCTCGCGCCCGTCGAAGCTGGGATAGCGGAAAATCTCCGGTTCCCGGAGTCCCGCCGGGTCCAACCCGGCCAGGTCGGGCACCGTCACCCGCCGCGCCGCGCCGTCTGCGTCGCAGACCCAGACGCCGGAGGGGTGCGACGCCCCGCTCCAGGAGAACGCCAACCGGCTGCCGTCGGGGGACCAGCGCGGTCCCTCGATCACGCCCGGCGGCAGCCCCGTCACCGCTCGCTCCTCACCGGTCACGGTCTCCCGGAGCACCACGCGCGAGGCGCCGTCCTCGTTGACCGCGTAGGCCAGCCGGCTCCCGTCCGGCGAGACGGCCAGCGCCTCCACGTCCCAGCCCGGTTCCGCAACCAGCCGCTGTTCCCCGGTGACCAGATCGATCCGGACCAGGGCGGCCAGGTCACGGTCCTGGTTGGAGACGGCGTAGATGGCATCGCCGGCGGGGTCGAAGGCGGCGTGGGGGATCGACGCTTCGCCGAGGTGCGGCGTCAGGTTGACCCGGTCCCCGCCGGCGAGCGGGACGAGGAAGAGGTCGGCGTCGAGGTTCGTGTTTTGACGCCTGACCAGCAGCGACCCGCCGTCGGGGGAGAACGCCAGCGGCGTCAGCAGCTCGTCGGTCGCGGTCACCGGCTGGGGCGGCGTCGTGTCGTCCAGCCCCACCGTGAGCACGTCGAAGAAACGCTCGTCGCGCGCGTTGCTCGCAAAGGCGAAGCGCTGTCCGTCCGGCGAGACGGCGCCGAAGGCGTGGATCGTCGCCGGGTCGGCCGTTAAGGCGCGCGGCTCCCCGGCGCCGGGTTCGACCGTCCAGAGCTGCATCCGCTCGTCGCCCCCGCGGTCCATGCCGAAGACGAGGCGATTGCCACTCGGGGAGGCGAGCAACGCGCCGATCCGGTCCGGCAGAAAGGTCAGGGGATGCGCCCCGCCACCGTCGACGCCGGAGAGCCACACCTGCGGCACGCCCGAGGCGTCGGAGAGGTACCCGAGGCGTCCGTCGGCGAACCAGGCCGGCGTCGTCGCCGACCGCGCGTTGAGGTACGGCTCGATGCCGACGGTGTCGAGTTCGTGCTCCTGCCCGGACGTTCCCACGCTCATCCTCCCCGGTGCCGGCGATGTCCGTCCCCCCAGCTTACCGCCCCCCGCTTCCGACCGCCTCACGCCCCGCCGGCGCCTCCGAGCGAGTCCGCCGCGCAAGCCGCCCGCCGCCGGGGAGATAATGTCCGGAGTTGGGTGGCGGCGTCACTGGAGGTGAGCGGTGCTCGCCAAGGTCTACAGCTGCGCGGTGGTCGGGCTGGACGGGGTCCTGGTCGAGGTCGAGGTCGACGTCGGGCAGGGGCAGCCGGGGATGGTGCTCGTCGGGCTGCCGGACGCGGCGGTGCGGGAGAGCCAGGAGCGGGTCCGGGCCGCGATCCGCAACTCCGGCGGTAGATTTCCGCACGGCAAGGTGACGGTCAACCTGGCGCCGGCCGACCTGAAGAAGGCGGGGCCGACCTACGACCTGCCGATCGCGCTCGGCATCCTGCTCGCCTCCGGCCAGGCCCCGCCGGGATCTGGCCTGGAGGACACGCTCGTCGTCGGCGAGCTCTCGCTCGACGGCGTGCTGCGGCACACGCCGGGGATCATCGCCATGATCTCCCTGGCGGCGGCGAAGGGGATGCGGCGTGCCTTCGTGCCGTACCCCGACGCGGCGGAGGCGGCGCTCGTCAACGGGGTCGAGATCCTGCCGGTGCGGACGCTCGCCGATCTGATCAACCACTTGACGGGGGAGGCGTCAATCGCGCCCTTCGTCGGCGACGCGGGGGCGACGACCGGCGGTCACGTCGGCGGGACCGACTTCGCGGAGGTGCGGGGCCAGGAGCACGTCAAGCGCGGTCTGGAGGTCGCCGCCGCCGGTGCCCACAATGTTTTGTTGTCGGGTCCGCCGGGCTCGGGCAAGACGCTCCTGGCGCGGGCGCTCCCCTCGATCCTGCCGCCGATGACGGTCCCCGAGGCGCTGGAGGTGACCCGGATCTACAGCGTGCGCGGCCTCCTCCCGCCCGAGACGCCGCTGCTCCGGGAGCGCCCCTTCCGGGCGCCGCACCACTCGACCTCGTTCGTCGGCCTGGTCGGCGGCGGCGCCTGGCCCCGGCCGGGGGAGATCAGCCTCGCCCACCGCGGGGTGCTCTTCCTCGACGAGCTGCCGGAGTTCGGCGGCGCGCTGCTGGAGGGGCTGCGGCAGCCGCTGGAGGACCGGCGGGTGACGCTGGCGCGGGCGGCGGGGACGCTCAGCTTCCCGGCGAACTTCACCCTCGTCGGGGCGATGAACCCCTGCCCGTGCGGCTACCTGGGCGACCCGGTCCGGGAGTGCCGCTGCGCCCCGGGCGCCGTCGCCCGCTACCAGAAGCGGATCAGCGGCCCGCTGCTCGACCGGATCGACATCCACCTCGAGGTGCCCCGCGTCGACTACGAGCAGCTGACCGAGAAGCGCGCCGGGGAGCCGTCGGCGGCGGTCCGGGGCCGGGTCGCGGCGGCCCGCGCCGCGCAGGCCGGCCGGTTCGCCGCCGCCGACGGGCTGACGAACGCGGACATGGGGCCCCGCCAGCTGCGGGAGCACGCCGCGCTCGACGCGGCGGGCGAGGGGCTGATGCGGGCGGCGGTGGCCCGCCTCCACCTCTCGGCCCGCTCCTACCACCGGGTCCTGAAGCTGGCCCGCACCGTCGCCGACCTGGCCGGGGCGGCGGCGGTCGGCGCCCCCCACGTCGCCGAGGCGCTGCAGTACCGGCCGCGGCAGCTCGCCGGCTGAGGCGGCCAACGAGGCCGGGTGGCGGAAGGTCGGGAACCCGTCCGCGCGACGCGGCTCGGCACCCCTCGTCGAGGCGATGCCGAGCCCGCCGTCGGCGATCGTGGTTCGGTGACGCTTGCCCGAAGGTTGCCGGCAACACGGCCCTTGCCCTGCCCCCGCGCCAACCGGAGGACATGCGGCAGAACCGGGACCGGTGGAACGCCCTCCCCGTGTCGGCGGGCGACGACCTCGGGGCGGCGATCGGGCGGCGCGAGGGCCGCCTCCTGGTCCGCTCCATGGCACTCCTCGACGAGGCGGAGAAGGGAGGCCGAACGGTCTTCGCCGCAGCGTTCTCGCTGACGGACGACCCGGAAGCCGGCGGGTGATCGGCCGTCGCCCCGGCCGGTGCGCCGGCCACCCGATCGCCTGCACCCCCGATGCGAGGCCGTCGACCGCCACCGACCGTCGCCCGCCGCCGACGGGGCCGTCCGGGGTCCGTGCGGTCGACGCGGTCGCCCTCCAAAGACGGGGCCGCGCACCGAGCCGCCAACTCACCGGCACCCGAGCAACACCGCTGCCTCGAGCGGCTCGACCTATCGCGACCGCGCGGTCTGCGGCTGGTCATGGCCCGTCCTGTCTCGGCGTCGCCTGCTACGATGCCGCCTGACCGGAACACCGCAGTTCGGTCCGTGCCGCACGCCCGAAGGGGGACCTCCGATGCCCGCGTTCGACGACCACGATCAGACCCGGCGCCTCCTTGCCGGCGCCGCCAGTCGCCGCGGCCTATTGAAGGGGGTCGTCGGGCTCGGCGTCGCGACGCCGACCCTGCGGGCCCTCGGCGTCGGTGCGGCGCCCGCGCCCGGTGCGGCGCCGGTCCCCTTCGCCCGGTACCAGGCCGACGCAGCGACGCTCGTGATCGGCCTCGACGACTCACCGTCCGACCGCGACCCCCACAGCCAGTACGACTACCGCTCGACGCTGGTCGTCCGCGGCGTGTACGAAACCCTGATCCACCTCGTCGGTGGCGCCACCGACCAGTACGAGGGGCGGATTGCCGAGAGCTGGAGCGCCAACGAGGACCGGAGCGTCTGGACCTTCAAGATCCGGCCGGGAATCACCTTTCACAACGGCGATCCCTGCGACGCGGCCGCGGTCAAGGCCTCCTACGAGCGGCTGCTGGCGATGAACATGGGCGCGGTCGGGGTCTTCTCCCGCTTCGTCTCCAGGCCCGAGCAGATGACGACGCCGGACGCAACCACGATCGTCTTCGACTGCGGCAAGCCGTCACCCCTCTTCGAGGCGGCGATGGCCGCGACCTACGGGCCGCAGGTTGTCAACGTCAACGTCGCCAAGGCCCACGAGGAGGAGGGCGACTTCGGCAACGCCTGGATGAGGCTCAACTCCGAGGGCGCCGGCACGGGACCGTACATCGTGACCGAGGCCGACCCCGCGACCGGCCTCGTCATGGAGCGCAACGAGACCTACTGGGGCGGCTGGGACGGCACCCACCTCGACAGGGTGATCGTCCGGGTGGTCGAGGAGTCCGCCACCATGCGCCAGCTCGTCGAGGCCGGCGACGTCGACATCATGGACCGCTTCAGCGTCCGGCTCGAGGACATCGAGGCGCTGTCGCAGAACCCCGACCTCGTCGTCGACAGCCAGGACAGCACCGAGGTCGAGTACTTCGCGATGGCGGTCGCCGGGCCGCTGGCGACGCCCGAAGCGCGCAAGGCAATGGCCCTCGCCTTCCCCTACCGGAACGTCATCGACGGCGTCTACCTCGGGCTGGCGACGCAGACGCCGACGATCGTCGCGCCGCCGGTGCGCGGCCACGCCGAGGAGGTGCCGGTCTTGCCGACCGACCTGGAGCAGGCCCGGGCGCTGCTCGCCCAGGCGGGGGTGGCCGAGGGCACCGAATTGACGATCATGATGAACACCGGCGCCGACACGACGACGGCCGAGCTGTTCCAGGCCAACCTGGCCGAACTGGGCATCACGCTCGCGCTGGAGCAGGTCGACAATCCCACCTTCACCGCCACCTTCTACGGCGACGCGCCGGCCGAGGAGCGCCCGAACTTCATGCGCTGGAGCTGGTGGCCGGACTACAACGACGCCTGGAACGCCCTCCAGCCGACGACCTCGTGCGACGCTTGGGGGAGCAAGGGGGCCAACGGCGGCTTCTACTGTAACGAGCGGTTCGACCAGCTGCTGGCCGAGGCGAAGGACGCTTCCACCCTCGATACCTACGAGGGATCGCTGGCCGAGGCGCAGCGGATCATCGGGGTCGAGGACGTCCCTGTCATCTCCGTTGCCCAGCCCAAGTGGACGACAGTGCTGGGCAAGCGCGTCCAGGGCTTCGCCTTCAACCCGATCAACCTCGGCACCTACGACCTGCACAAGCTGTCGAAGCCGTAGCCCCGGGTCGGGGAGTCGAGGAGCGCCCGGCGGGGCGGCGCGCCACCGCTGCCCCGCCCTGTTCCGGAGGGCGCGCCGACAGCCCGCCCCGCGCTCCGTTCCGCCCCCCCTACTCCGAACCCGTGACCGAGGTTGCGGCCGAAGGCCCGCTCCGCGTCCGGCTCGGGGGCGGGTCGAAGGCGGGCTCGGCAAAGCGGCCAAGACGGAAGGGGTAGAGGGCCTCGCGGACGGCGCGGAGCGGGGCGAGCGGAGCGGGGTTGTCCGTGACCGGGCATAGCGTCAGGCCGACCGGACCACGGCGCAGGCCCCGCGCGCCCCGAGCGGCCGGATTAACACGCAAGCCAAGTAGACCCGCCCGAGGCCGGGTCTCGGCAACCGCCGTTGCCGAGCCGCATCCCTAGCAGGACGACGATCGTGTCGGACCGGGGGCAGGGGGTGCCGCTGCAGCCTGCTCGATCGGCGCGGCCCCGGCCCGCCCCCGCCCCCGGCGTTCGTCGGATCGCTCCGCTTGGCCGGCGAACCGGGTAGCATGCCCCTAGGGCCTGTTTGCAAAGGGGTGGTAGCCTTGCCGGATGCGAGAGCGCGAGCTGACCGACGCGCAGTGGGCTGCGCTCGAACCCCATCTGCCGCCGCGGCGGCCGGCGACGGGCCGCCCGGCGAAGGACCACCGCACGGTGGTGGAGGGCATCCTGTGGCGGCTGCGCACGGGGGCGCCGTGGCGCGACGCGCCGGAGCGGTACGGCCCCTGGCAGACCCTGTACAGCCGCTTCCGGCGCTGGCAGCGGGCCGGGGTGTGGGACCGCGCGCTGGCGGCGGTGCAGGCGGAGGCCGACGCCCGGGGCGAGTTGGACTGGACGCTGCACTTCCTCGACGGCACCACGGTGCGGGCGCACCCGCACGCCGCCGGGGCCAAAAGGGGGGCGGCGACCAGGCGCTCGGCCGCTCCCGCGGCGGCTGGGGGACCAAGCTCCACCTCCGCGCCGAGCGCGGCGGCAAGCCGGTCTGCTTCGTCCTGACGCCCGGCCAGCGCGGCGAGGCGACGCAGGTGCCGGCGCTGCTGGAGCGGGGGGCGGTGGCGCGCCCCGGCCGCGGCCGGCCGCGCGTCCGCCCGGACCGCGTCGCCGGGGACAAGGGCTACACCGGCCGCCCGGTGCGGGGCTACCTGCGGCGGCGGGGCATCGGCGCGGTCATCCCGCGCTTGCGCACCGAGCCGCGCCGCGGGGTGCGGTTCGACCGGGCGGCCTACCGCCAGCGCAACCGCGTCGAGCGCACGATCAACCGCCTCAAGCAGCACCGGGCGATCGCCACCCGCTACGACAAGACCGAGGAGGCCTACCATGCCCTGCTCACCATCGCCGCCGTCCTCCTTTGGCTCTAGCTTTGCAGACACGGCCTAGGGGGGTTGGGTGTCGCCCCCGCCATCGTCCAATCTCCGGACCTACCTGCCCGACGAGTCCTGGTTCCGCTTCCGGCCGCGTGGTATCCACGGCGCGCCCCACACCACCCGCGTCCTGGTCTGGGCCGACGCCATCGCCAACGCGGTCGCCGGCCCCGGCGCCCTCCG
>CADCWL010000174.1 GCA_902806405.1 uncultured Thermomicrobiales bacterium | reverse complement strand
GCCGTTGAGGACGTTGACGTCCGTGATGGTGACATCGATGTCGTTGTTGCTCAGGATCGGGCTGTTGTTCAGCACGTTGTTGAGCGCCCGCAGGTTGTTGAGGGACTCGTTGACGTTGACCAGCCCGACCTGGACAACGGAGTCGTTGATGTCGATGGCGTCCGACACCTGGACGACCGCGGCGACGAGGCCGGCGGCGCCGCCCTGCTGGCTCGTCCGCTGGGCCGCGACGGCGCCCGTCGCCATGCCACCGAACAGTGACGCCGCGAGGGCGAATGAGGCGATCTGTGTCTTTTTCATCAGTCTATTTTCTCCTTGGTTTGCTGGCGGTCCGTTTGCCGAACACTTCGGTTCGCGTCTCGCCATCTCGCCCGGTCCGCTGCAGTAGCATGCACGACTTGTGCCACGAAGGGGGACAAGAGGTCATCGGGCAGAAGATGTGACGTCCATTCGTCGTCCTGTCCGGCGGGGTTGCCCGTGCCCGGCCGAGACGATCCGACGTCCGTCCGAGGCAGCGGAGCGCCGACAACGTGGAGCGCAGCAGTGCCCGACGGCGCGGCCACCTCTGGCGCGCTCGGTTCCCCACCGGGGCCGGGTTGGGTCCCCCGCCCGGTTAATCTGCGAAGCGCTCCTCCCGCCAGGGGTCGGCGGTGGCGGAGTAGCCGTACCCCTCCCAAAAGCCGGGGCGGTCCTCGGCCAGGAGCTCGATGCCGCGCAGCCACTTCGCGCCCTTCCATGCGTAGCGCTTGGGGATGACCACCCGCAGCGGGGCGCCGTGCTCCGGGGTGAGGGGCTCGCCGTCGTGGGCGGTGGCGAGGATCGCGTCGTTGTCGTCGAGGGCGGCGAGCGGCAGGTTCGCGGTGTAACCGCCTTCGGCGTGGAAGAGGACGAAGCGCGCATCCGGTAGGACACCGGCGCGCGCCAGGATCTCGCGCGCCGCGACCCCCTGCCAGCGGTTGTCGAGCTTGCTCCAGCGCGTCACGCAGTGCATGTCGCCGGTGACGGTGACCCGCGGGAGCGCCTGAAACGCGTCCCAGTCGAGGCGCAGCGGTTCCGTGACGAGGCCGAAGACGCGCAGGTCCCACGTGGTTGGGTCGAACGGCGGAATCTCGCCGTGGTGCAAGACCGGCCAGCGCCGGGTCAGCACCTGACCGGGCGGCAGTCGCTCCGCCTGCTCGGGCGCGATCGTCGGACGCTTGATGGCACGGGGGCGGGAGACCATCGGGACCTCCGGTGTGGAAGCGGGGGGAGACGGCACGGATCGGCCGCCGACCGCCTTCGCGGCGCGGCGCACCCGCGCAGCGACCGAAAGTATAGGGTGGGCGCTGGTACGCCTTATCCCCTCGGCTTCACGGCTCGGCGCTCCTGCCCGGTATCACCGTGGTTGGCCGGGCAGCGACGCCCCGCTGGGTCGGGTCTCGCCGCGATGGCACTTCCACTTGCTAGCACTCCCCGGCAACGAGTGCCAGTGATGCTTGACGGCCCCCTCCGCCCCGCTATACTTTCCCCGCGAAAGCGGCAACTGCGACGACGCCGACGACCTCGGCGGCGATCGCCTGTTTCGTCCCCGGCCGACCACCAGCCCGACCACTCCCCAGGACACGATGGCCGAGAAGCGCGACTACTACGAGGTGCTCGGCGTCGGACGCACCGCCTCCGCCGACGAGGTGCGCCGCGCCTACCGCGCCGCCGCCCGCCGGCACCACCCCGACGTCAACCGCGAGGAGGGCGCCGAGGAGCGGTTCAAGGAGATCAACGAGGCGTACGAGGTCCTGGCCGACGCCGAGCGGCGGGCCGCCTACGACCGATTCGGCCACGCCGCCAACGGCATGGGTGGCGGCGCCGGAGATCCCTTCGGCGGTGCCGGCTCCCCCTTCGGCGACCTCTTCGAGAGCTTTTTCGGCTCCGCCGGCACCGGCGGCCGTCGCCGAGCCGCCCCGGCCCGTGGGGCCGACCTTCAGGTCGCGGTCGATGTCGCCTTCGAGGAGGCGGTCTTTGGCGCCGAGAAGGAGGTCGAGGTTCTCCGCTTCGAGACCTGCGAGGTCTGCCACGGGACCCGGATGCGGGACGGCCAGACGCCGCCGCGCTGCACCACGTGCGGCGGCTCCGGCGAGGTGCGCCGGGTCCAGCAGACGATCCTCGGCCAGTTCATGACGGCCTCACCTTGCACGACCTGCAGCGGGGAGGGCGTAACGATCAGCGACCCCTGCCCGAACTGCCGCGGCCGGGGCCGCGTCTCTCGGGCGCGAACGATCAATGTCACGCTCCCGGCCGGGATCGACGAGAACGCGACGCTGCGGCTCACCGGCCAGGGGGAGGCGAGCCATCAGGGCGGCGGTCCCGGCAACCTCTACGTCAAGGTCCGCGTCGCGCCGCACCCGCTCTTTACCCGCAACGGGCGGACGATCAACTCCCAGGTCGGCGTCAACGTCGCCCAGGCGGCGCTCGGCGATGAGCTGGAAATCGATACGATCGACGGCGCGGTGGCGTTTAAGCTGCCGCCCGGGACGCAATCCGGCCAGCAGTTCCGCCTCCGGGGCAAGGGGGTGCCCGACCTCCGGGCGAACGGATCGGTCGGCGACCGGGGCGACCAGCTCGTCACGGTTCACGTCGTGACCCCACGCGAGCTGACGGGAGAGCAGCGCGAGATCTTCGAGCGCCTCGCCGAAACGATGGGCAGCGAGGTCACCCAACAGCCGAGCCACCGGGGCTTCTTCGGCAAGGTGAAGGACGCGCTCGGCGTCTGACGAGGGCACCGGGCCGGGCGAAGGCGGAAGGCTCCCGGCCCGATCGGCCGGGGTGGCGGCCAGCGCGGTGATGGCCCAGAGAGCCCGGATACGGGCGCCGTCGACGGCGAACCGTCGGGGTAGCACGGAGACGAGGGCTCCGGCGACGCGTCGCGATCCAAGATCTAAGCCGGGCATTCCGGTCGCCGAGGATGACGCCGTATTCTGGGCGCGGGCCTCGTTCTCCGGCGTCGCTCGATCCAGGGCGGTCGGTCCCGGCCGGGCGTGGTTCGGAACGCGGGCGTAGCTTGCCGGGGAGATTGCGGTCTTGATCGGTGAAGGACGAGGAATGCCCGGCCCCTCGGCCGAGGCGTTTTTTGCCGCCCTGGAGCGGACGGACAGGGATGACGCCCCCTTGCCGACGAGAGCCGGTTTCGGGTCGACTCCCTCCTCGACCCGAACGAACGGGTGGCTTCCCGGAGGGGCACGCAGCGGCGCGTACGACCTCAACGTTGACGCCTGAAACGGCCTCCGCGTCGAGCGGGTGCAAGGGAGGCCCGGCGCGCGGAGATGCCCTCGGTCAACGACGGCCGCGCCGGGCTCCTGTTATAGATTCGTCCTTGCGGGGCATCCTCGTATCAATGGACACCGTTTCGGCGCCTACGACGTCTTGCACGGTCGGTCGATCCGTCGGCCATGGCGCCCGGCTCGGAGCAGGCGCGGCGGCCCCTACGGCCCGCGTGCTATCATCGCGGAAGGCCGAATCGTCGGGTCGGCGGTGCCGTGGGTGCCAACCGAATCGGATAAGGTCGATGCACATAATGGCGGGTGGTGAAATGGTATCACAAGGGTCTTTGGAACCTTTGTTCCAGGTTCGAATCCTGGCCCGCCAGCCCATTCGGTGGCGAACCGATGACGTCGCTGCGCGGAGGATTGGGCCCTCTTGGGCGTGATCTCCGCCGCGGGCGCGTCTGCTCTTCGGCCGGGTGAGGACGCCGTCGCGCTCGTCGTCCTTGCCGCCGGGCAGGGGACGCGGATGCGTTCCGCCCTGCCCAAGCCGCTTCACCCGATCGCCGGGCTGCCGATGGTGTCCCGTGTCCTGCGCGCCGGGGCCGGTGCCGATCCCGCGCAGACGGTTCTCGTCGTCGGCAGGGAGACGCGCGACCTCGCCGTCCGCCTCGGGGACGCCCCGTCCCTCGTGAGCGTGCTGCAGGAACCGCCGCGCGGGACCGGGGACGCTGTCCGTTGCGCCCTTGACGCGGTGATCGATGTGGCCTGGATCGTGGTCCTCTACGCCGACCATCCGCTGCTGCTGCCGGAGACCATCCACCGCCTCCTGAACGGGGCCCGCGCCGCCCGGGCCCGGGTTACCGTGTTGACCACCTTCCTCCCCGATGCGGCCGCCTACGGCCGGGTCGACCGCGACGCGGCGGGCCGCCCCGTCCGGATCGTGGAGCGCAACGATGACGACCCCGCCCGCCGCGTCGGTCCAACGGAGATCAACAGCGGGATGATGGTGCTTGACGCTGCCTGGGCACGGGAGGCGCTGGCACGGGTCCGGCCGAGCGCGGCGACCGGCGAGTACTACCTGACGGACCTGGTGGCGCTCGCGGTGACGGACGGACCGGCGGACGGCGCCTGGCCGGTGGCGACCGTTGACGCCGAGCCGGAGGTCGCGCTCGGCGTCAACGACCGGGCAGATCTCGCCGCCGCCGAGGCCGTCGCCCAGGACCGCGTCCGCCGCCGCCTGATGCTGGGCGGCGTGACCCTGGTCGGCCCGGAGACGATCTTCGTCGACGAGGGGGTCGCGGTCGGACCCGACACCACAATCCTCCCCTGCAGCACCCTCGGCGCGGGCACGGTCATCGGCGCGGGCTGCACGATCGGGCCGCACGCCGTCCTCGTGGGGAGCCGCCTTGGCGACGGCGTCGTCGTCCGGTCGTCGACGGTCGAGGAGGCGACAATCGGCGACGGCGCCGACATAGGCCCCTACGCCCACCTCCGGGCCGGCACGGAGGTGGGCCCCCGCGCCCACGTCGGCAACTACGCCGAGCTGAAGAACGCACGCCTGGCGGCGGAGGTGAAAGTGGGCCACTTCTCGTACCTGGGCGATGTCACGGTCGGCGCCGGGACGAACATCGGCGCCGGCACGGTGGTTGCCAACTTCGACGGCAAGCACAAGCACCAGACAACCATCGGCGCCGGCGCCTTTATCGGCAGCGACACGGTTCTGCGGGCGCCGGTCCGCGTCGGCGACGGCGCCCGCACCGGCGCCGGTTCGGTCGTCACCCGCGACGTGCCGGACAGGGCGCTGGCGGTCGGGGTGCCGGCGCGGATCCAAGGGCAACGGGGAACGGGGAAAGGCACAAGCGACGCGCCTGCCAGGATCGAGGACGGTGCCGCAACGGCCGTGTCACCTTTGCCCCCCGCACCTTCGCCTCTTCCGGAGGACGCTTGATGGACGGTCGGCTGCAGATCTTCGCGGGGAACTCCCACCCGGGCTTGGCGGCGGAGATCATGACCCACCTGGAGGCGCCGCTGGGGCGGGCACTGGTCGGCGAGTGGAAGAACGGGGAGACACGGGTCAAGCTGGAAGAGAACGTCCGCGGCTGCGACGTCTTCGTTATCCAGTCGATGTGCAACCCGGTCGACCACCACCTGGTCGAGCTGCTGCTGATGATCGACGCCCTGCGCCGCGCCTCGGCGGCGCGGATCACCGCCGTCGTTCCGTACTACGCCTACGCCAAGCAGGAGAAGAAGACGACCGGGCGGGAGCCGATCTCGGCCAAGCTGGTCGCCAACCTGATCTGCACCGCCGGCGCCCATCGGATCCTGACGATCGACCTCCACGCCCCGGCGATCGAGGGCTTCTTCGATATCCCGGTCGACCACCTGCGGGCGACGCCGCCGCTAGCGCGCCACTTCAAGCGGCAGGGGCTGGACGGCGTCGTCGCCGTCAGCCCGGACGCAGGCGGCGTCCAGCGGGCCGAGGACTTCCGGGTCCGGCTCGGCGGCTCGCTGGCGATCATCTCCAAGCGCCACCCAGGACCGGACGTGACCGAGGCGCTGGAGATGGTCGGTGACGTCGATGGCAAGGTCGCGGTCATCGTCGACGACATGATCTCGACCGGCGGCACCCTCACGATCGCCGCCGAGTTGCTGCGCCAGCGGGGGGCCGCCGCCGTCCACGCCGCCGCCACCCACGGCATCTTCGCTGCCGACGCGCTCGACCTGATCGACCGTTCTCCCCTCGACCGCCTCTTCGTGACCGACACCCTGCCCCTCCCCGCGACCGGCCCCCGTACCAAACTGGAGGTGTTGACGATCGCGCCGTTGCTGGCGGAAGCGATCATGCGTATCCACAAGGATCTGAGCATCAGCGCACTCTTCACGTAGGGAACAGAGGGAAGACGGAAGCGGGAAGGCAGGCAATGGCGTCGGCAGCGCGCGATCTACGGGGGGTCGACGGGGGACCGATGGTGATCTCCTGCCTTCTTCCGCCTTCCCCCTTCCCCGTCCGGTGAGCGGCGAGAGTTGGCGGGAGCTGGCGGTCGCGGTGGTCGCCTTGCTCCTGATGGCGGTGGCGGCGACGGTCGAGGCGACCGCGACGCTGGTCAGCCGGCACCGCCTGCGGCAGCTCGCCGAGGAGCGGGACCGGTACCGCAGCGTGCAGTGGCTGGTTGATCCGAAGCGGGAGCTGGCCGCGTCGCTGCTGGTGATCCAGGCGGTCGCCATCGCCGCCGCCGCCAGCCTGCTGACCACCGTCGTCGGGCGGGAGCTGGGGACGGCCCAGCACGCGCTGGCGATCGCTGTCGTCGGCGCGGTCTTCCTCCTCGTCGGTCAGGCGTTACCACGCGCCCTGGCGGCGACGCGGCCCGAGCGGGCGGCCACGACCCTGGTCGGCCTGGCCGGGTTGCTGACGTTCTTGGTCAGGCCGCTCGTTTGGCTCGTCGGCGCGCTGGCGAGGGCGTTTGCCCGCGTCCTGCCGGGCGAGCCGGGGAACCTGGCCCCGGTCGGTACGGAGGAGGAGCTGCGCTCCCTGACCGTCGAGGCGGACGACGGCGGCGTGATCGAGCCCGAAGAGCGGGAGATGATCGACAACGTCCTCCACCTGGAGGAGACGACCGCGCGCGACATCATGGTGCCGCGGGTCGACGTCGTTGCCGTCGCCGAGGGGACGCCGGCGCGGGAGATCGTGGCCACGATCACCGACGCCGGGCACTCCCGCCTCCCGGTCTACCGGGAGACCATCGACCACATCGTCGGCGTCCTCTACGCAAAAGACCTCCTGCCGTTCGTGATGGGCGACACCCGGGAGCTACCGCTGGCGAAGCTGCTCCGTCCGGCCCACGTGGTGCCGGAGTCGAAGCGGGTGGGCGACCTCCTGACGGAGCTGCGGCGCGACCGGGTCCACATCGCGATCGTCGCCGACGAGTACGGCGGCACGGCCGGCCTGTTGACGATCGAGGACATCCTGGAGGAGATCGTCGGCGAGATCCAGGACGAGTACGACCTGGAGGAGGTCGCTCTGGTCGAGCGGGTCGGCGAGGGGGAACTGGTTGCCGACGGCCGCCTCCCGATCGAGGACGTCGCCGAGGCGCTCGGCCTCGTCTTCACCGACGACGACTACGGGACCGTCGCCGGCTTTGTTCACCGCCACCTAGGACGCCTGCCGAGCGACGGCGACCGCTTCGAGGCGGAGGGGCTCGGGGTCGAGGTGCTGAAAGTCGAGGGCCGGCGCGTCCGCCGCCTCCGCCTGACCCGCCTCGGCGACGGGCCGGCCGCGGGGCCGGGCGCGAATGACGCAGCGCCGGCCGGCGCCGTGACCCCCGCCGACGCCGACCGGGAGCGCGCCGCGGGCGACGCCGGACTGTGACCGACCGCGTCGTCGGCCGGCGCATCGTCCGGCTGGTGACGGTCGGCAGCACGATGGACGAGGTGGCCCGCCTCGCCGCCGCCGGCGAGGCGGAAGGGACGGTGGTTGTTGCCGAGTCGCAGACCGCCGGGCGGGGCCGCGCCGGCCGCGCCTGGCACGCCCCGCCGGGGACGGCCCTCCTCTGCTCCGTTTTGCTCCGGCCGCCGGTCCCCCCGGCGCGGCTCTCGACCCTGCCGCTGATTGTCGGGGTCGCCGTGGCCGAGGCGATCGAGGCGGTCGTGGGTACGCCGTGCCGTCTGAAGTGGCCGAACGACGTCTGGCTCGGCGGCGGGGTGACCGGGTGCAAAGTGGCCGGTATCCTGCTCGCTTCGCGCTTGGCCGGGGCCGCCATCGACCACGTCGTTGTCGGGGTCGGCGTCAACGTCGCGGTCCCCGTGTCCGACCTTCCTCCCGGCGCGACGAGCATGTCCCTCGAAGCGGGGTGCGCGCTCGGTGTCGAGGAGCTCCTGAAACCGTTCCTTGTCCGCCTCGATATCGGCTATCGGGTGTACCTCGCCGCCGCCGGCGCCCCCTCGCTCGCCCCGTGGCGTTGGCGTGTGGCACTGCTCGATGAGCCGGTTGTCGTCGAGATTGCCGGGGAGCGGCGGGAGGGGATCCTGCGCGGCGTCGACGACGGCGGGGCGCTGCTGTTGGAAGACGTCGACGGGTCGGTGGTGCGGGTCGTCGCCGGGGAGTTGGTGCGGGGCCCGGCTCGACTGGCGCGGGCTTGACGTGGCGGTCTCCCAGCCGAGTGCTGCCCCGTTGATGGCTGCCGCTGACCGGATCAGGGCTGTCACGCAGGTGCGCGTCCCGTGACGTGTCGACTCTCTCCCGCCGAAACGTGGTTCAGCCGATCCCTCCGGCAAGAAGGACAACCTTAAATCGTCGGTCCCCCCGGTCGCCGCGACAGCTCCGCCAAGTGCTCCCAGTCGTGCTCCAGCATCCGCCGCAGCGCCTTCCGCAGCGTGTAGGTCCGGCCCGAGAGCTCGCGGGTGGCCCGCCGCTCCTCCGGCGTCGCCCGCCAGATGCGCTCCTCGGCCATCTCCCCGACACGACGCAGAGCCACCGGCAGGGGGACCTCCCCTCGCTCGGCCGCACCGTGCAGCCGGGAGAAGCCCGGCGCCCCGCGCAGGGTCGTTGCTAGGGAAACGCCTTGGGCGCCGAGGACGTGGAGCAGCACCGCGCGCCCCGTCCGCCCCCGTCCTTCGGGCGGTGTGTCGAGTTCCGCTTCGCTCCGGGTCTCGGCCCAAGTTGCCAGTTCGTCCAGCAGCCAGCCCAAGCGCGGCAGTAGCGCCACAATCTCCTGGTCGTCGATCGGCGCCTCGTCGGCTTCGAACGTGAGATACGGCGAACCGTTCCCCAGCCACTCCCCCTCGGTGACGTGCGCGACGACGCGTGTCTCGAGCGGCGAGTCGAGGTTGACCGGCTCGCCGTGGCGGTGGAGGAAGCGGCGGTAGGCGCGAATCCCCTCGGGGGTGGCGGCGAGGGCTTCCTCCGTGGTCGGACCGTTCGCGACGCAGCCGAGCAGGTCGAGGACGTGAACCATCGTGGTCCGGCGCTTCGGGCCAGATTCGAGGTGGAGATCATAGATCGTCATCCGCCGCTCCTCCCGGGCCCCTCGTCGATCAGCTGCTCCGCGCCGCCCCGCCGCGTTTATCGTCGCGGTGGGGACGCGCTCTACGGGCTCCAGCCGGGCCGCCGGTGCCGCACGGAGCCCCAGAGCCGGAGCGTCCGCACGCACACGCGGCATTCTTCGTGCGCCACCACCTTGGGCCGACCCGGTCGGCGCCCGTCGGGCCCACCCCAATGATGCCGGAGCCGCGCCATGGCCGACCACGACAAGCGATCAGTCGGGACCGCTCAGCCCCTCGCGGTAGGTGATCTGTACGCCGGTGCCCTGGGACGACGGGGCATCACCGGGGCGGCGAGCGGTTGGGCGATCCTCGTGCCCGACGGTTGCGATGGTTCCGGCCTCCGCACCGCTCCCGTCCCCCGGTGCCGTCCTTTCGTCGGGCGGACGGTGGGGACCTGATGGGGGCTATGACGGTGCAGATGGCGCCGCCTCCTGAGACGGACGACGCCGTGCACGCGCTACGGGACCGCGACGCGTTCATCTCGGCCGTGCTGGGTTCGGCGCGGGTGCTCATCATCGTCCTCGACTCCACCGTCGGCAGGGTCGTCTACGCCAACGCGTATCTCCGGGATCTGCTCGGTTATGAGCCAGAGGAGTTGTACGCGCTGACCACCGAGGGGCTCCTCGGAATGGCCCACTCGGAGGACACGGAGGCGGTCGCCGGCCTGGTCGAGCCGTGCCGAGGCGCCGAGGCCGGTGCCCGCGTGTCGCTCGAGTTCCGCCAGCGTTGCAAGAGCGGCGAGTACCGCTGGGTCCGCGCCAGCGGCACCCCCTTCGGTCCACGGGACGACGCCGGCGTCGCGACGCAGGTGCTCTATGTGATCGACGACATCCACGAGGCGAAGCTGGCTGAGGCGGAGTTGCGGGAGCGCGAGGAGCGCTACCGGACCCTCCTCGCCTCGGTCGACGAAGGATTCTGCGTCATCGACGTCCTCTTCGATGGGGTCGGCCAACCTGTCGACTACCGCTTCTTGGAGATGAACCCGGCGTTCGAGCGGCACACCGGCCTGCAGGACGCGTCGGGAAAGTTGGCGCGGGAGCTCGTCCCGGACCTCGACGCGCACTGGTTCGAGACCTACGGCCGGGTCGCCGTCACGGGCGAGCCGGCGCGTTTCGTCAATCGGGCGAAGGGGATGGACGACCGCTGGTTCGAGGTTGAGGCCGTCCGAATCGGTGGGAATGAGAGTCGTCGGGTCGCCCTTCTCTTTACCGATATCACCGCTCGGAAGCGGGCCGAGGAGGATCGGGTGCGGCTCGCCGCGCTCGTGGAGGGGTCGGGGGACGCGATCTTCGGCTGTGCGCTGGACGGCACGGTCACCGCCTGGAACCGGGGCGCCGAGGAACTGTTCGGCTATCCCGCCGGGGAGGCGGTGGAGCGGGACGTCCGGTGCCTGATCTTTGCGAACCGGACCGGCGAGTTGCCGCGGTTTCTCGATCGGCTCCGGCGTGGCGAGCAGATCCCGCCCTCGGACACCGTCTGCGTGCGGAAGGACGGGACTCGGGTCGACGTCGAGATCACGCTGGCCCCGGTCCCGGACGCGATCGGCGGGGTCGGAGGCATCGCAGCCGTCGCGCGCGACGTGACCGCGCGCAAGCGCCTCGAGCGGGCGCAGCAGGACTTCATCGCGATGGCGAGCCATGACCTCCGGACCCCGCTCACCGTGCTCCGCGCCCACGCCCAACTGATGCGGCGGCACAAGCGGTACGACGAGCAGGGACTCGACGCCATCGTCGAGCAGACGCGGCGGCTGGAGCGGCTGGTTGCCGACTTGCGCGATGTGGTCCGGCTGGAGGCGGGTGGGCTGGAGCTTCGGCGGGTGCCGATCGACCTGCGCGCGTTGGCGAGCGAGGCCGCGGACCGTGCCCGTGCCGAGAAGGGGGGGAGCGCCCTCCGCCTCGAGGTCCCGGACGCCCCGGTGGAGGGCAACTGGGATCGGGACCGGCTCGGACAGGTTCTCGACAACCTCCTTGGCAACGCGGTGAAGTACGCGCACGGCGGCGGCGAGATCGTCGTCCAGGTCGCGGCGGCCGAGGGGGAGGCGCGGCTGAGCGTGGCGGACCGCGGGACGGGCGTCCCCGCGGAGGTGCTCCCCCGGCTCTTCGACCGGTTCTATCGGGTTGACCAAAGCGGCAGTCCTTCCGGTCTCGGCCTCGGTCTGTACATCGCCCGGATGCTCGTCGAGAGCCACGGCGGCCGGATCTGGGCCGACTCCGCGCCCGGCGTGGGGAGCACGTTCACGGTGGTTCTTCCCCTGGCGGGGTAGCGGTTCCGGGGCTTCGGAACGGTGCCCGGATGCCCACCGTCGGCCGCGCGGTCAGTCCAGTTCGTACTCCAGCCCCCACCGCTCCACGCGAGCCGGCGTCGGCTCCTGGGCGTACCAGGTCTTGAGTTGGGCGTGTTCCCCGTGCTGGGCGACGAAGCCGCCTTCGCCCCGCAGACCCCGCAGCTCCCCCGTCCCCGAGCCGGGGACCACCGACCAATCGCCCCAGGCCGCCTCCCCGGCGAAGCGGCCTCGGTGCTGCAGGACGAAGCTGCCCGACCGGTCGCCGAGTCGCCCGACGATCCGCTCCATGCCGACGAAGCCGGCGCCGCCATCGTCGCCGTAGAGGAGGAGGTAGGTGAGCGTGCTCCCGCCCTCGATGTCCCCTCGGAAGACGTTGGTTACCCGGGCGCGGACCAGGTTCGGTCCGCCCGCGGGCTCGTCGTACGGCTCCTCGTCCCAGGTTTGAATCTCGGCGGTTCCCATCGCGCGCGTCGGCACGTCCGATCCCTTCCCGCTTCCGGCATCTCCCGTTGTTTCCCGGTTACCCCATCTGACGTGACCGGGACCGAGCCAGTATCCGCGCCAACCCTGACACCCGATGGCAGGTTCTGTGGCAAAGTCTCGAGCATGCGCTCCGGCCGCCTCCTGTCCCTCCTCCTCCTGCTCCAGACCCGCAGCCGGATGACCGCTGGGGAGTTGGCGCGGGAGTTGGAGGTCTCCGTCCGCACCATTTACCGGGACGTCGACGCCCTCGGCGCGTCGGGGGTGCCGATCTATGCCGACCGGGGGCCGACCGGCGGCTACCGCCTGCTCGACGGCTACCGGACGCGGCTGACCGGGCTCACGGCCGACGAGGCGGACGCGCTCGTCCTCGCCGGCCTGCCCGGCCCGGCGGCGGAGCTCGGACTGGGCACCCTCCTGGCCGGGGCGCAGCTCAAGTTCCTGGCGGCGCTGCCGCCGGAGCTGCGCTCCCGCGCCGGGCGCGTCCGCGAGCGGTTTCTGCTCGACGCGCCGGGCTGGTTCCGCGACGCCGAGCCGCCGGCCCACCTGGCGGCGGTTGCGGACGCCGTCTGGAACCTGCGGAGGGTCCGGGTCCGCTACCGCCGGTGGGGGGAGCGGGAGGTGACCCGAACGCTGGAGCCGCTTGGCCTGGTGCTGAAGGGGGGCGCCTGGTACCTCGTGGCCGGCGTCGTGGACCGGGCCGAACGCCCAGTCCTGGGCCAGGCCTCGGACAGGGCCACCGACCGGGCTACGGGCCGACTCCGAACCTACCACGCCTCGCGCATCCTTGAGTTGGAGACCCTTGAGGGGCGCTTCGAGCGACCGGAGGGGTTTGACCTCGCCGACTTTTGGCGCGTCTGGTCGGCCGAGTTCGAGACGCGGCTCTACCGGCAGGAGGCGGTCGTGCGCTTCTCACCGGAGGCGTTCGGCCTGCTGCCGCACCTCGTCAACGCGACGGTCGCCCGTGTGGTTCGGGAGAGCGCCGAGCCGCCCGACGCGGAGGGCTGGCGGCGGGCACGCTTTCCGATCGAGTCGGTCTGGCACGCCGAGACGGAGCTGCTGCGGCTCGGTGCGGGGGCCGAGGTGCTGGCCCCGCCGGAGCTCCGGGAGCGGCTGGCGCAGGCAGCGGCCGGGTTGGCGGCGATCTACCGGTTCGGATGATCGTCGCTCGCGCGCCACCCGGGGTGTCACTTTACGTTTGATAGTGACGGCGCTAGACTGCGCCAGCGACCGGTCGGGACAGGAGAGGTGGGGATGGCGCGTTTGATCCGGCAAGGACCCCGCGATCCGATCCACCCCGCCTGGATCGTGGCGGGCGTCACCTTCCTCACTCTCCTCGCCGCCTCCGGCTTCCGCTCCACCCCCGGCGTCCTGATCGTGCCGCTCCAAGAAGAGTTCGGCTGGAGCCGGGCGACGATCTCGCTCGCGGTCTCGATCAATCTGCTCCTCTTCGGCTTCAGCGGCCCCTTCGCCGCCGCCCTGATGGAGCGGTTCGGGGTGCGCCGCGTCACCGTCGGCGCCCTCGTCACGGTCGCAGCCGGATCGGCGCTGACGACGTTGATGCGGGAGCCGTGGCAGCTTGCCCTCCTCTGGGGGGTCGTTGTCGGCCTCGGGACGGGGGCGATGGCCTCGGTACTGGCGGCGACGGTCGCGAACCGCTGGTTCGTCGCCCGCCGCGGCGTCGTACTCGGCGCCTTGACGGCGGCGAGCGCGACCGGGCAGCTCGTCTTCCTGCCGCTCCTCGCCTGGCTGGCGGATACGATCGGTTGGCGGGCGGCGTCGTTGACCGTCGCCGCCGCCGCCCTCGGCGTCGTGCCGCTCGTCCGCCGCTTCATGCAGAGCCGGCCGGAGGACGTCGGTGCCCGGGCCTTCGGTGCGACGGAGATGGACGCGCCGGTGGCCGTCACCGGCAGCCCGCTGGCGAACGCCTTTCGCGGGCTGGGGATGGGCTCGCGCTCGCCCGACTTCTGGCTGCTGGCCGGCAGCTTCTTTATCTGCGGCGCCAGCACCAACGGCCTGATCGGCACCCACCTGATCCCGGCCTCGATCGACCATGGGATGGCGGCGGTGGCGGCGGCGAGCCTGCTCGCCCTGATCGGCGTCTTCGACGTCGTCGGCACGATGCTCTCCGGCTGGCTGACGGATCGCTGGGACGCGCGCCGCTTGCTCTTCGCCTACTACGGGCTGCGCGGCCTGTCGCTCCTCTACCTGCCGGCCGCCTTCGACGCGCCCCGCTTCGGGCTGGTCCTCTTCGTCGTCTTCTATGGGCTCGACTGGGTGGCGACCGTGCCCCCGACCGTCGCGCTGACCGCCGACGTGTTCGGCAAGGCGAACGTCGGCATCGTCTACGGTTGGATTTTTGCCGCCCACCAGCTCGGCGCGGCGTCGGCGGCCTCCGCCGCCGGCGCGATCCGGACCTGGACGGGGGACTACGCGCTCGCTTTCTTCGCCGCCGGCCTGCTCTGCCTGGGGGCGGCGGCGATGGTCTTGCGGATCGGGCGGGAGCCGGCCCTGCCGGTCCCGTCGGCCGCGCCGGCGTAAGGGGCGGGCGGCGGACCCGGGGGCGCCTGCTCCGGTGCGGAGCGGGGAGCATTGACGACGACCAGATGAGAGGCACCGTACGCATGGCGACGATCCGGATCGGATATCAGGCCCACCCGCAGAACGCGACCTACGCCCAGATGCGCGACGCCTGGAGGCGGGTCGAGGAGCTGGGGGCGGACACCCTCTTCAACTGGGACCACTTCTACCCCCTCTACGGCGACCCCGACGCCCCCCACTTCGAGTGCTGGACGATGCTGGCGGCAATGGCCGAGGTGACCGAGCGGATCCAGTTCGGCGCCCTCGTCACCTGCAACTCCTACCGCAACCCGAACCTCCTTGCCGACATGGCCCGCTCCGTCGACCACATCGCCGACGGCCGCCTGATCCTGGGGATCGGCTCCGGCTGGTTCCAGCGGGACTACGACGAGTACGGCTACGACTTCAAGACCGCGCCGGACCGCCTCCGCGACCTCGACGCGGCGATGCCGGTCATCAAGGACCGCCTCGGCAAGCTCAATCCCGGCCCGGTCCGCGGCAGCATCCCGATCCTGATCGGCGGCGGCGGCGAGAAGGTGACGCTGCGGATCGTGGCCCAGCACGCCGACGTCTGGAACGGCTTCGGCGACCCCGAGGAGGCGGCCCGCAAGAGCGGCATCCTTGACGAGCATTGCGCGCGCGTCGGCCGTAACCCGGCCGAGATCGAGCGCTCGATCCTGCTCCAGGGCCCCGAGCAGGTCGCCCAGGCCGACGAGTACGTCGCCCGCGGCATCACCCACCTGATGGTCAGCGGCCAGGGGCCGGACTACGACCTGGGCTCCCTGCGCGAGTTGATCCAGTGGCGGGACAGCCGCCAGGCCGACGACCCGAGCCCGACCGCGACGGCGCCGCAGCCGGACGCGGCGGGGTAGCGGAGCGGTCGAGCCGATACGACCGGCGGGGAACGCCCGGGGCTCACGACCCCGGGCCGAACCTACGGATCCCGGGGGGGCGATACCGACTCCCGATGGTGGGCACGGGGCGCGGACCCCGCGTCCCGCGCCCATGCGGTGTCCGGTCCGTGCGGGAGCAGCGACCGGGCGCTCGAGGGCGGTGTCGCTTGCCCCCCTATCTCTATATATCGTCGCGGGGCCGATTTGTGTCACGGTGGGCGGGTCGCAAGATGTAGCTCATGATACACATTCCCGACTCCTCGTTCCGCGGCGTCGATCAGATCCCCAGGCATCGGAGCCCAGCCGGCATTGGTGAAAACACGAGATCGCGTTTGCTGGGGCCGATGGGAGCCCCTCCACGAGACGTCAGGGTACCCCCTGCGGTCGTCAGAGAGGGCGCCGTCGGCCGTGTCCCTCCGCCACAAGGTCGACGAAGTGGGACACCGCGGGTTGTGACTCGGTAGCGCCCTGACCGATTGCGCTCCGGCGCGCGACTCTTGGCACGCCCGGGGGTCATGAGGGCCACCAGATACGTCCACGGCGCGCTCGGTGTCACCGCCCCGGGCGTTGTCGAAAGGGGCGGCTGCCGCACCTTGCGGGGGCCAGGGAGACGGGGAGCGACGCCGGCGGAGCGCTGCCAGGGGTCGGGCAGCGGCTCGTGGCGGCAGCTCATGGCCGGGGCTTCCGCCGCCTTCTCCGGGACCGGGGACCGACCGCTCCGCTTCGACCAACTCCGGGGCGCAGTTGTCGCAGCACATGACGACGGCGACCGGGGAGCGGCGGCTGGTGACGACCGGCTCCGCGCGGCGGGTGCAGGGCCGGTTGATGCTGATCAGGGTCACGTCGTCCCGCGTCCCGACGTCGTCGATCCGGGTCCAGTGGATCGCCTGGGCGATGCCGGGCGCCTGCTCCCGAACCCGCCGACGTTGCTCCACGGGCTGCTCTTCCCCGACCGCAACCGACGGCGTGGCCCGGTAGCGGTCGCGGTCGCGGTCAACGGTCGGGAGAACGGTCCGTCGGCGCCGTGCCCCCTGGCTTCGGCGGCGTCCCCATCTCGTGCCCCCGGAGCCGGCGCTCCGGCGCCGCGCCCGGCGGGTCGAGCATCAGATCGAGCGCGATCCAGAGCGTCCGGGCGTAGGGGAAGAAGAGGAGCGGTAGGGCGACCGCGAGCCCGATCGCGACCAGCTCTTGCCAGATCAGGTCGGCCCGGCGCAGCCCGGTCCCGAAGATGAGCCCCAGGGCGACGGTGAGGGCGACGATCTCGGCCACGACCAGGTTGATCGCGAAAGCGCCGAGAAAGTACCCCTCCTCCCGCTCGTAGGAGACGCCGCAGGTGGGGCATTGCTCCTTCAGGGCGAACCAGCTCTGGAAGATCTGGGCGCCGGCGCAGTAGGGGCAGCGCCGCGCCAGCGCCCGTCCGAGCAGCGCCCGCAGCCGCGGCGCGCCCTTCGGTGGGAGACCGACGGCGACGGTCTTGGGCGAGGCGGCGGGGTTCGGCGGCGGGGTCATGGTCGAGCCTCCGCTGGGCGGGACCGGGGACGCGGCGTGCCCTCGGGGAGGCGTAGCGTAGCCCGCCCGCGCCGGCCTCGCCAAGGCCACGCCGACCCCGCCCGTGGTCGGTCAGGCGGCCTCGCGCAGCGCGGCGGCGGCGGCCTCGATCGTCCGCTCGATCTCGTCGTCGGTGTGGGCGGCCGAGAGGAAGAGCGCCTCGAACTGGGACGGGGCGATCGAGACCCCGCGCGCGAGCAGCCCGGCGAAGTAACGGGCGAAGCGGGCGGTGTCGCTCGTCTTGGCGTCCTCGTAGGAGACGACCCGGCGGGGGGTGAGAAAGACGCAGCCGAGGGTGCCGACGCGGGTGGGGAAGGCGGGGACGCCGGCGGCGGCGGCGGCGGCGGCGATCCCGCCGACGAGGCGCTCCGCCTTGGCGGCGATCCCTTCGAAGAGCCCCGGCTCGCGGAGGCGGCGGAGGGTGGCGAGCCCGGCGGCGACGGCGAGCGGATTGCCGGAGAGGGTGCCGGCCTGGTACACCGGCCCGGCCGGCGCGACCCACTCCATCAGCTCTCGCCGCCCGGCGTAGGCGGCCAGCGGCAGGCCGCCGCCGATCACCTTGCCGAGGGTGATCAGGTCCGGCGTGACGCCGTAGAGTGCGCCCGCGCCGCCGAGGGCGGCCCGGAAGCCGGAGAGGACCTCGTCGAAGATGAGGAGGGCACCGTGGGCGGCGGTCAGCCGCCGCAGCCCCTCCAGGAAGCCCGGCTCCGGCGGGACGACGCCCATGTTGCCGGCGACCGGTTCGACGATGACGGCGGCGATCCCGTCCGTCGCCGCCGCGAACAGCCGCTCGACCGCCGCCAGGTCGTTGTAGGGCGCGACCAGGGTATCGGCGGTGGCCCCCGGCGGGACGCCGGGGCTGTCCGGCAGGCCGAGGGTGGCAACGCCGCTGCCGGCCTGGGCGAGGAGGAGGTCGCCGTGGCCGTGGTAGCCGCCGGCGAACTTGACGATCTTGGCCCGACCGGTCGCGGCGCGCGCCAGGCGGAGCGCGCTCATCGTCGCCTCGGTGCCGGAGGAGACGAGGCGGACCATCTCGACGCCGGGCACCAGCTCGATCACCAGCTCGGCCAGCGCCGTCTCGCCGGGGGTCGGCGCGCCGTAGGTCGTCCCCCTGGCGGCGGCGCGGGTGATCGCCTCGACGACGCTCGGCTCGGCGTGGCCGAGGATCAACGGGCCGTAGGAGAGGACATAGTCGAGGTAGCCGTTGCCGTCCAGGTCGTAGACCCGCGACCCGGCGCCGCGATCGACGAAGAGCGGCTGCCCGCCGACGGCGCGGAAGGCGCGGACGGGGCTGTTCACCCCGCCGGGGATCACCCGCTGGGCGGCGGCGAAGGCGGCCCGTGAGCGATCAAGGCGGAGCGTCGGGGTGCCCGCACCATCGACGGCGGTTCCGGGCCTCGTGCCGGTCATTCCGGAAGTGATCACGCCAGGCCTCCTTGGCCGCGATTCGCGTCCGCCACGGGTTCCTCCGCCTCGAGCGCGAACAGACGACGGGTGGCGACCGCCAGCTCGCCGGCGCCGGCGTCACCCCGGAGACGCGTCACCGGTTCGTGCAGCAAGGTATTCGTGAGCCCGACGCTGAGCGCGGCGACAATGTTGCGGTCGCGGGCGGAGAGGTGGCCGAGCTTGCGGAGCGCGGCATCGAGCTCGGCCGTGCGGGTCGCCTCCGCCCGCCGGCGGAGGGCGGCGATGGTCGGTGCCGCCGCCCGTTGCGCGAGCCAGGCGGCGAAGGCGTCGGCCGCCTCGTCGACGATCGCCTCGGTCCTCGTCACCTCCGCCGCGTAGCGGTCGCGGTGCCCGGCGGCGACCGCCGACAGATCGTCGATGCCGAAGAGATCCACCCGCGCGTCGTCGGCAAGGGCGGGATCGACGCTGCGCGGCACGGCGAGGTCGATCACGATCAGCGTCGCCGGCCGTCGGTCGTGGTCCGGGTTGAGGCTGGCGCGGTCGACCAGGTAACGGGGGGCGGTCGCGGCCGCGACCGCCACGTCCGCCCGCGCCAGCTCGGCACCGAGGGCGTCGGGGGGAACGGCGCGGCCCCCGGTCGCGGCGGCGAGGGCGGCGGCAGGACCGGGCGAGCGGTTGACGATCGCGAGGTCGTCGACGGCGGCGGCGCGGAGCAGCTTGGCCGTCAGCGTCGCCATCTCGCCGGCGCCGAGGAGGAGGGCGGCGCGCCCGCGCAACCCGCCGAGGCGGTCGGCCGCGAGGTCGACGGCGGCGTGGGGAACCGTGAGGCGGTTGCGGGCGATGCCGGTCTCGGTCCGCGCCAGCTTGCCGACCCGCAGCGCCTCGGCGAAGAGGCGGGTGAGGACGGCGCCGGCGGCGCCCGCCTCGCGGGCGGCGGCGGACGCCGCCCGGACCTGCCCCAGGATCTGGGGCTCGCCGAGGATCATCGACTCGAGACCGCTGGCGACGCGGAAGAGGTGGCGGGCGGCGTCGCGGCGGGTGTGGGTGTAGAGGACATCGTCGAGGGCACGATCGGGGAGGTCGCGGGCGTCGCGCAGGAAGCGCCGCAGCGGGGTCACCGGGCAGCCGCGCTCGACCACGGCGTAGACCTCGGTTCGGTTGCAGGTCGAGAGGATCGCGCCTTCGGCGACGTACTCCGGCAGGCGCCGCAGGCCCTCCGCCAGCTCCAGCCCGGCGAAGGCCAGCCGCTCCCGGACCGCGACCGGGGCGCGTGCATGGTCGACTCCGACGACGACGAGTTGGGTCTGCATCGGGTCTCCGGCGCGGCGCGAGGTGTCGGGACGATCCGCCGGCGCGCTCCCGACCGGCGCTTCGTCAATGGTACAGCGGGGGGTCGGCCTCGATCCCCCGTCCTGGGCGAGACGGTGTGCCGATGCCCGACCGCGTCGGGCCGAACCGACGGCGGGGCCGGAGCGGCTCGCCGCGGCACCCGTCCCGCGACGACGTTCACGACCCGTGCAGCTTGAGCCCCTTGACCACCTTGTCGGCGACGCGGCGGTCGGTGCGGAACGCGATGCCGACCGGCGAGAGCTCCTCCTGTCGAACCGCCCGCACCGCGGCCCGGTTGGCCTCGTCGTGCGGTGTGGCGAAGAGCTCCTTGGAAGAGGGCAAGGTGGACGCCGCGCGTCATGGCCCGCTCGTAGGCGCGCCGCAGATCCGCTCTGGAGACCACGAAGACGAGCGCGGGCTGGCGGAACATCGGCAGATAGCGCCCTCCGTCCGCGTCCTCGTACGGGTCGCCCACGGTGGCGGGGTCGGTGGCGGCGATGCCGCTGACGAGAAAGACCGTCGCGTTGAGCTTCTGCCAGGTCGGCACGTCGTCGAATGCGCGAGTCCCGTCTCCCGTTCCTCAAGAAACCGCATGGATATGAGGAAAAAGGGCCGGCGCTCTGCGGCGCTGGCCCTCCGCCGGTCCCCCTCGGTCACCATTCGGTCACGGGCGTCCGGAAAGGTCACGAGGCGCGGCCGTAGAGGAGCGACCCGAACGCCTCGACGGCGCGCTCCTGCATGTCCGGCAGGACGTGGGCGTAGGTGTCGAGCGTGACGCTGACGCGGGCGTGGCCCAGCCGCTCCGAGACCACCTTGACCGGCTGCCCGGCCCCGAGCAGCCACGTCGCGTGGGTGTGCCGCAGGTCGTGGAACCGGATGCGCCGCACCTCGGCACGGGCCACCAGTCGGGTAAAGGAGCGGTCGACGTTCGCCGGGTTGACGACGTTCCCCTCGCCGGTGCAGAGCACGAGATCGAGGTCGCGCCAAAGATCGCCGACCGAAAGGCGCCGCTCCACCTGCCGCCGCCGGTGGTCCCGCAGCGCGGCGACCGCCTCGGCGGGGAGCCGGATCAGGCGGCGGGCGGCGCCGATCAGGAGCTCGCCGACGAGGCCGCGGGGGAGGAGGCCGGTGTCCTCGGCGAAGAGGCAGAAGAGGAGCTGGACCAGGAAGTGGGCGGCCTCCTCCGGCGGCACATCCGGCCGTGGAGGGCGCCGGCCAGCGCCCCGAAGCGACGGGCGGCGTCCTCGGTGACGGCCTGCGGGGTGCGGGCGGGGCGGAGGGTCAAGGGGTCGGTAAAGACGGCGCGCAGGATCCGGAGGTTGCCCGGGTCGCCGAGGCCGGCGAGGTCGAAGCGGTGGGTGTCGGGGGCGGTGCCGGTGAAGTTGGTGCGGACCTCGAAGCGGTCGAGGTCGCAGACGACCAGCAGCGGCGGGTTCTCGAGGGCGTCGCGGTAGAGCTGGAGCTGGCGGTGGGCGGCGGCGAGGTCGGCGTGGTGCCCCTTGTACTCCCAGGCGAAGGCGCCGCGCTTCCAGACGTCGGCCCAGCCCTTGCCGCCGGTCGCCTTGGCGGCGCCCTTCTCGAAGGTGAAGCGCTCGCCGGTCGGGTCCGCCGGTGACCGGGTCGGGCACGCCGAAGAGGGCGCAGAGGTCGTCGAAGCGGGACTGCGAGGCGGAGCGCTCGGTCAGCGTCACCCCGGACCACTTGGCCTGGAACTCGGGGAGGTTCATGGCGGGGGATTGTACGGGAGCCGGCGACGGGGCGGCGGTCCCGGTTACGGCGTCCTGGCCGGGTCGGCGGTCCAGGGCGAGGCCGAGCGGCCTGTTCGGCCTCGCACGAACGACGGCCGCGCGAATATGCGCGGCCGTCTCACGTTCTCGGGGTTGGACCCGCGGCCTAGAGCGGCAGGTTGCAGCGGTTGGTCGTCGGGTTGCAGACCAGGTCGCCGCAGCACGAGCAGGTGTCGCCGTTCGCGCAAAAGGCGCCCTCCGTGCCGCAGCAGCGCCGGCCGTCGAGGTCGCAGGTCAGCTTGGTCACCCTCCGGCACGCCGACTTGCCGCCGCAGCACTGGTCGGCGCCGGTGCATTTGCGCCGAAACTCCCGGCACGACACCGCCGCCTCCGCGGCGGGAACCCGCAGCCCGAGGACGGCGGCGAGGGCGGCGCCGACCCCGCCACCAATGAGGGTCCGACGCGAGCCGCCGGCGGCAAGCCTCTTCGCCATTTCGTCGAACCGTCGATCCTCCATCGGATACCCCCGGATCGATAAGCGGCCGCGGCCCGCGTCGTCCGACGCGGCGCCGATCGCCCTTCGCCGGCTGGCGCAGCACGAAACGAGCCGCGTCCCGCAACCCTCATGAAACCGTGCGGGCGTCGTGCCGTGAACGACGGCGGCCGGTGCCCGCGCGCCGGCACCCTCTGGGAGCGGCGGCAGACGGCGGCCCACCGGCGGCAGGACGCGCGGCTGGGCTTCTTCCTCGGCCTGGCGGTTTCGAGTCCGGTGCCGGCGTGCGCGGGCTGGGCTAGCGGTCGCCGGCGATGGCGACGATCGGGGTGCGGGGGTCACGCCGCGCCGCGGGCCGTCCCGACGGCCCGCGGGTCACCCGCGCCGTTACGGGGGGCGGATGCTGCCGCTTCTGGCTCATTTGCGGGATTGATACCCCGCCGGGCGGGTGTACCCTGGTCGGTGACCGGCACAACCGACGGCGACGCTGAGTACGGGGTCGAGCCCGCCCGCCGGGGGGCGGGCGGCGCTCTAGGGAGGACGGCCATGGACGGGACCCGATTCGACGCCTGGCTCCGCGCGGCCGCCGCCGCCCCGACCCGCCGCCGCATGCTGCGGGCGCTGGCCGGCGGCGCCCTGGCCGCCGTG
>CADCWL010000173.1 GCA_902806405.1 uncultured Thermomicrobiales bacterium | reverse complement strand
GCTCCCGTTGGGCCTGCGACCGAAGGGCCGAGCCCACGATAGCGCCCCCGGGTGAACGCCTCCGGGTCGTGGTGGATGATCGGCGCCGCAGGACCCGAGCCCAGCCCCGGAAACTCTCGTGGGAACGCCGTGGGACCTTCGGCCTCTCGCGGAGGGCCCCGTCCGGCGCCACGGCCGCGGTCCGGATGTCGCACTTATCCGGAAAATGCGTGAAGTTGGGGTCCGATCCCGCGATACACGAGCGAGACCGACGAGGCCACCTCCTGGGAGGGACGGATGCGGACCGCTGCCATGCCATGGACCGACGACGCGTCGCCGGTCGCCGACCCGGCCGCCTTCGAGGCGCTGGCCGCGCCCCACCGGCTCCGCCTCGTCCGCCTCTGCGCGCGGCTCGCCGGCGACCCGCAGCTCGGGGACGACCTCGCCCAGGAAACCCTCCTCGAAGCCTGGCGCCACCGGGACCGGCTCCGCGACCGCACGGGAGCCTGGCCCTGGTTGGCGGCCATCGCCGCCAACGTCTGCCGCCGCCAGCGCCGCCGGACGGGCTGGGACGCGGCCCACCGCCTCCCGACCCGTCCGGGCGACCCCGATCCGGCCGCCGACGTCCCGGCCGCGTGGGACGCGATCGAGGAGTTCGAGGTCGAGTTGGAGCGCGGCGAACTGGCCGCCCTCCTCGACCGCGCCCTCGCCCTGCTGCCGGAGCCGAGCCGCCACGTCCTCGTCGAGCGCTACGTCCGGGAGTCGCCCCAGGCCGAGGTCGCCGCCCGCCTCGGCCTCAGCGAGGGGGCCGTCGCCATGCGCCTCCACCGCGGCAAGCTCCAGCTCCGCCGCCTCCTCGCCGGCGACCTGCGCGACCACGCCGCGGCCCACGCCCTCCTCCCCCCCGCGGTTGATGCCTGGGAGGAGACCCGAATCTGGTGCCACCGCTGCGGCCGCCACCGCCTCCGCGGCCGCTTCGACCGTCCCGGCGGCGCCTACGCCCTCCGCTGCCCCGCCTGCTGCGCCGCGCCGGACGCCCTCCTCGTCCAGACCCGACTCGCGGCGCTCCTCCGGGGCGTTTCCGGCCACAAGGCCGTGCTCAACCGCTTCATGGCCTGGTCGCACGACCACTTCGCGCGGGCCGTCGCCGTCGGCGCCGCCCCCTGCCGGCGCTGCGGCACCGCGATCCCCCTCCGGCACGGCCGCCTCCCGGCGCCGACCCCCGCCATCGCCCGCGGCCAGTTCGGCCTCTGGTTGACCTGCCCCGCCTGCGGCGACGGCGAGGGGGACCAGATCACCCTCGCCTCCCTCGCCCTCGACACCCCGGCCGGCCGCGCCTTCTGGCGGGACCACCCCCGGCTGCGCACCCTCCCCGTCGCCGAGGTCGAGGCCGACGGCCGCCCGCTGCTCCTCGTCCGCCACGAGAGCGTCGCCGGGGCCGCCCGCCTCGACGCCCGCTTCGACCGCGAGACGTACCGCCTCCTCGACATCCATGTCGCCGGTTGAGACGCCGCCATCCCCCACCCTCTGGCGGCATCGGGAGTTCCGCAACCTCTGGGCCGGCCAGACCGTGTCCCAGTTCGGGTCCCAGGTCACCCAGCTCGCCGTCCCCCTGATCGCGGCCCTGACCCTCGACGCCTCCCCCCTCCAGATGGGGATGCTCTGGGCCGCCTACACCGCGCCCGCCCTCCTCCTCGGCCTGGTCGCCGGCGTCTGGGTCGACCGCCGCCGCCGCCGCCCGACCCTGATCGCCACCGACCTGCTCCGCGCCCTCGTCCTCCTCGCCATCCCGGCCGCCGCCCTCCTCGGCCTCCTCCGGATCGAGCTCCTCTACCTCATCGCGCTCCTCACCGGCGCGCTCTCGCTCCTCTTCGACGTCGCCTACGGCTCGTACCTCCCCTCCCTCGTCGCCCGGGACCGGCTGCCGGAGGGGAACGCCAAGCTCGAGACGAGCCGCGTCCTCGCCCGGATCGCGGGGCCGGGCCTCGCCGGCCTCCTCGTCCGCTGGCTGACCGGGCCGATCGCGATCGCCGTCGACGCCGCCAGCTACCTCGTCTCGGCGGCCTTCCTGGCCCGCATCGCCGCGCCGGAGCCGGCGCCGCGCCCGCCCGCCGCCGGGGAGAGCGTCCGCGCCGCCGTGCGCGACGGCCTCCACGCCGTCGGGCGCGACCCGATCCTGCGCGACACCACCCTCAGCGCCGCCCTCTGGAACGTCTCCGACAGCATCATCGTCGCCGTCTACGTCCTCTTCGCTACCCGCGAGCTGGGGCTCGGTGCCGGGGCCGTTGGCCTCGTCTTCGCCGCCGGCAACGCCGGCGGCGTTCTCGGCGCGCTCCTCGGCTCCCGCACCGCCTCCCGTCTCGGCCCCGGCCCGACGGTCGTCCGCGGCGCCCTGCTGGGGGCGGTCGGCATCCTCCTCGTGCCCCTCGCCGCCGGACCGCCGCCCGTCGCCGCGGGGGTGCTCGTCGTCGCCCAGGTCCTCGCCAGCGCCAGCCTCAGCATCGGCATCGTCACGGTCGCCAGCGTCCGCCAGGCGATCGTCCCCGACCACCTCCTCGGCCGCGTCAACGCCACCGTCCGCTTCGCGACCTGGGGCTTGCTCCCGCTCGGCTCCCTCCTCGGCGGTCTCCTCGGCGGCCTCCTCGGCCTCCGCCCCACCCTCGCCGTCGGCGCCCTCCTCGCGATCGCCGCCTTCGTCGCGGTCTGGCGCTCCCCGGTCCGCGCCCTGACCACCCTGTCCCACCCCGCCGGCGCCCCACGGGACGGCATGCCCCCCCGTCGGCCGACCCCTGCCTGATCGTCGGGAACGGCGCCGGTTGACGCCGACCCGCCCCGTCCCCTACCGTGTCCCCATCGACCCGGGCCGCCCGTGCCCGGCCCCTTCCGTCTTCCCTCGTCCCTCTCACGTCCGGAGAGCCCCGATGCCCCGAACGGTCTACTGCGTCAAGCTCGGCCGCGAGCTCCCCGGCCTGGAGAAGCCCCCGTTCCCCGGCGAGCTCGGCCTCCGCATCTACGAGAACGTCTCCGCCGAAGGCTACGCCCTCTGGCAGCCCCACATGACGATCCTCATCAACCACTACGGCCTCAACCCGGCCGACCCCGACACCCGCCGCATCCTCCGCGAGCAGATGGAGGAGTTCTTCTTCGGCGCCGACGCCCAGATGCCGGAAGGCTGGATGCCCGAGACCGCCGCCGCCGGCGCGGGCGGCGGCGCGAAGGGGGGCGGGGCACCGGCGCGGAAGAAGTAGGCACGCCTCCTTCCCGATCGCCATCGCACCCTTCCGCCGCCGGAGGACGCATCAAAGCCAGCCCGTGCAAACGTCGGCAGGGGTCAGGAGGCGAACGAGACGCGGTCCCCGGTCGGCTTGCGGCCGATCCGTCCCTAGGTGTTGTGCTCGGCCGGGGCGTACTCGAGGACGATCGCCGGCTCCGCCAACTCGAAGCGCTTCGGGCAGTGGTGGCGGATAGCCTCGGCCGCGAGGATCTCCACCATGTTGGTTACCGCGGTCGACGCGTTCTCCGGCAGCTTGGAGAGGAGCAGGACCGGCGTCTCGTTGCCGCGGTGGAAGAGGCGGACCCGGCCGACGCCCTCGGGATCCTTGTCCCAGGTGCCCCGGTAGCGGAACCCGCCGTCGTAGCGCTCGACCGGGGCGCCCCACGCGCCCATCCCCGGCGGGTTTTGTCGGTCGTCGTGCTCCTCGAAGCAGTCGCCGGGGTTTGGTCGCTCGCCCACCGTCAGTAGTCCGAGGGCAGCAGCAGGGTCGTGGCGCTGCGGTCGGCCTCCGTGATCACCCAGAGCTTCTCCTCCCGCCGGGTCGCGTACGCCGAAAACAGCCGGCCGCTGTATACGAGCGCCCGCTCGTTTTCGGCCCAGTTCTCCTCGTCCAG
>CADCWL010000172.1 GCA_902806405.1 uncultured Thermomicrobiales bacterium | reverse complement strand
CCGGCGCCCAGGACGCGTGATCGCCCCCGGCCGGGATGCCGCCGTCGATCCCACGCCCGGACGCGGACCACGCCGCCGCTCCACCGCCGATCGCCCCGAGACCGGTTGCCGATTGGGAACAAACGCCCCCTCCCCCTCGCGAGGGAGAGGGGGCCGGGGGGTGAGGGCCCCCGGCGCCAAGCCGCCCGACTCGCCCCCGTACCCGGCGTATAGAGAAGGAGACCCAGCCATGACCGTCGATCGCGCCCGCTACGAGCAGACCCTCGCCCGCTACGTCACCCGGCGGCGCCTCCTCGCCGGCGGCCTCGGCGCCGCCGGCCTCTCCGTCGCCCAGAGCCTCCCCGGCCGCGCCACCGGCTACGCCGTCCGCCGCCAGGCGACCCCCGGCGCGAGCCCGATCGCCAGCCCGGTCGCCACCCCCGGCGCCAGCCCGGTCGCCGGTCGCGTCCCCTTCTTCACCCTCGGCGTCGCCTCCGGCGATCCCCTCCCGAACGGCGTCGTCCTCTGGACCCGCCTCGCGCCCTCGCCGACCGGCGGCGGCGGGATGGACGGGCGGCCCTACGCCGTCCGCTGGGAGGTCGCCGACGACGAGGGGTTCGGCTCGATCGTCCAGCAGGGCGACGCCGTCGCCTCGCCGGCGCTGGCTCACAGCGTCCACATCGACGTCACCGGCTTGGAGCCGGCCCGCGAGTACTTCTACCGCTTCCAGCTCGGCGACGAGACGAGCCCCGTCGGCCGCACCAAGACGGCGCCGGCCGCCGGCGCCGACGTCGACCGCCTCCGCTTCGGCTTCGCCTCCTGCTCGATGTACGAGCACGGCTTCTTCAGCGCCTACCGCGACATGGCCGAGCAGGGGTTCGACCTGATCTTCCACCTGGGCGACTACATCTACGAGTACGAGCAGGGCGGCTACGACGTCCGCGACGGTCAGGGCCCGCTCGAGGGACGCGAGCACACCGGCGCCGACGACGCCACCGGCGAGACCGACCACCTCGACGAGTACCGGAACCGCTTCGCCCAGTACCGAACCGACGTCGACCTCCAGGCCGCCCACGCTTCCGCCCCCTGGGCGGTGACCTGGGACGACCACGAGGTGGAGAACGACTACTCGGCCGGCCTCTCCGAGAACGAGGACCCGGCGGCCGCCTTCCTCGCCCGCCGCGCCGCCGCCTACCAGGCCTACTACGAGCACATGCCGCTGCGCCCCTCCTCGATGCCGCAAGGGCCGGACATGCAGCTCTACCGCCGCCTCACCTTTGGCAACCTGGCCGAGTTCCAGGTGCTCGACACCCGCCAGTACCGCAGCGACCAGCCGTGCGGCGACGGCCTCAACCCCCGCTGCCCGGCCGGCCTCGACCCGCAGGCGACCCTCCTCGGCCCCGACCAGGAGCGCTGGCTCCTCGAAGGGCTCGACGCTTCCGGCGCCACCTGGAACATGCTCGCCCAGCAGATCCAAATGGCCGAGCTGGAGCAGGGCGAGGGGGACGTTGAGCTCTACTGGCAGGACTCCTGGCCCGGCTACCCGGCCGCCCGCGCCCGCATCCTCGACCATCTCCGGAGCCGCAACATCAGCAATCCGGTCGTCATGACCGGCGACATCCACACCGCCTGGGGCAACGACCTCAAGGCCGACTGGCGGAACCCCGACTCCGCCACCATCGGCTCGGAGTACATCTGCACCTCGATCTCCGCCGGCGGCCTGGAGCCGGCCGAGTTCTTCCGCCGGTACCTCACGGACGCTCCCTGGATCCGCCACTTCGATCCCCGCCACGGCGGCTACACGAGCGTCGAGCTGACCCCGGATCTCTGGCGGGCCGAGTACCGCAATGTCGACAAGCTCGACGACCCGGCCTCCGCCGTCTCCGTCTCCGCCACCTTCGTCACGGAGGCCGGCAACCCGGGCGTCCAGGAGGGCTAGCCCCCACCAACCCGCGCGGCGCCCACGCCGCGCGATCGGCTCCCCCTCTCCCGCGCACGGGAGAGGGGGCAGGAGGGTGAGGGCCTCCGCCCGCTCCCCCCGCATCGCGAGAAAGGACCGCCGCAGCCATGGACCGCGCCCGCTTCGAACGTCTCCTCGTCCGGCGTGCCGACCGCCGCCGTCTGCTCCTCGGCGGCGCCGGCCTCGTCGCCGTCAGCCTCGCCGGCGCCCCGACCCGCGCCCGCGGCCAGGCGACCCCGGCGGGCAGCCCGTCCGCCTCGCCGAGTGCCTCGCCGGTCGCCGGCGGCGCCCCGTTCGCGCTCGGCGTCGCCTCCGGCGACCCGCTCGCCGACTCGGTCGTCCTCTGGACCCGCCTCGCCCCCGATCCGATCAACGGCGGCGGCATGGAGGGCCAAGGCCCCGTCGAGGTCCGCTGGGAGCTGGCCGCCGACCAGGCGTTCGGCCGGATCGTCCAACAGGGAACGGCGACCGCCTCCCCCGACCTTGCCCACAGCGTCCACGTCGACGTCCAGGGCCTGGCGCCGGGCGCCGAGTACTTCTACCGGTTCATCGCGAACGGCGAGGAGAGCCCGGTCGGGCGGACCCGCACCGCCCCCGCCGCGGGGGCCATCGTCGACCGCCTCCGCTTCGCCTTCGCTTCCTGCCAGCACTACGAGGACGGCTACTTCACCGCCTTTCGCCGGATGGCCGACGAGGAGCTCGACCTCATCCTCCACCTCGGCGACTACATCTACGAGGGGGGCGTCGACCCGGAAGAGGAGGCGATCCGCCGCCACAACGGCCCGGAGATCCAGACCCTCGCCGACTACCGGAACCGCTACGGCCTCTACAAGAGCGACCCCGACCTCCAGCTTGCTCACGCCACCGCCCCCTGGATCGTCACGTGGGACGACCACGAGGTCGCCAACGACTACGCCGCCGCCCTCTCCGAGGACGGCGACCCGACCGACCTCTTCCTGGAGCGCCGCGCCGCCGCCTACCAGGCCTACTACGAGCACATGCCGCTGCGGGTCTCGTCGCTGCCGCAAGGCCCGACGATGCAGCTCTACCGCCGCCTGGCCTGGGGCGACCTGGCGAGCTTCCAGGTCCTCGACACGCGCCAGTACCGGACCGACCACCCCTGCGGCGAGGGCGCCCAGGTCCGCTGCCCGGCCGCGACGGACCCGAACACGACGATGCTCGGTCCCCAGCAGGAGCAGTGGCTCCTGGCCGGTCTCGACGCCTCGATCGCCCGCTGGAACGTGCTTGCGCAGTCCTTGCAGATGGCCGAGCTGGAGCAGCAGGTCGGCCCCGGCGCCCTCTACTGGAACGACTCCTGGCCCGGCTACCCCGCCGCCCGCTCCCGGATCCTCTCCCACATGCAGAGCCGCGGCACGAGCAACCCGATCGTTCTCGCCGGCGACATCCACTGCCACTGGGCGAACGACCTCAAGGCGGATTGGACCGACGAGGGCTCGGCCACGATCGGCTCCGAGTTCATCTGCACCTCGATCTCCTCCGAGGGGGACGAGCCGTCCGACTTCTTCCGCGAGTACCTGCCCGAGAACCCGCACGTCAGGTTCTTCGACGGCCGCCACGGGGGCTACATGACGGCCGAGGTCACCCCCGACGCCTGGCGGACCGACGTCCGCCAGCTCGACTCCGTCACCACCCCCGACGCGCCGATCGCCACCATCGCCTCCTTCGTCGTCGAGAACGGATCGCCCGGTCTCCGGCCCGCCTGACCGCCCGATCCTCGCCCCCGCGTGGGGCGCCACCCCTCCCCGGTGCCGACTCGGTCCCCACGACCGGGCCGGCGCCGCTCCGCCCTGCGAACGTACGTGCTTTTCTCGGCCGGCGGCGGCCCCCGTGGTCACGAGGGGGACACGCGGGGGCGGGTCGGGCCCCCGTCGCGGCCTCCGCGGGGGCGTCGCCGAGCATCCCGGCGGCCCGCTCCAGCGC
>CADCWL010000171.1 GCA_902806405.1 uncultured Thermomicrobiales bacterium | reverse complement strand
GCTCCTATCCTCGCGTCTCCACGGCCCCCGTGCAGTGAGCAACCGAGCGAACGGTTTTGTGACCGACGCCGAAGTCGGCGGCCAGGGAGCGCAGGCTCCTGGTGGACGCCTGGACCCGGATCGCGGCCTCCTGGTCGGCCACGAGCTTACGTCGCCGCAGCGTGTGGTAAGGGGTGCTCTGGGATCGCCCGCTCCGTCGGCGAGGTGGGGCTTCAGCGATGACCACCAAGCCGGGCGGCGAAATGCAACGGCGTGAGCGATCCCCATCGAACCCGTCTCCGCGCCAAGTGGGTCCCCGGCCGGCGCGCGACCCCTCGCGCACCTGGAGACCGCGGCGATGAGCGCCTCGGCCCATCGCTCGCCGGGGCCAGCCACCGCCGGCCGCGCTCGGCGGTCGCCGCCGCAGCCGTCGCCTTCCCCGGCCCGGCGTCGCCGATGCTACCGGCGCCATGGACGAGCCGACGACCGGGGCGATCAAGGTCGCCGGCGTGGTGCGCGACGTCGCCTCCTTCGGCGGCACGAGCCGCGTGGTGGCGTCCGCGAGCGACCGGACGCTGTTGGTGAGCGTCCCGAACGACGGGCGGCGCGGCGGGGCGTGGGCCGGGCTCGGACAGCGCGTCTGGGAGATTGGATCGCCTGACGCCAGGCTGATGAGGGCAGACACCGCCCACGGGTCGTAGGTTGGCCCGATCCGGGCTGGCCTCCCGAGCTCCGGCGGTCGCCTCGCCCGAACGTCCCCCTTCCCCGGCAAGTCGGGATGGAGGAGAATCGCACGGGGACCCAGATCCGGATCGTCCGCGCCGGCATCCGCCCCGTTGGGGGGGTGTCCCGAACAGGGAGGCCGTCAGCATGGTCTTGCCCCACTCCACCCTCCCCGTTTCGCCCGCTCCACGCCGAGGCCTCCGCGCCCTAGCCGGCGCCCGCGTCGCCCTCTTGGTCGTTCTGGTCGCCGTCGGCGCGCTCGGATCGGTGGCCGCCGGCGTCGCGGCGCAGCCGGCGCCGGACGACCCCTCGCCCGCCCAGGGCCACGCCGAGGTGATCGCCCACGGCGTCGCCCCGATGCCCGCCGCTCGGCTCGCCTGGCGAGTCGTCGAAGACACCGCCGAGGCGCCCGCGGACGCCGAGGTCGAGGAATACTCGCTGGGCTTCGCCCTCGCCGAGGGCGGCGCCATCGTCCTCGACGACGCGGACGGGCCCAGCCGCACCCGTCTCGCCGGCGGCGAGGCCGCCTTCGTCCCACGCGGTCTCCGGCAAGAGCGGAGCAGCCTCGGCGACGACCCGGTCGCCTACTACCGCCTGGCCCTGGTCCCGGCCGCGGCGGCGGACGACGCCGGCGGCGACGAACCCCTCTTCGCCGGCGACCCGTTCCCGGCCCCCCGCGGCGACGAGTTCGACCTCGACCTGGTGCGCGACGTGCTCGAGCCGCGCGAGACGACGGCGCTGGACGACCCCGGCTCCCCGACGTTGCTGCTGGTGACCGCCGGCGCCGTCCAGGTCGAGACCGAGGAGGGGGAGACGGTCGAGCTGACCGCCGGCGAGGCGGCGGCGTTGACGGGCGATCTGGTCATCGCCGGCGCCGGGCGCGGCGACGGAGCCTTCGTCGCCGCCCAGATCGGCCCCGAGGTCCCCGCCGCACCCGCCCCGCCGACCCCGACCCCGCGCCCCTCGCGGGAGGCGGGCACGCTGACCCTTCGGGTGCGCGGCTGCCCGGCGCCCCTGACCGCGGCCGGGCTCCTCGCCACGGAGGACCCCGACTTCGCCGAGGAGTGCGACCCCGTCGCGCCCGGCTCGGCGCCCGCCCTGCTCAACCCCGCCGGCCGCCGGGTGGCGCCGACGGCCATCGACGAGCGCAGCCGGACCTACCGATGGGAGGGGCTCGCCTTCGGCACCTACGGCGTCGCCCGCGTCACCACCCCGGCCGGCTACGCCGACCAATCGCTCGCCGTCCGCGAGATCGTCGTCCTCGCCGAGAACGAGGTGGAGCTTTCCGCCGCCTCCCCCGAGGCCGCGCTGACCCTTTACTTCTTCCGCCCGCAGGCGACCGGCACGATCGAGCTGCGCGTCTTCGGCTGCCCGCCGGGGATGACCGAGGAGGGCCTCGAGCCCGATGCCTGCCAACCGCAGACGGATGGCTTCGAGGTCTTGGTCGGCCACGGTCGTGAGGGCGACCCCCGGCTGACGCTGGCCGACGCCGAGCGCGATGGCGACGTCTTCAGGTTCGAGGACTTGGCGATCTTCCCTCCCGGCGAGGACGAGCCGTACGGCTACCAGATCAACGAGACGGACCTTCCGGCCGGGTACACCGACTTCCTCCTCACCGGTGACGTCGTCGACACCGGCGGCCGGCAGCTCCCCTACGTCGAGCTCGCCGACGACCCGACCGCCGAGGTGGCGATCTACAACCTCGGGTTGACCGAGGGGACCGCCTCGCTGGCGCTGACCGCCGCCGTCTGCCCCGTCGCCTACGCCGGCGAGGCCTGGGGCGCCGACTGCACGGACCCCGCCGCCGACGTCGCCTTCACGCTCACCGGGGCCGCCGACGAGACGACGCGGCGGACCGACGACGCCGGCGAGGCCGCCTTCGGCGACCTCAACCCCGGCTCCTACCGGCTCGCCGCCGACGTCCCCGGCGACTTCGCCGGCTCCTTCGTCTTGTGCGCCGACACGGCCCTGACCGAGGGGTTCGAGTTGCCCGTGGTCCCCGTCGATCCGAACGATCGCAACGCCGTCACGGTTGACCTCCCGCCCGGTGTCGACCTCGGCTGCGAGTGGTTCATCATCCCGGACGAGGCCCGCGGGGGGACCGGCTCGCTGACCGTCACCCTCGTCGCCTGCCCCGGCCCGCGGCCGGAGGAGTTCGTCGGCGATTTCTGCTTCCCACCGATCGAGGAACCGGGCTTGGTCTCCCTCGCCTTCCTGGTCGGGGCCGACGGCTCCACCCTGCCCCCGACGGCAACCGGGGCGAGCTCGGTGACGTGGGAAGGGTTGGCCTTCGGCGACTACCGGCTGAACGTCTCATCGGCGGCGCCGGTCTACGAGGCGGTCGGCCCCGACGGGGAGGATTTCCCGGCGGACGGCCTCGCCATCACGATCGACGAGGGGGAACCGGGGGCCGCGTTGACCGTCTACTTCTTCCCGCCGGCCGAGGCCGCGCCCCTCGACGGCGACACCGACGGCGACGGCCTGGCCGACGGTCAGGAGCTCGACGTTGTCGGCACCGATCCGGAGAGCGCGGACACCGACGGCGACGGCATCGGCGACGGGGCCGAGGTCGACGACGGCACGGACCCGACCGATCCGAACGGCCCGGCCCCGCCGCCGGACACCGACGGGGACGGGGTCGACGACGAAACCGAGACCGCGAACGGCACGGACCCGACCGACCCGGGCAGCGGCTAGCCGCTGCCCGCCGCCGAGTTGGCAGGCGCGCCGAGAGGACCGGCGCCGGGCTAGAGCCGGCTGATGACGGGCGTGACAGAACCCCGAACCGCACCCTGCCCGTGGCACGCATCCGGACGTTTCGGGCGGCGCTGTCATGTATCCCCTCCAGCGTTGGAGGGCGGTGAGAGGGCGCTCCTATCCTCGCGTCTCCACGGCCCCCGTGCAGTGAGCAACCGAGCGAACGGTTTTGTGACCGACGCCGAAGTCGGCGGCCAGGGAGCGCAAGGAACGGTTGCCGCCGCTAGCCCGGATGGCTGCCTCCTGCTCCGGCGACAACTTGCGCCTCCGCGGCGTTTGGCACACGGCTCGCTTCGACCGCCCGCTCACGCGGCGGGGAGGCACTGCGGCAACAACGACGGGCTCGGTGCCAGCGAGGCGATGACGCGGTGACGCGACCGACCCCCGTCGATTCCGCCGGAAAGACGTCGTACTTAACAGTCCCATGGGAAATGTCCTCGCCTTGGCGGTGACGGTCGTGCAGATTGGGGCAATATTGCCCGCTGACACGGCGACGAGGTTG
>CADCWL010000170.1 GCA_902806405.1 uncultured Thermomicrobiales bacterium | reverse complement strand
CCTCGTCTTCGAGTGGGGCTTCGGCTTCCCCGGGATCGACCCCAGCCTGCCGCTGCTTGCCTTCATCTTCCTCGTCGCCCTCGGCGTCGACTACAACATCTTCCTGATGGACCGCGCCCGCGAGGAGGCGGCGACGCTCGGCACCCGCCGCGGCATGCTCCGCGCCCTGGCGGTCACTGGAGGCGTGATTACCGCCGCCGGCATCGTCCTCGCCGGCACCTTCGCCGTCCTCGGCGTGCTGCCGCTGGTGCCCCTGACCCAGATCGGCTTCATCGTCGCCTCCGGCGTCCTCCTCGACGCGATCGTCGTCCGCTCCGTCCTCGTGCCGGCCCTCGTCCTCGACGCCGGCCCCCGCGTCTGGTGGCCGAGCGCCCTCTCCCGCCGCGGGGAGGAGCGCCACGCCGCCGACGCCCCGCTCGCCGAGACGGCCGTGGCCGACTGAACGAAGTGGGGCGCTCCCAACTCGATCCGGGGTCGCGCCCGCACCCGGAGGACACGATGGCCTACGTGATCGCGGAACCGTGCGTCGGCGTTACCAACGCTGCCTGCGTCGAGGTCTGCCCCGCCGCCTGAATCCACACCGCGCCGAGGATCGGCCAGTACGTGATCGACCCTGACGGCTGCATCGACTGCGGCGTCTGCGCCGCCGCCTGACCCGTCGAGGCAATCTTCGAGGCGGAGGAGGTGCCGGAGGCGTGGCAGCGGTTCGTCCCGCTGAACGTCCGTCTCGCCTGCTCCCTCTCCTAGCCGGCCGCCATCGACGCCCAGCGAAGGAGATTCGCCGTGACCCGGTCCGAGACCCGCCGGGATCTCGCGCGCCAGGCCGCCAACGTCGCCGGGGCGCTCTTTCAGGTCAGGATGACGGCCGCCGCCGCCGCCTCGATCCGGGCCGAGACCGACCAGGCCACACCCCCTGATCGAGCCCGCGCTCTACGCCTTCTTCGTCTGGAGTCCGATCTTCGGGCTCTCGCTCGCCTACGCCGCCTACCGGGCGCTCCCCGCCCAGCGGACGGACCCGCTGTTGCGGCGTATCGGGTGGTTCACCGCCACCAGCTTCGTCGCCACCGGGCTCTGGTCGGTCTTCGTCCCCCGCGGGTGGCTCCTCGCGGCGCTCGGGATGCTGGCGATCAACGCCGCCTGCCTCAGCACGGCGTACCTGCGGATAGCGGCGGCGACCCGTCACCGAGCGCCGAGCCGGGGCCCACGGTGGCTCGTCGCCCTCCTGGTTGGTCTCTTCTTCGGCTGGCTGACGGCGGCCAACCCCGTCAGCCTCCTCTCGGAGGTCGTCCGCGGCGGTCTGATGGCGGCGGCCGGTACCGGCGGGGCGGCCGTCTGCGCCCTGCTCCTGCTGCTCGGCGGCGCGCTCGCCGCGGCCGCGGTCGCGATCGGACGGGCCAGCCCCGCTCGGGCCTCCCTCGTCTACGGCGGGACAGTCCTCGGGGCGCTGGTCAGGATCGTCGTCCAACAATACGACGCCTCGCTCCCCACGACCGGTGCGGCGATTGTCGCCGCCGCCACACGACCCCGCCCGTCGCGGCCTGATGGCCCTCGAGACCGGAGCGAGGCCGGCCCTCGACGCCCGCCAGGACGAACCGCAATGGGACGAGCGATTGGCGGGGACGCGTAGCCGACCCGGGCTTTCCCCGGTCGGCGTCGTTCCATCCGGGCGAGAAGCACCCTATATCGATTCTATGATGGACCCAGAATACGAACGGGCGTTCGAAAAACACTCGGCGCGCGGTCACCGGCTCTCCCCAACGATCAAGAGCCCCGCCCCTTCCCAAGCGGCTGTGCGGATGTCGATCTTGAACCCCGCCCAACGACCATCCAGTGCAGCGGGACACGGGCCGGTCGTCGAGCGAAGGCAAAAGGGGGGTCCATCATGTCGTCCATCGCCGACCGACAGCTCCGGCCGGGAGACCCATCCCCGTCGTCCGCCTGGACCGTGCGGCGACCTGCAGGGGCCCCAAGCCGCGCGCCGCCGGAACGGGGGGTATTGACAAGACGACAAGGTATGGTAGTGTACGTATAGATCATCAGTTCTTATTCAACCGCCCGCGTGGGCGTCGGCAAGCCGGTGGCCGCTGGCCGCAGACCGCGTCGCCCCGCCATGCGGCGGGGCAATCCGACCGCAGGAGGTTCCATGGTCGCACCACCGTTGGAGATGGAGCACGAGACCGCCACCCGCCGTCCCCTCCGGACCCCGCGCCCCGCCGGGGGGGAGCGCAGCGCCTCCGCGCCCCGCTCCGCGTCCCCCGCCACCGACCGCGACCTCGCGATCGAGGCGGTCGGTCTGGAGCGCCGCTTCGGCGATTTCGTCGCCGTCGACAAGGTCGACCTCGCGGTCGAGCGGGGCAAGATCTACGGCTTCCTCGGCCCGAACGGCGCCGGCAAGTCGACCACCACCCGAATGCTCTGCACCTTGACGGCCCCCAGCGGCGGCCGGGCGATGGTGGCCGGCCACGACGTCGCGCTCGAGCCGGACGCCGTCCGCCTCCGGATCGGCGCTGCGCTCCAGGCGACCGCGGTCGATCTCCAGCAAACCGGCACCGAACTGCTGCGGCAGCAGGGGCGCTACTACGGCCTGAGCGGCAAGGAGATCGCGACCCGCCTCGCGGAGCTGCGCGGCCTGGTCGACATCGGCGACGCCCTCGACCAGCGGATCAAGGGTTACTCCGGCGGCATGAAGCGCCGGGTCGACCTTGCCGCCGCCCTGATCCACAACCCGGAGGTCCTTTTCCTCGACGAGCCGACGACCGGGCTCGACCCCGTCTCCCGCGCCAAGGTCTGGGAGGAGGTCCGCCGCCTCAACCGCGAGCTCGGGATGACGATCTTCCTCACCACCCAGTATCTGGAGGAGGCGGACGCCCTCGCCGATCGGGTCGGCATCATCGACCGCGGCAAGATCGTCGCCGAGGGGACGCCGGAGGCGCTGAAGCGCTCGATCGGCGCCGACCTCGTTCTCGTCCGCGTCGACGACGTCGAGGCCGCCCGCACAGCCGTCGCCGCCCTCCCCGTCGTCGACGGGGTCGAGATCCACGGCGACGAATTGACCGCCTCGACCACGGATGGCCCCGCCGCCGTCTCGCCGATCGCCGTCGCCCTCGCCGAAGCCGGGGTCCGCGTCCGCACGCTGACCCTCCGCGAGCCGACCCTCGACGACGTCTTCCTGACCCTGACCGGCAATCGCCTCCAGGAGGAGACCGCTTAATGGCCAGCCAAACCCTTCGCCCCCAACTCGGCGCCATCCACCCGTCGACCACGATCCGCGCCCGCAAATCGAGCTTCCTGGCCGACCTCTGGTCGGTCGCGATCCGGGCGATCCGGGCGCTCCCCCGCGAGCCGGAGATGGTCATCCCGGCCTTGGTCATCCCGATCTTCTTCTTCGCCGTGAACATCGGCTCGCTCGAGGACTTCGCGCAACAGGGGCTCCCCGGCCTCGACTTCCGCGCCTTCCAGCTGCCGACCGCGATCGTCTTCGCCGTCACCGGCATCTCGCGCGCGAACGCGCTGGTGACCGACATCCAGTCCGGCTACTTCGACCGGATGCTGATGACGCCGATGCGCCGCCTCTCTTTGCTGCTCGGCCTGATGATCGCCGACCTTGTCCTGGTCGCGGCGCTGACCGTCCCGGTCCTGCTGATGGGCTTCGCGGTCGGCGTCCGCTTCGAGACCGGCGTCCTCGGCGTCCTCGTCTTCACGGCGCTGACCGGCCTCTGGGCGCTCGCCTTCACAGGCTTCCCGTACGCGATCGCGCTCAAGACCGGCTCCCCCGGCGCGGTCGGCGCCTCCTTCCTCCTCTTCTTCCCGTTCGCCTTCCTCACCACCGCCACCCTCCCTCTCGAGGCGCTGACCGGCTGGCTCGCCACCATCGCCCGCTTCAACCCGATGACCTACCTGCTCGCCGGCCTCCGCTCCCTCCTCTACGGCGGCTGGCACGTCCGTCCCCTGCTCGAGGCATTCCTCGCGATCGCCATCGTCGG
>CADCWL010000169.1 GCA_902806405.1 uncultured Thermomicrobiales bacterium | reverse complement strand
GAGCAGCAGCGACTTGGCCGCTGCCGTCCCCCGCGTCCGCCGGCACACGGACCTGCCGCTCGCCATCGGCTTCGGCATCCGCACGCCGCAACAGGCGGCGGAGGCGGCGCGCGTCGCCGATGCCGCCGTGGTGGGCTCCGCCTTGGTGGACACCATCGCCGCGAGCCTGGACGAGGACGGGCGCGCCCGGCCGGAGACGGCCCGCCAAGTGCTCGCCCAAGTGCGCCAGTTAGCAGACGCCGTCAGGGAGGCGAGAAAAGCCCCGGCCGTGGCCTGAGGCGCGGCCCCGTCGGGCGCCGCACCGCCCGAAGGCCGGCGCCCGACGGTGGTGCGACGGCGGTTCGCCTCGGGGATTTCACCGCGCTTATTCGATTTCATGCCTGGTCGCACCGTCCGGGACGGGGCGGACACAAGGCGCACACGTGCGTTTTGCGGGAGTTGCGGCGGCCGACCTGGGCGCTTCCGGACGGACGGCCGATTGACCGCCGCGGCACCTTACCACCTTACTGCCTTACTTTCCACGGGAATGCAGCTCGGGCGTTGGCTGATGAATTTTAGCCGGCTAGTCGCCAGCTCAACGGGTGCTTTCCGGAGACCGGAAGGTCGCTGCGGCACCTTACCGCCTTACTATCTTACTGCCTTACTTTCCGCATTGGGCCAGGCAAGCACCGAGCGCGGCTCGGGCGTTGGTGGACGAAGTTTAGCCGGTCCGCTGCCGGTTCAGTGAGTGCTTTCTGGAGGAGTGGGGCAGGCGCGCACGGTGCGCGCCTGCCCGGAGCGTGCCGCCTTAAGCGATCAGGAGTTCGTCGCGCGCCGTCTCGCCGAGGATGGCGTGGCCCAGCGCCGTCGGGTGGAAGACCGGGTCGATGAACAGCGTCGCGTGCCGCACCGCCGGGTCCTGCCCCACGATCGCCGGGTTGTAGACCTCCGGCGTGCCGGGCGCGATCGGCGGCAAGGCCAGCACCGACTGGTCCACATTGACGAACCCGTAGGCGAGCGGGTCGGCCGCGACGGCGTCGAACAGCTTGTTCACGTCCAGCAGCTCGACGTCCAGGCCCGTCTCGCCCTCGAACGTGTCGAGTGCGGTGGCGAGCTGGGCGTTGAACTGCTCCACCAGCGGCGTGAAGGCGCCAGGCGCTGCGCCGAGCTGCTGGAGGAAGGCCGGGTCCTTGAACAGGGGCGCGAGTTCGACGTCGGCGACGTTCGTGACCAGGAAGTGCCTGGCGCCGAGGTCCGCCAAGCGCTCCAGCCCGTCCACGATCGCTTCCACGGAGAGGGCGATGCCCTCCTGCGGCGAAACCTCGCTCGGCAGCGTCAGGTCGTTGCCGCCGAAGTTCACCGTGACCAGGTCGTTGGCCGTGAAGGTCCCGCGGGCCTCCACGAACGCGTCGATCTGGCCCTGGAAGTTGGTCAGGCCCGTCGTGGGCTGGAGCGGGTCAACCGGGTTGAACAGCGCCCGCGCCGTGGCGTTGACGTAGGCGAAGTTCGTGTCCTCGTCCGTCGCCGCGCCGAGGATGCGGGACAGGTTCTCCGTCCACATCGGGCCGTCCGAGAAGCCGCCGTTGTAGTATATGGAGGCCGAGTTCGGCGCGGGCTGGCCGGCCGCCGCCGCGACGGAGGCCGCGCCGTAGGCGCCGCCGTCATCGGAGAGCCGGTCGCCGAAGCTGAAGACGTTCGACACGGTGTACGTGCCGCCGTTTTCGCCCGCCGGCAGTGTCTTCGATCCGCCCGACGGGGCGTAGTTGCCGCCGAAGAAGGGGTCGAAGTAGTTGCTGTAGATGTTGCCGGGGGTGATGGGCTGGCTGATCGGGTCGATGGGGCCGGGGACCGTGGGGTCGAACGGCGGTGGCTGGCTGAGGTCGATGCCCTCCGGCAGCTCGAAACCAGCCGGCAACTCGAAGCCGGCGGGCGGGCCCCCGGGGAGCGTCGAGGTGACATCGCCGGGCACGCCGGCGCCGGCAGCGCTGGCGGCGGCGTTGGCGCTGGCGACGGCCCCGTCCTCACCACGAGAGCCGGCTACCGGGCTGGCACCGGAGCTGAGGGCGTCCACGGCCGCCTGAAGGCTGGCGGCGCGGCCGGGGGTGGCGGGCGACCCGTTGATGGCCTTCTCGGTGCGCTCGGTGATCTCGACCTTGTAGTCGGCCGTGGGGTCGCCGCCCGCTAGCGAGACCGCCGCGAACTGCGGCGGCGTCAGCACGGGCGGGCGCTTTGCGATCACGGTGACGCTGTCGGGGGACACTTGGTCGCCGCTCTCCGAGAGCCCGTACATCACGTTGCGGGCGGCATCGACTGTGTAGAGCTTGCCGTCCGGGGCGACGGCGACGTCGTTCAGGTTGCTCTGGTTGTTAAACAGCGTCGTGGAGCCGTCCGGGCCGAACTGCGCGGCGTAGCCCACCGAGTCGAAAGTGGGCGTGATCGTGGCGTCCGACGGGTCGCCGTCGAACAGGCCCTCGATCCGCAAGATGCCCCTGACGGAGTCGCCGAAGTCGCCGAGCACGCCCGCCGTCGCCTCCGACAGCCCGCCGCCGGCCGCGACGTAGGCCGTGCCGTCGGGCGCGATGGTGAAGCCGTTGGAGCCCACGGAGAGGACGCGGTCCTTCCCGGTGTTCGGGTCGTACTCGCGGATGGACGGGATGCCGGTGAATATCCGCTCGCCGTCCCCGGAACCGTCTATGTCCACGCGAGTGACGGAGGCGGTGAAACCGCCGCGCTCGCTGACCACGCCCGGGATGAAGGGCACGTTCGGCGCGGTCGCCGCGTCGGGCGAGTCGCCGGGGGTGCCGAGGCCCTGCTCGTTGACGTAGAGCTTGCCGTCGGGGCCGAACGCCATGCCGCGCGGGTTGTTCAGGCCGTCGGCAACGACCTCGATGCTCGTCGTCTGCCCAGTGGCCGGATCGACGCGGTAGCGTAGCACTTGGCCGTTGTCGATGTCGGCATTGTTGATGGCGACGTAGACGTCGCCCGTCTCCTTGTCGGCCAGCACGTAGTTGCCGAGCTTTAGCTCGGGGCCGGAGACGGTGGTGCGGGTGCCGTCAGGCGCGACGCGGATGAGCTGGCCCGGCGGCAGCTCGTCCGGCGCCAGGGTCGGGTTGTAGATGTTGCTGCCGTTGACGTACTCGAGGACGTAGAGGTTGCCCGCGCCGTCGAAGCTCAGGCCATTGATCTGGCTGAAGCCGCTCGCGTAAGCCTCGACCACGCCGCTCGGAATCTGGCCGTCGAAGCCCGTGGTCTCCTCAGGCTTCGCGATCCGCAGGACGCGGGCGTAGCCCTCCGGGTAGGGGAGGCCGCTCAGCTCGCTGACGTAAAGGGCGCCGTCCGGGCCCACCGCGACGGCGGTCGGCGCGGGCTCCATCTGCCGCGTGAAGAAGCCGGTGCCGCCGGCCGTGGAGTACTGCGCCGGGAGGCCGGGCAGTTCGAAGCCTCCGGTGTTCACCGATACCGAGCCGGTGGCGTTTCCCGCCCCGACAGAAGGCCCCGCGGTCCCCCCGCCGCCCACGGCCGCGGGGACTGACTCGTCGCCGGCGGCGAACGAGGTGGTAGCGCCCGTGTTGCCGGAATTCGTTTCGCTCATCTTGTTCTCCAAATACCGCGCCTGATCCGAACAGGACGACATCGGCAGCGGCGTCGAGAGACCAACTGAGTACGAATCCAGCATAGGCCAGTCAGAATAGAAGATTTTCAGCGCTGAAATAGTCGTGATTATTTGTCTGCTTATGTTTTCATTGGCTGCAAGCAGATAGTTATATAACACACAATGACTAATTGCTTTCGTGTTTTCCTGAAAATTTATCTGCAGTCTGGAAAAACAGCACGCAAGCTGGGTAGAAGACTCGGTTTGGCAGCAAGCCAGTTTGCTTGCGGCCGGGGTTCACCGACCTTCCAAAGGTGTGCGGACGAGGCGCGCTCCCCGAAGCCGGCCGGGGGGCGGCGGCGTGAATCGATAGGCCGCCGGTGCTTCGGGCACGGCGCGCCCGGGTTCGCGG
>CADCWL010000168.1 GCA_902806405.1 uncultured Thermomicrobiales bacterium | reverse complement strand
GAAGGCGCGGCGGTACTTGCCTCCATCAACGACGAAAGGGGCTTCGAACTGGTAAACCATCTCGCCGAACTCGCGGATCGTCGGTCTGAAGAGGCCGCCTAGGCGAACCACCGGCTTGGTCAGCACGCCGGTCCTGGCGGGCCGATCGGCCGCCTCGAAGGCGAGCTCGATAAAGCGGCGGCCGGTCAATGGCTCGGCCGCCGGCACGTGCCAGATGCCGCCCAGGGTCTCGTCCCGCTCACCGAGGGTCACGAGCGCCCGACCGACGTCGTCGACGAACGCGTGGGAGTGGGCCTGGTCGAGGCTTGCCGCCCAGTTCGCCTTCTTGCCGGCGACCACGGCGGGAAAGACCTGCGCGCCGGCCAGGGAGTTGACCGCGCCGGGGCCGTAGAGATCGGAGGCGCGGCCGATCGTCGCCCGGACCTCCCCGGCGCGGTGGGCGGCGAGGAGGCGCTCGGCGAGACGAGCGCGCAGGGCACCTTTCCTCGTCGTTGCCGTAGCCGGGAGATCCTCCGTGATCGGGCCGGCCACCTGCCCGTACATGTACAGGTTGTCGACGTAGACGAGCTTTGCCCCGGCCGCGCCCGCCCCGGCGATTAGCGCCTCCATCATCTGAGGCAACCGCTCCGTCCACTCAGGGTAGGGCACGTTCGCCGCGTGGTAGACAACCGCCGCGCCTGCGGTGAACCCCTTCACACTCGCCGGGTCGGTCGCGTCGCCGCGGACTACCTCGACGCCCGCCGGCATGACGGCTGGGCCGGATCGGCCGACCGTCCGCACCCGCTTGCCGCGGGCTATCAACTCCCGGACGATCGCCCCCCCGGCCCCGCCGCCGGCGCCGACCACGACGTGCAACCCCGCGTTCTCGTTCATCGTCTGCTCCCTGCTGGCGGGCGCGCGCCCGCGTGCTTCTTGATGGCGAACGACCAATGTCTTTGAGGCAAACGGTTACGACCGATCCTCCACACCCTTCGAGGCGATCGCTCGCGCTCGAAGGAGCAGGACGATCGCGAGCGCGACGAACCAGAACTGGGTGGCAGTGGTGGAGACGGCGTTGAGCACCCCCAAGATCTCCTCGCCGCCGGCCTCGAACTGCTCCGGCGTCCCCGCCAGGAGGCCGGCTCCGAGGAGGATGCCGAGGGCGCCGAGCCATCGCGGCAGCGCGGGGTGACGGAGCAGGGCCGCCCCGAGCAGCAGCGTCCACGACCCTTGCAGCAGCCAGCCGAGATGCTCCCCGATCGCCATCCCCTGCCATCTATTGAGCGACTCGTAGGCGACGGCGATTGCGGCGCGGGTCGCCTCGCTCGTCGCCGGGTCCGCGTAGGTCTCGGCGAAGTAGGGGATGGTGATCGGCCAGCGGATGAAGCCGAGCGTTTGGACGACACCGGAAGCAACGCCGAACGCCGTCGCTAGGGTCAGGATCGTGGTGTCGCGGTGGGCAGCAAGGCGATGGAGAAGGACGGCGATCGGCATCGCCAGGAGGCTCGAGAGCGAGAAGGCGTAGTAGGCCCGGCGGATGGTGTCGGCGTTCTCCTGGAACCGAGGCAGGACGACTTCGGCGGGCTCGCGAAGGATGTCCGGGAAGCCGAAGGCGTCCCCGAGCACCAAGAAGGCGCCGCCGGCCAGGAACGCCTGGAGGGTGACCAGACCGACCGCCCAGAGCGCGATCGATCGCTCGGTCTGCCGAGCGTCCGCCCGCCCGCGATCGAAGGGAAATGTCCCCATCGCCGAAACGCTCACGGTCGTCTCCTTATCGCCGGTGCCCGGCGCTAGTGCCCCTCCGAACCTTGCGGCGGGCGCACGAATCCATCGGGCCGAAGCCCGCTCCGAACGAACGCAATGGGTGGGATTGGCCGAGATAAGGCCTAGGGCGCTCGGGCCGTTGCCGCCGGAGCGGCGGCGCGGAGGCCGAACCGGTGGACGAACGACCGAATCGCGACCTCGAGAAACTCGTCGGCGTCGCCGAGCAGCGGCGGCAACTGCCCGACGATCTCCAGCGTGACGATGCCGTGGAGGAGGCTCCACCCTTCAAGCATCGCCCGGTAGACGTCGGGCGGCAGCGAGCCACCCGTCGACGCGAGGTAGCGGGAAAGCCGGGCGTCGGTCGCCGGCGCCCACCCCTCCTGGCGGTCGGTCCAATGGAAGCAGCCGGCGGCCTTTGCCGCCTCCGGGACCGCGACAAAGGGGCGGAAAGCCGCCTGGACGACCGGCACCGTCTCCTCCACCGGGGCGTGGTACCCGGGGATCGGGGTCCCGAAGATCAGGGCGAAGTCGCCGGGATGGCCGAGCGCCCAGCGTCGATAGGCGACCGCGCAGGCGACCCAGCGCCCCGGGTAGTCGCCGGCGGGCAGGGCCGCCTGGCCGGCATCGATCGCATCCCCGAGCGAGCGGAACGCGTCGACGATCAGGGCGGTCACCAGGTCGTCACGGCTCGGGAAGTAACGGTAGATGCCGGGCGCGGTCATCCCGATCTCGGACGCGATCCCGCGCAGTGAGAGCGAGGCCGGACCGTTCTCCGCCATTTGACGGCGGGCGACGGCCTTGATCTCGCCCGATGTCGCCTCCCGCTGGCGTTCGCGTCGCGTGGTCGTCACGTCCCGTCCTCCCCCAACCTAACGCTTACACTGTTTATTTTTGTAAACCGTGTAAAAAAATATACACCGTTCACCAGAATCGTCAAGAGTGCCCAGTTCAAGGCCCCGCGGTTCCCATCTCCGCCGCCTCGTCTCCTCGGCGTTTGACGCTTGCCCAGGCCGCTCCTATCATCGACAGCGGTTCCGGCGCGACGGTCGAAGGTCCGCCCGCGCCAGGTCGCCGAGACGCGGAAGGTCCTCCCGTGCAGACCCGAGACGAGATCCGCTTAACCACGCTAGCCGGCGCCGCTGGCTGAGCGTCCAAGCTCGGCCCGGCGGCCCTGGCGCAGGTGCTGCGCCCCCTCGCCCACCACCACCACCCGGACCTCCTCGTCGGCCTCCAGACCAGCGACGACGCGGCCGTCTTTCGGCTGTCGCCGGATCTGGCGATCGTCCAGACGATCGACTTCTTCACCCCGATCGTCGACGACCCCTGGACCTATGGCGCGATCGCCGCCGCGAACAGCATGAGCGACGTCTACGCGATGGGCGGCGACGTCAAACTGGCGCTCAACGTCGCCGCCCTGCCGGAGGACCTTCCCCCCGCCGTCGTCACGGCGATCTTCGAAGGGGGCGCGAGCAAGGTGGCCGAGGCCGGCGGCGTGATCGCCGGCGGCCACACCGTCACCGACAAAGAGCCGAAGTACGGCCTGAGCGTGACCGGCACCATCCATCCCGATCGGGTCCTGACCAAGGCCGGGGCGCGGCCGGGCGACCGCCTCTTCCTCTCCAAGCCGCTCGGCACCGGGGTCGTGACCACGGCCCTGAAGCGCGAGCAGGCGTCGGCCGCCGATGTCGAGTCCGCCATCGCCTCGATGCTGACGCTCAACCGGGCGGCGTCGCTCCTAGCACGGCAGGTCGGCGGGGTCGGCGCCTGCACCGACGTCACCGGTTTCGGCCTCCTCGGGCACGCCAGCGAGGTCGTCGCCAAGAGCGGGGTCGGCCTCCGCATCTCCGCCGGGGCGGTTCCCCTGCTGCCGGGCGCCGCCGACTACGCCGCGGCGGGGCACCTCCCCGGCGGTCTCGTCCGCAACCGCGACTTCTACGCCGACGCCGGGGGCGGGATCCGCATCGCGCCGGACGTCGACCCCACCGTTGCCGCCCTCCTGTTCGACCCGCAAACCTCCGGCGGGCTGCTACTGACGATCGCCGCCGACCGGGCGGCGGCGTTACGCGCCACCTTCGTGGGGTCGGGGGTGCCGTTGTGGGAGATTGGCGAGGTCGTCGCGGAGGCCGGGATCGACGTCGGGACGTGAGGGATCTCGGGCGGGGCCAGCGCGGCGGTCAAGGGGCCACCGCGTGAGCGAAGCGGGCGCACGGCCATGCGCCCCTGGTACCGACCACCGGCACCGGCGCGCATCCGTAGGTCGGCCCGTTGGGACCCTACCGTGTATCGCTCGTTGGTCGATCCCCCGCCGGGCGCTGCCGGCGCTGTTCCGCCGCGGCAGCGGGGACGGCGCGGCGTGACCGATTACGGACGGATTGGCGTGATCGTCAACCCAAGGGCTGGCAAGGGGCGCGCCCTCGCCCTCCTGCCGTGGCTCGTCGCCGAACTCGGCCCGGCAGCGGCCCGGCACGTCCACGTCACCGCCGCGCCGCGGGAGGCGACCGCCGTGGCGCGACGGTTCGCGGCGGAGGGGTTCGGCTTGGTCGTGGCGGTTGGCGGGGACGGGACGGTGAACGAGGTCGCCAACGGCGTGGTCGATCCGGGGAGCGGGGCGGACGTGGCGCTCGGGATCGTGCCGGCCGGGCGGGGCAGCGACCTCGTCCGCGGCCTCGGGTGGGGACGGGACGCGCCGGCGGCCATGGCGCGGATCGGACGAGGCGAAGCGCGGCGGATCGACCTTGGACGGGCCACGTTCGGGGATGGCAGCTCCCGCCTCTTCGTCAACGTTGCCGGCGTCGGCCTCGACGCGGCGGCAGCGGCGCTGGCGGCCCGCTCCCGCCTGCCCGGATCCACCGCCCCCTATTTGAGCGGCGCGACGGGCGCCTTGCTGCGTCACGGGAGCTACCCTATGACGGTCGACATCGACGGCACCCCGCTGAGCGGCGAGATGCGGGCGGTGATCATTGCCAACGGCGGCTACTTCGGCGGCGGCCTCCGGATCGTTCCCGGTGCCGTGCTCGACGACGGGTGGCTCGACGCGGCGCTTGTCGGGGACCTCTCGTGGCTCGACGTCGCCCGCAACGCGCCCCGCGTTTTCCGGGGCACCCACCTTGAGCACCCGAAGTTCACCCTGCGCTCGGCCCGCTCAATCCGGGTCGGGAGCAGTCGGCGAGTCCCGGTTCAGCTCGACGGCGAGGTCGTCGGCACGACCCCGGTTGCCTTCTGCGTAGCGCCGGCCGCGCTACGGGTCGTCTGATGGGCGAACCCGCGCCCAGAGATCCCGTCGGCCGGCTGCCGAGCACCCGCCGCGAGTGGTCCGCCCTCCTCGCCCTCCTCGGTGTGCGCCCCAGCAAGGGGCTCGGGCAGCACTTCCTCTATGAGCGAGGGATCGTCCAGCGCCTCGTTCGGCACGCAGGGATCGGTCCGGCCGACCGCGTGCTCGAGATCGGCCCCGGCCTCGGTATCCTCACCTCGGAGCTGCTGCTCCGGGCGGGAGAGGTGACGGCGATCGAGCTCGACCGCCGACTGGCCGCCCATCTGCGCGAGACGTTCGGGGACGAGCCACGTTTCCGGCTCGTCGAGGGGAACGCTCTCCAGACCACGACCGCCGACCTCTTCGCCGACGGGGATCCGTTCGCGGTCGCGGCCAACCTGCCGTACGCGGTCGGCGCCGCGGTGGTCCGGCACCTCCTAGAGCAGCCGCACCGACCGACGCGGCTGGCGGTAATGCTCCAGATGGAGGTGGCGCAACGGCTGACGGCGGAGCCGGGGGCGATGAGCGTACTCGGCGTGGCCGCCCAGTTCTACGCCGAGGCGCGGATCGCCTTCACCGTGCCGCCGACCGTCTTTATCCCGCCGCCGGCGGTCGAGTCGGCCGTCGCGATCCTTGACGTACGCCCGCAGCTCCCCTTGCCCGAGACGGAGCACGCGGCCTTCTTCCGCGTCGTCAACGCCGGCTTCCGCCAGAAGCGGAAGCAGGTCGCCAATTCCCTGGCAGCGGAACTGGTGCTGCCGAAGGAGACAGTGACCGCCTGGCTTAGCGGCGTCGGCGTAGACCCAATGCGCCGCGCGCAGACGCTCTCGGTCGACGAGTGGGTCTCCCTGACTCGGGCTCTCCCGTTCGCGGCGAGGCCCGTATGAGCGCGGGAGGCGGGCGCTGCCGGGTGAGCGTTTCCGCCCCGGCGAAGCTGAATCTGGGGCTGGAGGTCGTCGGCCGCCGCGCCGATGGCTACCACGACCTGGTCACGATCTTTCAGGCAATCGACCTGGTCGACCGCCTGACGCTCACCCCTTGTCCGACGCTCCGCCTCATCTGCGACGATCCGACCCTTGCCGGCGCCGACAACCTTGCCCTCGGCGCCCTCGCGGCACTCCGCCGCGTCGCTGGCATAACGACGGGAGCGGTGGTCGAACTCGCCAAGGCCATCCCAACCGCCGCCGGCCTCGGTGGGGCGAGCAGTGACGCGGCCGCGACGTTGCTCGGTGCGCGACGGCTCTGGGACGCCGGCATCCCCGACGGGGCGCTGGCGCACCTCGCGCTCGACCTCGGCAGCGACGTCCCGTTCTTCCTTCGCGGCGGCACGGCGTTGGCGACCGGCCGCGGGGAGCGGCTCGAGCCGCTCCCCTCCCCCACGGCTTGGTTCGTCGTCGTCTCCCCGCGCCTCGTCATCCCACGCAAGACGGCGACGCTCTACGGCGCACTGACAGCGACCGACTTCTCCGACGGCGGCTGCGTTCGGCGTCAGGCGGCGCGATTGCTCGGGGGCGAGCCCCTCGCCGCCGATCTGCTGGGGAACGCCTTCGCCCGCGCCCTCTACGCCCTGCGGCCGCAGCTTGCCGAACTGCCGGCATTGATGCGCCAGCACGGGGCCCCCGCCGTCGCCCTCTCCGGGGCGGGCCCGAGCCACTACGCGGTCTTTGCCGAGGTAGCGGCCGCCGAGCGCACCAGCGCCTCGCTGTCGAACGTGCTTGGCCGGCGGGCAAGCGTCGCCGTCGCGGTCCCGTTCGTGCAGCCCTACCCAAGGTCGGCGACGTAGACTCCGGCGGGAACGTCCCCCGCGGCCGGCGAATCGCCGTCGGCCGCGCGTCCGTGACCGCCGACGAACGTTGCCAAGAGCACCGGGCGCCAGGGGCCATGGCACCGTTGACGCGCCCGACCGCCAATTCATGCAATGGAGTAGGAGGCGCGGACGACGCCGATGATGGAGCAGACCGTCGTCAACCGCCGCTACCGCGTCGATCGCCCGGTCGGCGCCGGCGGCATGGCGGTCGTCTACCGCGGCCACGACCTCCTCCTCGGCCGCGACGTCGCGATCAAGATCCTCCGTCCCCAGTTCGCCGCCGACCCCTCGTTCCGCGCCCGCTTCGAGCGGGAGGCGGAGGCGGCCGCCGGTTTTGCCCACCCGAACATCGTCGACATCTACGACGTCGGGGAGGAGCACGCCACCCCCTACATCGTGATGGCTTTCGTGGATGGCTTGACGCTCAAAGCGATCATCGAACGGGAAGGCCCGTTCCACCCGGACGATGTTGCGGCGCTCCTGCTGCAGGTCGGCGCCGCCCTCGACTATGCACACGAGCGGGGCTACGTCCACCGCGACGTCAAGCCGCAGAACGTGCTCGTCGACGCGGCGGGCGTGGCGCGGGTGGTCGACTTCGGGATCGCCAAGGGGCTCGCAGACGCCGACCTGACCGAGGTCGGTGTCGGTCTCGGCACCGTTCACTACCTCTCCCCAGAACAGGCCAGCGGGCTGATGGCGACCCCCGCCTCCGACGTCTACTCAGTCGGCGTGGTCGCCTTCGAGATGCTGACCGGGCGGCTGCCGTTCGCCGGCGACTCCCCAATCGGCGTTGCCCTCCGTCACGTCCATGACGCCCCGCCGCGCCCCTCGTCGTTCGACCGGAGCATCCCGCCTGCCGTCGACGCAATCGTCCTCCGTGCCCTCGACAAGAATCCGACACGGCGTTTTCCGAGCGCCGGCGCGCTCGCCGCCGGGATGGCGGAATGGCGGGACACCCCGGCGGGGGGTGTACCGGAGGAGCCGGCCGCCGTCGCCGCGTTCTCCCCGTCGCTATCGCGGTCGCGGTCAGCACTTACCGCGAAACCCGCCCCGACGACCGCCGTCCCGATCGCAACGCTGGTCGTCGCCCCCCCTCCGGCCGGTCAGGTCCGAAGCACGGGGGCGCCGTCGACGGCCCGTTCCGCCGGACGCTCCACCACCGGCGACGACCTCGGCTGCGCGACGTGGCTCGTCGGCGCAGCAATCCTGATCGGTCTGGTCGGCCTCATCTGGTTCGGCTTTCGGCTCACGCCCCGGCTGGCGGATGTCGGCGGCGGGGCCGTGGCGCCGACCATGCTTGCCCCCCCGGCGACGACCACAGCTGGCTCCGCACCCGGTGGTTCCGGGGAGCCGCCATCTGCGGCCCGGACAGGGTCACGCGCGAACGACTCGACGCCGGCATCGACCCTGGTCACGGTGCCCGATCTCGCCGAACTCCCGATCGAGGCCGCGACGGATGTCCTGAACGGCGTCGGGCTGCGGCTTGCGGAGGCCGAGCCGGTCTTCTCGGATGGGGTGCCAGCGGGCGCGATCGCCCGCCAGTCGCCCCCGCCCGGCGCCGTCGTCGCACAGGGGGAGACCGTCTCCGTCAGCCCCAGCCAAGGATCGGCGCGGATCGACCTCGCGGCGCTGGACCTCGCAGGGCGTCCCGCAGACGAGGCGGAGGCGCTGCTCCGCCGGGAAGGGCTGGAGGTCACGCGGGAGGACGTACCGGCCGCCGACGTCCCCGCGGGGCGGCTGGTCGCCACCGACCCACCGAACCGTGCCGCCGTAGGCGAGACGGTGACAATCCGGGTTAGCGCCGGCGACGTGGTCCGCATCCCCGGTGCGATCCAGGGCCAGCCGGTGGAGCAGGCGGCGGTCCAGTTGGAGGCGTTGGGGCTCCGGGTCCGCGAGCGGTTCGCGGTCGGGCAAGCGACGATCGACGCTTCGGGGCTCGACCTGGCAACCACCCGCATCGTCGACGGGGACGTGGTCGGCATCCAGGGGGAGGGGGTCAACTTCGAGGCACTGGTGCCGACCGGCACGGAGGTCGACCTCGTCTACTATGACGCCGGGCAGGAGGGTCCGTAGATGCGATCGGATTTGCGGACCGGCGTGCTGCTCTTTCTCCCCGTCTTTTTCGCCGCGGGCGGGCTCACGATGGCCGTCGGCGCGGCGTGGTCGCGCGATCTCCGCGCCCCGAGCGTCGTGCTCCTCGGCTCCGGGGACCGTCTCTCGGCGCTCGTGACCGACGGCGACGCCCGCCTCCTCATCGCCTGGGGCGACGACGCGACCGCCTTCGCGAACGCGCTGGAACGCGCCCGGCACCCGACGACGCGACGGATCGACGTCCTCCTCGTGGCCGGCCGAGGGGATGACCTGATAGCGCCGGCCGCGCTCCGAGACGACGATCGCGTGCGCTTCCGAACCTCGCTCGGCCCCCTTACCGGATCGGCGGAGGCGGTCGCAATCGCGGGTGACGGCCTGTCCGCTCTGCCGACACCACGCCTGATCCGGCTCGGTGGCGAGGTGAGCGTCCTCGTGGAAACGGTCGTGGCGGAGCCGGAAGGCGACGGGGCCGAAGGCGACGCGGCCTGGCGGGCCGTGGTTCGGCGCGGGGCGACGACGGTCGTGATCATGTCCGACGGGGATGCGGTGAGCGCGTTTGCCCCGCTCGGACCGGTTGCCGCGCTCGTCGTCGCCGGAGGCGGTCCGCTGACCGCCTGGAAGGAGGTCGACGCGCCGCTGCTCGTTGCGGGTGGCGAGGACGCCGTCCTCAGCGGCAAGGAGCTCCGCCAGGGTGCGGCGCGCCTCTTCGTCGACAAGCGATGGGCGATCCGAGTCCATAGAGGGGAAGCGGTCCCGCTGCGCTTCGTCGCCGCGGGGCTAGAGGCACCGGGCGAGCCGGCGCAGGTGGTCGGAGCGACGCCGCCGCCATAGGCCAGTCCCGCCGCGAACGCGCGGGTGAACGCACTCGGCGCTGACCGACCTCGATCGGAGAATTGATCGGCCACCGTGGCCCGTTGTCCTGGTCCCGGCCATTCGAACGGGCGCCCGTTCTTGCTCGCGCCGCGTACACGCCACAAACGGACGGCCCGTGCTCGACCTCGGAGGGACACCGCGGGCTACGCCCCGGTGTCCGCTCCGGGCGACGCCACCGCGGCCCTGCTCTCCCCCGACTTAACTCAGCGGCTCCGCGCCGCGGTTTCCCGCGCGAACTCCCCCTTGACCGCGCGCAGGAGGGTCGGCTCGGCCAGAAGCTCGACCCCGGTCAGGGCCAGTGCCTTGGCGACGAGCAGGGTGTTGCCGTAGCCCAGCGGCGACGCGGCCGCCTCGACGACCTCGTGCGAGTGCCAGGTGCAGACCCCGTCCATGATCGGGAAGCCGGTCTCGACGGAGGGGACTAGATAGCTGACGTTGCCCCAATCGGTCGAGCCGAGAGCGGGGGCGGCCTTTGCCTCGGGGAGGCGGAGGCCCACCTCGTCCAGGTTTCGCTTGATGCGAGCGGCCAGTATCCGATTCGTCACCATGTCGGCGTTGGCCGGTTCGGGCAAACCAATCTCGAGGCGGGCGCCCGTCATTAATGCCGCGCCCTCGGCGACCCCCCGCACCCGCTCGACCAGTCGCTCCATCCCGGCCCGCGTTGCGGCACGGATCAGGAAGTCGCCGGCGGCGTAGGCGGGAACGACGTTCGGCGCCTCGCCGCCGTGGGTGATAACGCCGTGGATGCGGGCGTCGGTGGTGACGTGCTGACGGAGGGCGTTGATGCCGTTGAAGGTCTCGATCAGGGCATTCAGGGCGTTGATACCGTTGTAGGGGTCCGCGGCGGCGTGCGCTGCCTGGCCGTGAAAGGCGATCCGGACCGCCTGGCAGGCGAGCGCCTGACCGCTGCCGGGCACGGTCGGGCAAACCGCCTCCGCCGTGCCGGGGTGGGCTCCGAGGGCGGCATCGATGCCCGCGAAGATGCCCGCGTCGGCCATCAAAACCTTGCCGCCGATCGCCTCCTCGGCGGGGGTGCCGAAGACGGTGACGCTCCCGCCCGGCAGCTCCGGCAGCGCAGCGGCGAGTCCGACGCCGGCACCGAGCGCCGCGATGCAGATCAGGTTGTGACCGCAGCCGTGCCCGAGCCCTGGCAAAGCGTCGTACTCCGCCAGGTAGGCGACGCGGGGGGCGCCGCTCCCCACGTCGGCCGCAAACGCGGTCGGCAGGTTGGCGACGCCGCGCTCGACGGCGAAGCCGCGATCGGCGAGGAAGTCGGCGGCGGCGGCGCTCGCGCGCCGCTCCTCCATCGCAACCTCGGGGTGGTCGTGGACGAACGCGGAGAGGGCGACCAGGTCGGTGGCGGCGGCATCGATCGCCGCCACGGCCGCTCGACGGGCGGACAAGGCCGACGCGGTCTCGGGGGAGAGGGACACGGTTCGCGCTCCTGCTCTTGGGTGACCGGCCACGGCGAACGCGGGCCGGCGTTCGACCACGCCGGGGACGAGAGGCAATAGAGGCAATTGGGAACGCGGCCCGTATTAGAGAGTCGTGCCGCACTCCGGGCAAAAGTGGTCGCGCGGACCGGCGAGTGCGCCGCACGCCGGGCAGCGCCGATCGGTCGCCCCGGCAGCCGCTGCTCCCCCAACCCCGGCACCGTTTCCGCCGAACACCACCGAACCGCCCGCCTCCGTCACCCGGTCGTCCAAACGTCCTATGTCCGTGGCCGTCGCTTGGCCGGCCGCATCGGTCCGCCGCAGCCACTCGCCCGCCGACGCCGACGGAGCGGCGTGGCCGTTCGCGGCGGCGCCGTCGCCGCGGATCGCGCGCGGACGCGGCCACGACTCGGTCTCGCCTTCCGGGCGGTCGTCGATACGCCATCGTTGCGGCGGGTCCGGGAGCGGGGTCGTCTGGCCAAGGCCGGATTGCCCACCGCCGAACCGACCCGGCCGCGGCTCGATCCCGCCGGAGGGGCCGGATGGAATGGTCGGTTCGTACTTACCGGCGTCCACGTCGCGCGGCACCCGGACCGGCCGTTGACGCGGTGGGATCGCACCTCCGCCGGCGTCGACAGCTCCGCGCTCATTGCGCCGGCGGAAGCCCGTCACGACCAGGCCGAGGAGGACACAGACGGCGAGAATGGCGGCGGCGGCCAGCAGTACCCAGTCGAACTCCCGCAGCAGTGCCCACCCGACGTACCCGTCGTCGACCTCCCCAATGTCCCGTCCGGGCCGCAGGTGCCGCTCGACGAAGCCGAGCACGTACGCCAGGAGGAGCGCGCCGTTGAACGCGGCAAGAAGCCCACCGGCGAGGCGGGCCAGGATCCCCTGGTTCAGCCGACCCAGCGCCGCGCCGCCTCCGTAACCGAGCACGACCGCGCCGGCGATAACGCCGGCGGTGGCGACGGTGAAGCGGGACGTTGTCGTGCCAAGCCCGAGCCAGTTCGCCAGTTCGTCACCTGCGCGATCGGCCCAGATGCCGGCCAACGCGGCGCCGAGCAGGATACCGCCGGAGACCATCGCCTCCTTCGCCACCCCGCGGCGGACCCCAAACGGGACGAAGAGGAGCACGATCGCGCCGAGCAGCAGGTCGAGCAGGAGATCGGTATCGATCGCGGGCACGGACGGACCCTCTGATCCCCTAAGCGGTCGGCGTCGGGACGAGACGACGGTCCGTAGCCCGTGTCACCCCCGGACCTCCCCAGCCAAAATGCGAGTCTAGCACACGGACAGCCCCGCCTGGTCCGGTTATTGTCAATCGGATCGACCGCTATGCTAGAATAGCTAAAGTCCAGGTGGCGTCGTGCCGCCGCACCAGGTGGCGGTTTGCCGCCGACGTTCCGAAAGGAGCGCCTCGATTTCCCCCACACGAATCCGTCGGAACGGCGCGACACCGTCGGCACCGGTCGCCCCCGTGGCGCCATCGTCCGCGCCGCCTGCCGCCGACCCCTCACCTTCCGCGGCGTCCGGCCGCCGACCGCGCCGCGCCAGCGCCGCCGGCGAGCATCGTCCGATCGAGCCGACCTGGCGTCGCCTCGACCTCCACCTCCACACCGCCGCCTCGGTCGACTACCAGGAGCCGGGCGTCACCGCCCTCGACATCCTGCGCCGGGCCGAAGAGCGCGGGCTCGACGTGATCGCCTTCACCGATCACAACTCCGTCCGCGGCTACGCCGACCTCTGGCGGGAGATCGAGGACCTTGAGCTGCTGGAGTACCTCAAACGGCTCCAACCGGCCGAGGAGGAGCGGCTGCGGGAGTACCGTCGCCTCCTCGCCAAGATCCTGCTCCTACCGGGATTCGAGTTCACCGCAACCTTCGGCTTCCACATCCTGGCCATCTTTCCAGAGCGGACGAGCGTTCGGCTGATGGAGCACCTGCTCCTGCTGCTCGGCGTGCCGGAGGAACGCTTCGGCAGCGGCGAGGTCGGTGCCACCTCGGACGTGCTGCGGGTCTACGAGGTGCTGGCCGACCACGGCGCCCTCGTCATCGGCGCCCACGTCAACTCCACCCACGGCGTCGCGATGCAGGGCCTCCGCTTCGGAGGCCAGACCAAGATCGCCTACACCCAGGATCCGCACCTCCACGCCCTGGAGGTGACCGATCTCGCGCTCGGCCCCCACCGCCGCTCCACTGCCCGCTTCTTCAGCGGCGCCAAGCCGGAGTACCCGCGCCGGATGCACTGCATCCAAGGGTCCGACGCGCACCGTCTCGACCGCGACCCGCAGCGCGAGTCGAACCTGGGGATCGGCGACCGGGCGACCGAGGCGCTGCTGCCGGTGGCCTCCTTTGCCGCCTTGAAAGAGCTGTTCCTGGGCGACGACTTCGAGCGGACGCGGCCGTACGAGCCGTACGTCGCGCCGATCGACGTCGTGAAGGCGGCCCGCGCCGAGGGAAACACCGCCGTGCAGTCGTTCCACGAGAGCGCTAGCACGAAAAAGACCGGAGTCACCCACGTCCTGCGCGACGTGGTCGCCCTCGCCAACGGCGACGGCGGTGTTGTCTACGTCGGGGTCAGCCCGTTCGAGAAGCGGCCGGTGGCCGGCGTTGCCGATCCGGCGGCGGCGGCGGCGGAGCTGGCCGCGGGGGCGCTCGACCAGATCGCGCCGCCGCTCGCGATCGAGATCGAGACGCTCGAGTCAGACGGCAAGGCGGTCCTTGCGCTCCAGGTCCCGCCAGGGTTGGAGAAGCCGTACGCACTCGGCGCCGGTGGCATCTTCGTTCGGCACGGCGGAGAATCGACCGCCGCCACACGCGACGAGATCGTGGCGATGGTGCGGGAGGTCGTGCGGACCCCCTCGCTGCCAACACCTCCGGGCAACGGCGCAGGATCGGTCGCGACCCTTGGGGGGGTGAACGGCAGCCACCCGAGCGAGTCGTCGTCGCGGTCAACCGGGATCGAGAGTGCGGCGGTCGTCGCCGCGTCGCCGACCTTCCGCCGGCGGAGCCGGAGGGGCGGTCGCGGCCGCACGGAGGAGCAGGTCGCGCCGTTCCCTTCGCCCGAGACCCGACCCGAGCCCGAGTCGTCGCCCGCCGACGGCGCACCGTACGACGACGAGGACCTCTCAGAGTTCACCGAGGACGCCGGACCGGACCCGGTCGCGCCGCGGAGCGGGATCGAGGTTCTCTACTCGTTCGAGCAGGACGGCCAGACCTACTACACGCTGCGCGACCTCCGGAACGAGAAGCTCATCCACAACGTGACCCGCAGCACGGACCGCCGCATCTTCCGCTCGGCCATCGTCCAGCGCGAGGAGCAGGAGGTCGACCTGTCGCAGGTGCGGTGGTCCGGGGACCGCGGCCTGTGGCGCTCCTACAAGCCCCGAGGCGGTGAGCGTCGCTACCATCTCATCTACCGTGGCGACGGTGAGCCCCGCGTCTTCTACGGCGTCAGCGAAGAAGGGATGGACGACGCCTGGCGAGCGACGCTGCCGGCACGGTAAGGCGGACGCGACGCGAACGCCTCGGACGCACGGCTGCAGGGAGCGGCACGATGACCGACGCGGTGCCCGACGCTGCGGGGACGGCTTCTCCAATCGGCGCGGTGGGGCGTGGCGGGACCTCCGAGGCCGCGTCGATTGCCCCCTGGAGTCCGACCACGGGTTTCAGCTCCCACTTGCGGGCGAGGACGGCTGATTCCGGTACCGCTTTGGCCCGCGGGCGCCATCGGGGGTGGCAAAGAAGATCGCCCGCGCGAACACCGGGAGGGGCGCGCCGCAAGCCGCACTGGACGCCGCGCGGGCCGGCCTCGTCCCCGATCCCACGCCGTGGGTCGGACTCCCTGCTCCTACCTGCCGGAAATCCGCACGACCAAGGCTCGCCCGAACGGCCGCAAGGTTCCCCCATTGCCACTCTCCGGCCGGGAAAAGTGTTCCCCCGCAGCCACGGGGCAGTATGGCCGGAACGCGGGCGTCGCCGCCCCCTAGGATGCGGCGACCACGGTTCCCCCGGTCGCACTCAGCTCCCCGCACAGAGCAGGCCCGACAGCACATCCGTCGCGACGTTGCCGCCGCTGACGAGGAGGACCACCGGTTCCGAAGACCCGGAAAGCGCGCCGGAGCGGAGGGCCGCCAGGCCGACGGCGCCCGACCCTTCGACGACGACGCGGTGTCGATCCAGCAGGGTCAGCATCGCCCCGCCGATCGCCGCTTCGTCGACCAGGGCGATCGCGGCGAACGCGTCCCGGACGAGCGGAAAGGTCATCGACCCGGCGGCTACGTTCCCTGCCAGGCCGTCGGCCAGGGTCGGCCGGTCCGCGACCGGAACGAGGCGGCCGGCCGCGAGCGCCGCGTGCATCGCGGGGGAAGCCGCCGCTTGCGCCCCGACGAGGCGAAGTCCCGGCGCGACGGTCCCCGCGACAACGGCGGCACCGGCCGCAAGCCCGCCGCCGCCGATCGGCACGACGAGGGTGCCGGCCTCGGGAAGCTCCTCCAGAATCTCCAGGGTCACCGTCCCTGCCCCTGCGACGACGGCCGGGTCGTCGTAGGGGGAGACGAAGGTTAGGCCCAGCGACGCCGCGATCTCCGGCGCACGTGCCTCCGCCTCGTCGTAGTCGGCACCGACGATGAGCACCTCCGCGCCGGAGAGGCGCAACCCGGCCAGCTTCGCGGACGACACATTTCCCGGCACCACCACCGTCGCCGGCACCCCGGTCAACCACGAGGCTTCGGCCACGCCCAGGCCATGGTTGCCGGCCGAGCAGGTGGCTACCCCCCGCGCACGCGCCTCCTCCGACAGCGTCAGCAGCCGATTGAGCGCGCCCCGCAGCTTAAACGACCCCGTCCGCTGCCAGCACTCCAGCTTCAGCCATACGTCGATCCCAAGCTCGGCCGACAGCGGCACCGATCGCTCGAGCGGCGTCCGCCTCACGAACGGCGCGATCCGCGCGGCCGCGCGAACCACATCGTGCAGCGCGACGGGCGACGAGATCACAGCACGGCCCCAGGAGCGACGGTCCAGAACGGGATGCCGGTCTCCAATGTAGCCTGCCCTCACAGCCCTAAAGTCACTACTCCGGGAGTTCTCGGGCTTGGCCCCGGGTGTCAGCCCCGAGCAGCCACCAGCCTCGGCGCCGACCACCTCTGAGTCGCGACCACTCTTCCCGACCCCCGGTTACCGCTGCATCACCACCACGTCCTGATCGAACCGCACCGGCAGCCGCCCGGTCCACGGCCCCTGGCGCGTCCCGCGCAGCCACTGCTTCTGGAGGAACATCGGCACCCAGTTGGCGATGGGGACGTAGACGGCATTGGCGAGGACCAACTCCTCGCCCTGCCGGTAGAGATCGTTGCGGGTTGCCTCGTCCGACTCCGCGTCGGCCTGCACCATCAGCTCCGCGAAGGTCGCGGCGTCGGCGCCGGGGTCGAAGTCGCCGAGTGGCTCGATCTCCTCGCTCCAGTTGAAGACGCCGGCCATATTCGGCGAGTCGGGCCGGAAAACCTCGCTCAGCAGGTGCGGCGTCTCGGCCACGTTCTGCCACCAAACGATATCGAACTGGCGGCCGCCGTTGTCGGCGGCGAGCTCGTCGATCTGCTCCTGCGAGAGGGTCGGGTCGAGAGTGATCGCGACGCCAAGGTTCTCCTCAAAGATTTGGAGGACGGCCCGAATCCGCTCAAGTTCCTCGTCGCTCTCACCGGCGGGGTGGTGATAAATGATATCCGGCAGCCCTTCGCCGTTAGGATAGCCCGCCTCCTCCAGGAGGGCGAGCGCGGTGTCTGGATCGAAGCCCAGCCCCTCGGGTGCCTCGTAGCCAGCGATCTCGGCCAGGACCGGCGGCGAGAAAGCGGTCGTCGGCGTCCAGGTGCCGGCGTAGATTTCCGCGTACCGGTCGCGGTCGAAGGCGAGGCCGAAGGCGCGGCGAACGCGGACATCGTCGAACGGCGCCTGTTTGAAGTCCATCGCCAGCGAGCGGGTCGTCCCCTGGAACTCGTCGAGCCGGACAAGCTCCGGCTCCAGCTCCGGGTCCTCCTCTACCTCGGCCAGCAACGAGAGCGGGACGTCGGCGGAGACGACCTCGTCGGCGCGGTAGCGGTCGAGCGCCTCCGCGGCCGCCTCCGGCCCGGTCAGGATCGGCCAGACGATCCGGGCGATCGACGGGGAGACGCCGCCGTAGTGGTTGGGGTTCGGCTCCATCACGAACTCGGTGTCCTGCACCAGGTCGACGAACTGCCACGGACCGGTGCCGGCCCCGTTGATCACGAAGTCCGTCTCCCCCGCCTCCTCGAGAACCTGCGGGTCGACCACACTCCAGACGAAGGCAGCGAGGTACGAGGGGAAGAAGCTCGCCGGCTCGGCGAGGGCGATCTCGATCGTCGCGTCGTCGACCGCGGAAAAACCGAGATCGGCGTCGTCGACGCCGTCCAGGACCTCCCTCGCCCCGCTCACCGGCAGCATGAAAGAGGCGAGCGGCGAGGGGTTCGCGGGGTCGAGCGCGCGCCGCCAGGAGGCGACGAAGTGGTCGGCGACGACGGGGTTGCCACTGGCATAGACGGCGTCGGGGCGAATCACGAATGTGTAGGTCAAGCCGTCGTCGCTGACGGCGTAGCTCTCGGCGAGGTCCTCAACGACCCGGCCCAGCTCGTCGTAGCGGAGCAGTCCGCCCCAGACGTTGGGGTACATCACCCAGAAGCCGCCGTAGTCGGCCGAGCGGTGCGGGTCAAGCGTGACCGCGTTGCCGAAGGCGTCGAAGGGGACCACGATCTCGGCCCCGGCCTCGATCTCGCCGTCCTGCCAGGCGGGCACGGCGCGGCGAGCGGCCGACGCCGGCAGGACCCCACCGCGTGCGGTGGCAACGGCCCCGGCGGCGATCGCGGACCAGCGCAGCAGGTCTCGCCGGCTCGCCAGCCGGCCACCAAGACTCTCCCGCAGCGTCCGCCGCAGCCGGTCGAGCTCGGCGCGCTCGCGCACGGTCAGGGTCTGCCCGGTCGGCCCAAGCCGGGGATCGGCCATCGTGGTCTCCTCCTTCTCTCGCGTCGCCAGGTAGGATAGCGAATGGGTCGCCGCCCGGCTACGCCGGACCCGTACCGTCGGATACCCACCTTCCGCGGCATCGCCACTCCTCTAACGGTCGACGCGGCCGGTCGGTTCCCTTCGTGTCCCCCGACCACGCCGACGCCCCCGCCCTGGCGGAACGGGGGCGTCGGCGAGGTCGGACGAAGCCTATTCCCCGGTGTAAAGCATGGCGCTGAAACCGAAGACGTCCTCTTCCATCTAGGCAACCGACGCGAACGCCTCGATCGCCCGAACCGCTCGGCCGGGCCCAACTCCGGGCTGGCCGCCGGGGTGGCGCCGACGCCGGCCGACCCGGCCGCCAACCCGGAGAGGCCGTCGGCGATTTCGAGGATGCCGCCAACGTTGACGTAGCTGACCTGGGCGTAGTCGTCCGGCAGCGTCCCCAGCACCCGCCGGTACCGTTCGTCTTCGGCCAGCGGCGCATCCGGGCCGGCCACCTATTCGTCGATCCCACCGCCGACGCCCAGCAGCCACTCGCCGCCGACGACGCTGAACTCGACGGCCGGGACGATCGGCGACGCCGGGTCTTGAACCGCGTAGACCGTGTCCCCCGCGACCTGGCGGATCGAGACGTCGACCGTCCCATCGGCCTGCTCGATCAGGCGGGCCACCTTCTGCAAGCTCTCGACCGCCGTCGCCTCATCGTCGACGGCGGAGAGGACGACGGCGCTGACCTCGCCGGAGAAGACCGACCGGGCCGAGGCAGCGACGGAGAAACCGTACTCGCCGACCAGCTCGTCCGTCAGCTCCGCCCGCAGATCGAAGCCGAGGGAGCGGTCGATCTCGTCCAACCGGGTCTCGATAAAGGCGGCCGGATCCTCCGGGTCCGGGGTCGCGAGGTCGGCGACCGGCGTGCCCCACCCCAGGTTCCCGGCGAGGTCCTGGAGGATGGAGCCCGTCGGCGCCAGCGACGTCGCGGGCTGGTGAAGAGGCTGGTTGGGCCAACATCGCCGTTGGCGAAGACGAGCGGGTCATCGGACACCCGCTCGTCGAGCGCCAGGTCGGCGTTGGTCAGGAGGATCTGGGACGTGGTCTGCCCCTCGGGGATCGTGAACACCGCGTCGGCGCGCAGACCCGGGTCGTCCGCCCAGAGGGCGAAGCCGCCGTATCTAGCGAACTCCTCGGGGACGGGGCTACCGGCCGCGACCGCCTCGTACGCCTCGCGCTCCGCGGGGCTCAGGGCCTCGATCTGCTGACCAAGCTGCGTGCTCAGCACCTCGAGCTGGGCGAAGTAGTCGTGCCCAAGTCCCTCGGTGAGACGAACGGTGTTCACGAAACCGAAGAGCAGGACCTCGGCCTTGAGCCGGCCGCGGACGTCGGCCACCGTTGCGAAATCGCCCAGCGCCGGCGTCGCCCCGGAGGCGGGCGATGATCGGCTCCAGGTCGGCGGGCTCGCCCGCCGAGAGGACGTAGTCGTCGACGCGGGCGACCGCCCGGCCCTCGGCTGCGGGGTCGTCCGACGCGAACGAGCGGATCTCGACCTCGCCGTAGGTGGTTTCCTCGATCTCACCACCTTGATCGGCAGCGGCCGCTTTCAGCTGGCCCTATATCGTCTCCCAGGCGGCATCCGGGTCGTCCGCGAGGAGGACCGTCACGAGGCCGCCGAAGCCGGCCATCTCGGCCGAGGTGACCGGCGAGGCAAGGGCAGCCCCGCCGCCGGCGGTGGTCGGCAGCAGCCCGTTGGCCGGGAGCTCGAAGTCGGCGAAGACGAAGCCGATCTCGCCCCCGAGGAGCGCATTGGCGTCGGCACCGGCGGCCGGGGGCCCGCCGTCATCGCCGTTTGCGACGCTCTCTTGCACGTCCGCGATTACGTCCGGGGACCCGGCCCGTGTCAGCAGCGCCTCCGTCAGCCGCCACTGTTGCGACCCGAAATCGAGGTCGGCGGCGGGGTAGAGGGCCGACGTCTCCGGCGCAAGCGCCGCCGTGGCGGACAACTCTGCTTCCGTCTGGGCACCCGCTGGGGAGACGAGCGCGCCCCCCGTGCCGAGCACCGTCGCCGCAGTCAGCACCAGCGGCAGAACCAACTTGGGCATCACGTCCCTCCTTGGGATTCGGTGTCGAAACGGACAAACGGGCGCTAACGGTCAACCCCGGCGGTCCCCGGCCTCAGAACCGTGGCGGTCGAGGACGGGGGCCGGACCTCACTTCGGGGCGGTGCCGTCCCCGGTCCAAGCCGTCTACGGCTCGGTGATGGCCAGGATCGCGCTGCTGGCAACCATGCCATCCCGCTCGTAGGTGATGCCGGCGAAGGCTTCGATCGCCTCCGGGCCGGCGATGGTCGGGGTCGCGACCGGGGTGCCCGTGGCGTAGAAGTCCTCGCACGCCTCGCCGTCGAAGTCCTGGTCGAGCGCGGCCTGCCCGACGGGGTCGGCGTCGAACGCCTCCTGCGCGGCGTTCATGTCATCGAACTCGGCACAGGCCGGGTCGGCATCGGTGATACCGGAGCCGCCACCAGTGGCGCCGGCGAAGTCGGCCAGGAACGGCGCAACCTGGCTGAGGTCGACGTAGACGATCTGGAACGGGGCGTCCCCCTCCAGCGTCTCCAGCGTCCGCCGGTAGCGCTCGTCGTCGGCCAGGGGAGAGGCCGACCCGTCGACGTACTCGTCGATGCCGGAGCGTGTCCCCAGGACCGCCTCGCCGTCGACGACGCCAAACTCAAACTCCGGCACCGCCGCCGCGTCCGGGTCCCGCAAGACGAAGACGCGGTCCTCGCCGATGGATCGGGTCGAGACGTCGAGTCCGCCGCCGCGGGCCTCGATCACGCGGGCCAGCTTCTGGAGGCTGTCGGCCACAGTCGCCTCGTCGTCCGTGCCAGAGGCAACGATCAGGGGGAGATCGACCGCGTTGCCGCCGCCCAGGCCCGGCAGCGAGACGGCAAAGGCGAACTCGCCGACCAGCTGTCCGAGGAGGTCGTCCTGAAGATTGAAGCCCAGCGTCTCCTCGGCCTGGGCGAGATCCGCCTCGAAGTCCGTCGGCTCCAGGTCGGCGGGGTCGGTTGGAGTGGCACCCGGGGTTGCCAGCCCGATCCCCTCGTTGATCGCCATCGCCAGGACCGGGGCGACGCCGGCCAGCCCACCGTTCACCCCGATGTCGGCGCCGGCCAAGTAGACGAAGCTGTCGTCCGGCACCCGCTCGTCGGAGGTGATCTCGAACCCCGTGTCGGGCAGCAGGTCGTCGAGCGTTCCGCCTTCGGGCGCCATCTGAATCGAGTCGATCCGGAAGCCGGGATCGTCGGCGCTGAGCGTAACGCCCATGAATGCGCGCTGGGCGTCGCTGTCGGCGAGCGCTGGCGCGAACGCCTCGATCTGCTCCCGCAGCGCCGCTGGGTAGGCGTCGGACACGATCCCGCCGTTGACGAACGCAAAGAGCAGGTTCTCGTCCGTCAACTCGGCGCGGACGTCGGCCAGTGGGGCGAAGTCGGCGAGCGCCGGCCCATCCCCCTGGGCGGTGTCGATGATCGGCTCGAGGTCGGCCGCGGTCGCCGCCAGGAGGATGAAGTCGTCGACGCGAGCGAGCGCGCTCGGATCGGAGATCTCGTCCTCCGGAGTCGACAGGATCGACACCCCCGCGTAGGTCGTCTCCTCCAGCTCGACCGGTGCGTCGTCTCCCTCGCTGAGCCGCTCCTGGGCCACCGTGAACGCGGCGTCCGGATCGCCCGGCTCGAGGATGGCGACGACACCCCCCGACCCGGTCGTCGTCGGCGTAGCCGCCGCCAGGACGTCCGTCGTCGTCCCGACCGCCATCGGCATCAGGCTCGCGGAGAGCAGGTCCGCGATCGCGTCGTCACTGACGACCACCCCGAGCTCGCCACCGAAAAACGGATCGTCGGCGGGCACCGAGCCGTCGTTGCCGACCCCGAGCTCCGGCAAGATGCCCTCACGCAGTTCGGTTAGGGCGTCGGGGAAGCCGGCGCGGGTCAGCAACTCCTGCGCCTGCGCCCACTGCCCCGATTCCAGGTCGAGCTCGACCGCCACGTACGCCGCCGCGTCCTCCGGCACCAGGGCCGCGGTCGCCGGCGCATCGGTCCCGTCCTGGGCGTCCGTGACCCCGACGCCCACCGCCGCGTTCGCCACCAGCCCGAGGAACAGCGCCCCCGGCAGCGCGAATCGCCCTATCGACAACGCCGTCCCGCGCTTCTTCACTCGCTGCATCGTCTCCGCCTCCCGTCGCGTTGACTCGCCGCCGTCCGCGTCGTTTAAGATCGCCCCGTCCATTGTGGCCTCTCATGTTGAACGAACGGTTCGATTCCTTTGGTGTCGACCGCGGCCGGAACGACCGGCGATCCGCCTGCGTGGTCACGGTAGATTTTGCTCACCCGGCTCCTTTCTCGGAGGACCAGGGCCGACCGGCCGCGTCCGGCGGGGGCGCGGGGAGCAATTCCCGCCACCGCCGCTCCTCGACGAACGATGTCCAGGACGCGTCGGCCTCGACCAGCACCTCCTGCCGCCTCTCCTGATACTCCCGCTGACCGACGTCGGCGCCGAGTGCCAAGAGTCCGACCAGATCGGCCGACCCGAACCCGCCGACAGAAGCACGGGCAACGTCGGCGGCGCTAATCCCCCTCACGTCGCCCGGGGCGCCCGTCCAGGCGTCCGCGTCTGCCGAGAACCCTGCCTCCGGCACCGCTTCGGTCTCCGCCGACGCGGCCCCGGCGCGGACCGGCCGGGAGATCGGCGCCGCATCGTTCAGAGCGACCGACGGGTCGGCAGCGAGCGGGTCGCTCCCCACTCCACGCCCCAGCCAGACGCTACCGATCGCGAGCAGCAGGACCGCGGCGGCGGCCGGGGCGAGAACCCAGCGTTCGTCCCGGCGTCGCGATCGGACGCGGGCAAGCGGCACGGCGGTCACGATCGGAGCGGGCGGCGCGGGAGCCGCGTTCACCGGGTCGGTCTCCGCACTGGCTTGCCCCACCTCGGTCAGCACCCGCCGCCGGATCTGGCGCAGCACGTCCTCCCGCGGCGCCAGGTCGTCATCAAGGCGGGAGAGTCGCAGCAGCGTCGGCGCCCACGCGGCGCCCGGCGCGCTGTCGTAGATACCGAGCGTCCCGTCCAGCAGGCGGTCGAGCTCGTGGATCGGGGCCGTGTTGTCGATCGTCATGCCGGGCCTCCTTCCGGCCGATGGGTACCGTCTTCCGTGAGGATCGAGCGGAGCCGCGCGTACGCCCGGTG
>CADCWL010000167.1 GCA_902806405.1 uncultured Thermomicrobiales bacterium | reverse complement strand
CCGCCGGGGCCCGTGCCGACGACCCCCTGGAGATCGATCCCGTGCTCGGCCGCCAGGCGCTTCACCAGCGGTGACGCCCGCAGCCGCTCCCCGGCCGCCCGCGCGGGCGCGGTGGAGGCGGCGGCTGCGGCCAGCGCGGCGCCTCCGGCCACGTCCGGCGCCCCGGTCGCTCCCACCCCTTCACCCGAGGCCTGGGCGACCGCGTCGAGGGCGGCGCCGTCCGCATCGCCGCGCCGGGCGGCGGGGGTGAACATCCGCTCGTCCTCCGGCGCATCGTCGGCGGTCGGGGCGCGCCCGTTCGTGCCGGACGCGGACGACCGGTCGGGGGCACTCGCTTCCGGCGCGGGCGCCGCAGCCGCCGGGGCCTCCGCTGCCTCCTCGCCGATGGTGGCGATCGGGCTGCCGATCGGGACGGTGTCCCCCTCGCCGACCAGGGTCTTGGTCAGGACGCCGGCCTCCGTCGCCTCGATCTCGAGCGAGACCTTGTCGGTCTCGATCTCGGCCAGCGGCTCCCCCTCGGCCACCTCCTGGCCGACCTCTTTCAGCCACCGGAGGAGGGTTCCCTCCTCCATGCCGTCGCCCATTTTGGGCATGATCACGGTCGGCATTGTTCTCCCTCTCGACGGAGTCGTCAGTGGCCAGGCGCCGGTCGTCGGCGGCCGGTAGCGAGCAGCCGGGAGGGCGTCCGCGCCGCCGACGGCCGGCGGGCACTCCGGTCGATCCCCCCGGCCACTCGCTGCTGGCCGCCGACCGGCTACCTACGTCCGGTAGAGCACACGCTGGACGGCGGCGACGATCTGGGCCTCGCTCGGGAACGCGGCCAGTTCCAGGTTGCGGGCGTACGGGGCCGGCACCTCGGCGCCGCTGACGCGCTCGACCGGGGCGTCGAGGTCGTCGAATGCCTCCTCCTGGATGACGGCGGCGACCTCGCTGGCAACGCTGAACCAGCGCCACTGCTCCTGGACGACCACCGCCCGGTGCGTCTTGCGGACCGATTCGACGATCGTCGCCGCGTCGAAGGGGCGGATCGAGCGGAGATCGATCACCTCCGCCGAGACGCCCTCGGCGGCCAGCGTCTCGGCCACCTTCAGGAGCAGGTTCACCTGCCGCCCGTAGGCGATCAGCGTCACGTCGGTCCCCTCGCGGGCGACGCGGGCTTTGCCGAACGGCACCGTCGCGTCCCCGTCGGCGACCTCCCCCTTCGTCCCGTAGAGCGCGCCCGCCTCCAGGAAGATGACCGGGTCCGGGTCCCGGATCGCGGTCAGCATCATCCCCTTGACGTCGGCGGGGGTCGCCGGGGAGACGACCTTCAGGCCGGGGAAGTGGCCGTAGAACCCTTCCAGGCTGTGGGTGTGCTGGGCCGAGAGCTGGACGCCGCCGCCGTTCGGGCCGCGGATCACCAGCGGCACCGTCACCTGGCCGCCGGAGAAGTAGCGGAGCTTGGCCGCATTCTGGATGATCTGGTCGGCGGCCAGGAACGAGAAGTTCCAGGTCATCATCTCGACGATCGGGCGCAGCCCGGTCATCGCCATCCCGATCGCGGCGCCGGTGAAGCCGCCCTCGGCGATCGGGGTGTCGATGATCCGCTTCGGCCCGAAGCGCTCCAGCAGCCCGTCGGTGATGACGTGGGTGCCGCCATAGACGCCGATGTCTTCGCCGAGCATGACGACCGAATCGTCGCGCTCCATCTCGTCGGCCATCGCCGTCTTCAGCGCCTCGCGGTAGGTCATGACGGGCATGGGCGGGTCGTTCCTCCGGTTCAGCGGTCAGGAGTCAGCGGCCGGAAGGGAGGAGGGGGAGGCGAGGAGGCCGCCCCCCAAACCCTCGCTACCGGCTACCGACCGCTGCCTACTTCGTCCGCGTAGACGTCCGTGTACAGCTCCTCGATCGCCGGGTCGGGGCTCTCGTCGGCGAAGCGGACGGCCGCCTCGACGGCCCGCTTCGACTCGGCGCGGATCGCCCCCAGGCGCTCCTCGTCGGCGGCGCCGGACTCGATCAGCCGCCGCTCCAGGAGACCGATCGGGTCACGCTCGCGCCACTCCCGGACCTCCTCCTTGGTCCGGTACTTCTCGAAGAAGTCGCCGGCGCCGTGGGGGACGATCCGGTAGGTCAGCGCCTCGACGGCGTACGGCCGGCCCGTCTCCCGGACCTGGTCGACGACGCGGTGGGCGCAGGCCAGCACCGCCCCGAGGTCCATCCCGTCGACCTTCTCGTGGGCGATCCCGTAGGAGTCGAACTTGGCGGCCAGGTCGGTCATCGCCGTCGCCCGCTCGACGCTGGTCCCCATCCCGTACTGGTTGTTCTCGATGATGAAGAGCGTGGGGTTCAGGCCGTCCCGGCCCCAGAGCCCGGCCAGGTTCGCCGCCTCGTGGAAGGCGCCGTTGTGGATCGCGCCGTCGCCGAGATAGAGCTGGACCACGCCCGGCTCGCCCCGGTAGCGCATCCCGTACGCCATCCCGACGCCGAGCGGGATGTGGCCGCCGACGATCCCGTAGCCGCCCATCATCCCGTTCGCGGCGTCGAAGAGGTGCATCGAGCCGCCCTTGCCCTTGACCAGGCCGGTGCCGCGGCCGTAGAGCTCCGCCATGACGGCCCCCGGCTCGCTGCCGAGCAGCAGGGCGTGGGCATGGTCGCGGTAGGCGGTGATCGCCTTGTCCCCCTCGCGGTGGGCCGCCAGAAAACCGGTGGCGACCGCTTCCTGGCCGCTGTAGACGTGGAGGTAGCCGCCGATCTTCCCCTGGCGGAAGCCGCGCTGCGCCGCCTCCTCGAAGAGCCGAACCTCCGTCATCTTTCGGTAGAGATCGAGCAGGGTCGCGTCGTCAACCCGCGACCCGTTGCGGTCGACGACGCCGGCTACGTCGGTGTCGGACCGCTGCTTGCCGCGACGCTCGGTGGTCGCCATGCCTTGGCCTCCGGCAGAGGCGCGCGGCCGGAGCCACGGCGCCGTGACGTTGGGGGTGGTCGCAGGTGAGGGACGGCGGGGACATGGGGGACGCGCCGCCATCGCGTTCGGGGTCGGGACGCGGCGCAAGCGCGGCGTCCCGCTTCCGGAATCCAACCGATTGTACCGTACCCCACACCCGACCGCCCCGTGGCGCCGGCCGATCGCCGCCGATTCGGGGGCCAAACCGGCGGCGACGCCAGAATCGGCCGCGAGAAGCTCCGCTCGTAGCCGAGGACGCAGCGGGACTGCCCCGCGAGCGCGGACGCTGCCCGGGGCACTCCTCGTCGGCCGCGCTGGGCCGCGCTGGTCCGCGCCGGGCCGCCACTCTTCCTCGTCCGCGGCAAGGCTCGGGAACCCGGCGCGCGCGACGGCGATGTTGCTCGCCCCGTCGCGGGCAGTCGGCCGCCGCGGGAGATCCCCCCAAGCGCACCGCCGGCGGCAGCCCAGCGCGCTTCGCGCTCACGACGTCGACCTGGCACGGGTCGACGTCGTGAGCGCGAGGCGCGGCTCACCGCGGGACGACCTCCCCCACCGGGAGGCGCGGGGCGGCCCCGCCGACCCGTCGCCGCTACCGTCCGCTCGCGGGATGGCGCGCGCCTCCGACGAAGATGCCCTACTGCGGCGCAACCGAAGGACCGCTGCCGGCGTCCCGCGGGGGCGACTCGTCGTCCCTGGCCGCCGCCAGCGTCCCGCCGGGGCTGCTGACGTCGCCGGGGGAGGCCGCGTCGTCGCGGTCCGGGCCGGCCGCCGCGCCCCCGGTGTCGTCACGGCCCCACTTCGGCTCCGTCACCGCTCCGCTGCCGGCCAGGGCATCTTCCGGGCTGCGGACGCTGGCCGGGGCGTCGCTCGGGGAGAAGGCGCTGCCGACCTGGGCGGCGGGGGCGTCGGCTCGGGCGGGGGGAGCGGTCGAGCCACCCGGCTGGGCGTTGTACGCCTCGCCGGAGGCGACGGCCGGCTCGGCTGGGGTCGAGCCGGGACCATCGATCGCCTGCAGTTCGCTCGCCATCCGGTCGCCTTCTTGCAGCGCGTAGCCGGGGGCGGGCCGGACGGGCGGCACCT
>CADCWL010000166.1 GCA_902806405.1 uncultured Thermomicrobiales bacterium | reverse complement strand
GCCGACCGGCGGGGTCCTCGTCGTCTACCAGGAGACCCGCGATCTGGACAGTATGGACGTCGCCGTCACCCGCGTCAGTCTGGTCGGGGGCGAGGCGCCGGAGACGGTATGACCGTCGCGGAGCCGGTTCACTGCCAATCCTGCGGCGCTCCGACTAAGGAGCGCGACGCCCACGGACGCCGCCGCCCCGTCTGCACCGCCTGCGGCGCCGTCACCTTCCTCGACCCCAAGCTCGCCGCCGCCGTCCTCGTCGAGCGTGGGGGACGCGTGCTCCTCGGGCGACGCGGCGAAGGCGCCCGCGCCGCCGGCCGCTGGAGCTTTCCGGCCGGCTTCGTCGAGCGGGGTGAGCCGGTCGAGGCGGCCGCCGCCCGCGAGGCGCGGGAGGAGACCGGCCTCGCCGTCGCGGTCGGCCCCCTCCTCGGCCTCTACTCCGCCCCGGGGGAGACCGTCGTCCTCGCCGTCTACCTCGCCGACGCGCCGGAGGGTGAGCCGGAGGCCGGCGACGACCTCGACGCCGTCGGCTGGTTCGCCCCGAACGCCCTCCCCGACCTCGCCTTCCCTCACGACGGACGCATCCTGGCGGACTGGCGGGAGCGGCGCGATCGGCGGCCGGAGCCTCCGCTGGATGCCGCCGCGCTTGGGCAACCGGGTACGTAAAGTCGGAGAGGAGCGACCGCTCCCCCCGGCCCGTATCCTGGTGCCGTGCGTACGAGACCGGACCAAGGAGGGACCCACGATGCCCGTCGGAAAACGCCTCGCCGCCGCGACCGGCGAGTGGGCCGGCTCGAAACGCCTCCGCATGATGCCGACCGACGACTACCGCCCGTCCGCCTCCCGGGCAACCGTGGCGTCCGCGGCGGGGGGGAACGCCGTCACCGTCGCCTACTCCTGGGCCGAGGACGGCAGCCCCCAGGAAGGCCTCCTCCTGATCGCCGACGGCGAGTCGCCCGACGAGGTGGCCGCCATCTGGCTCGACTCCTGGCACCAGCGGCCCCACTGGATGACCCTCCACGGCGACGTCGACGACGGGGGCATCGTTCGCCTCGCGGGGTCGTACGCCGCCGATGCCGGCTGGCGCATCTCCATCGACCCGGGGGACGGCACGGCGCTGCGGATCGGTATGGAGAACGTGATGCCCGATACCGGCGCCTACCCGGTCGTCGAGATCGCCTACACCCGGGTCGGGTGACACGTCGGGCGTCGCTCCGTCGCCAGCTCTCCTAACGAGTGGCGGGGGTGCGCGCCGGGGTGGCAGCCTGGTGCGTCGAGAGCACCGGGGCCCACCTCGCGGTGCCCCTGAGGACGGCCATGACCGAAGGGCTCCGACGATCACCTTGCGGCCGCGTCAGCGGCCCGTGTACGACCCATCGAGCAGCGCGGCGAGGCGCTTCGGGGCCGTTCGCCGGTAGCTCTCCTCCACGAGGTCGGCCAGCTCCTCCCAGTCGACCGCGCCGTCGAGGCGGACGCCGACCCACCCGTGGTGGCCGACGTACGGCGGCACGAAGAACCGCGCCGGGTCGGCGCCGACCAGCATCCCCTGCACCCCCGGCGGCGCCTTAGACCACACCACCGGCCGACCGTCGCCGCGCTTGGGCATGGCGAAGATTTTGCCCCGGACGCGGAACGTCGCGTCCCCCCACGCCTCCTGCTCCGTCGCCTCGGGCAGGGCGAGGCAGATCGTCCGCAGCCGGTCGATCGCGTCGTTGCCTAGCGGCCCCGCTGCCGTCTGCCCGCATTCACCCCGCCCCGTCAGGCCGCGCCTCGCCTCCTCCAGCGGCGACGTTCGCCCGCTCTGAGGCGGGCGTCTCCCGTCGCTCATCCCTTCGGCGTGCCGATCCGTAATCGGTTGCCGTCAAGGTCGCGGAGCTCGATCTCGCGCGCCCACGGCGCGTCATCCACTGTCGCTCCGAAATCGGCGGCGATCGCGTCCACGTCGCCGAGGCGCAGGTAGACGAGGGTGTCGGGACGCGCGTCGCCCACGTGCTCGGAGAGGAAGAGCCGCACCCCACCCCGCGCCATCGAGACAAAGGCGGGGAATCCCGGCCCGAAGCGGTGCTCCCACTCCCGGGTGAACCCCAGACGCCCGTACCAGGCCACCGCGGCTGCCGCGTCCGAAACGCGCAGGATCGGCACGACTTCCTCCTGCACGCGCCTCGCTGCTTTGCTCAACGTGCCGGGGTCGGCCCGGGGCTCGATCGGTGGTGCGCCCACGATTCCTCCTCTAGGGGCCGACTCGTCCTACGGACCGGCGGCACGAGCGGCGCCCTGCGGGTAAAGACCCGTTAGCGAGATCGATGAGAACGGGTGATCTATACGTACGGTACCACCTATTGCCGTCCTGTCAACTTGCTCCTTGCGCTCGACCGATGGGCTGCGTCAGCGCCGCGTGGGTGACGGATTTCGGCCCGAACGGACGCTTCCCCGAAGTCGAGACGGCGCCCACGGGGGCGCGGGGCCAGCAGTTCGCGTCGTGCCGGCTTCGGCACGGCGGGCGACGGGGTGACCCGGTGGTAGGCGGCTGCCCGCCAACCGGACAAATGCGCTGTGAACGGCTTTTCATCACCGCCCCCCGTGCCTACCCCGCAGGGGATCGAGCACTCCGTCCCCTGGTAAGATCGGTGGGACGGCGACGTATGGAGGGAACACGGGCCGCCGGCGAGCAGGGACGCTCGCCGGCGGCCAGCGTTGCGGGACGAATAGGCGGGGTGATGCCGGAGGACGTGGTGCGGCGGCCGTGGACGGGACTGGGTGCCGACAACCGGCCCCCCTTCGGGTCCGCTCCCCTCCATCGCTCCGGTGATCCTCGGCCCCACGCCAACGGTGACGACCGCGCGGCCCCCGGCTTCGATCGCACACCCGGCACCGGTCATGCCCGCACCGACGCGGACGGGGTCGACCGCGCCGGGCGCGCTGCCCTCGGCGCCGCCCCGGATCGGGCCCGTACCGGTAAGGGAGCCGCCCTTGCGCGGGCGGCTGCCGCCCTCCCCGCGTTCGCGCCGTGGCTCTTCGTCGCGCTCTGGAGCACCGGCTTCATCGGGGCCAAGTATGGCCTGCCCGACGCCGGCCCCTTCACCTTCCTCGTCGTCCGGATGCAGATCGCCTGGGTGCTCCTCGCCGCGCTCGCCCTTGCCCGGCGGGCGACGTGGCCGCGGACCACCGGGGAGGTCGCCCACCTCGCCGTCGCCGGCCTGCTCCTCCACGCCGGCTACCTCGGCGGCGTCTTCTTCGCCATCTCGCGCGGTCTGCCGGCCGGCCTCGCCTCCCTGATCGTCGGTCTCCAGCCGGTCCTGACCGCCGTCGGCGCCCGGACGCTGCTGCGGGAGCGCGTCGCCGGCCGCCAGTGGCTCGGCCTCGGTCTCGGTTTCGGAGGGGTGTCGCTCGTCGTCGGCGAGCAGGCCCGGGCCACCGGGGAGCGGCCGATCGCCGCGGCCGCTTTCGCCGCGATCGCCGTCGCCCTCGTTTCCACCACCGCCGGCACCCTCTACCAGAAGCGCTTCGGCGGCCCCGCCGACCTCTCCGCGGGCGCCGCGGTGCAGTACCTCGCCGCCGGCGCCGCGCTCGCCCCGCTGGCGGCGGCCGAGGGGTGGCGGATCGCCTGGAGCGGCCGCTTCCTCTTCGCGCTCGCCTGGCTGGTGCTGGTCCTCTCCCTTGGGGCGACGCTGCTGCTGCTGGCACTCATCCGTCAGCACGCCGTCTCCCGCGTCGCCGGCCTCCTCTACCTCGTCCCGCCCGCCACCGCGATCGAGGCCTACCTCCTCTTCGGCGAGCGCCTCGGTGCCCCGGCCCTGGCCGGAATGGTCGTCGTCGCCGCCGGCGTCGCCCTCGTCGTTCGCCAACCGAAAGGCGACGCCGGCTGACGAGGACGGTCCGCCTTGCCGAGATCACCGACATCCCGCCTACTGCGTTTTGGTCGGCGCCGTCCGGCGGGCGCGCCATCCGAGGGTCGCGCCGCCCGACGCGACAGGGTACGATCCGGTCTATCGCCGTTATGTGCCGCCAATAACCGGTC
>CADCWL010000165.1 GCA_902806405.1 uncultured Thermomicrobiales bacterium | reverse complement strand
CCGCCCCGGCCACGGCGCTGACCCCGAGCCCGGCGAGGGCGAACCAGGCGGCGCCTCTGGCGGGGCGGGCCAGCACCACCAGGAGCGCGACGACCGCGACCATCGCCCCGATCAGCGCGGGCGCGCCGTCCGTCCGCAGTCCCGAGAGGGTCTCGACCTCCCGCAGCGCGCGCGGTCGCTGCCGCTGCCATGGCCCCATCGATCCGACCGCGACCGGGACGGCGCAGGGGAGCGCCGCGCTCGCCGCCGCGGTCGGTCTCCGGACGGGCGCGGCCGCTTGCCGGGCCACCGCTCGCCGGTCGTCCGCGAAGGCGGCGACGGGGGTCGGGTCGGGAGGGACCGGCCGCCGCGCCCGGCCCCCGTGCGCGTGCCGCGTGTCGGAGCTCCTCGTAGCTCGGCTTCGGTCCCGTCGTCGTCCTCGACCGTGTTCCCGCTTCCGGATTGCGCCGCCGATGGGGAGATAGCATCGGCCTCTCCCGCTGCTTTCCCGTGGTCCGCAGCGGGAGGTGCGGCGTGGAGGTTACGCGCTCCCGGTGGGTCGGGGGATTGATCCGGCGTCCGGTCGCGTCCGGTCGGTACGGGGATGCGGCCGCAACCGTCGAGGAGGCGCCGCGGGTGCTCGACGAACGCGAGCGGTGGGCGACGCTGCGGGCCGCGCCCGATACGGGCTGCGAGCGGTGGGAGCGCGGGGCACGCGTGCCCTAGACGCCGGAGACCGAGGACCGCTGACGCAGGAGGCCATCGAGAACCGCCGCCGTGGGAGACCCGTCGCGGATGCCGTCGCGCCGTTCGGTCCGTCTCCATCGCGGCCGCGGACGACCTCCGCGGCGGCCAGCAACGAAGGTGCGATGCGTGGGGAGAAGGGCAAGAGGACGCCGCCGCGGCCATGCTCACGGGCGGCCTTTCGGCAACCCGCCCGATCTCCGAATCCGGGTCGCGTCGTCCGTGACCGACGCTTCGGCGACCGCCGATACCGTGTCGAGCAGCACGCCATTCTCTAGGAGGCGGACGAGCAGGAGGTTTAGATCGTCCGTGTCCTGCTCGGCAGGATGGAGGTCGTCGACGACGGAAGGGGCTGATCCCCCTTCGAGCGCCCGGCATCGATTCGGAGCGAGGCCGGCTCCCGAGGCTTCAGCCGCGTTCGCCGGCGTCGACTTCGGCGATCAGCCCTGGCTCCGTCATCGCCCCCGGTATCCTCACCCCGAGCAGCCCCAGCAGCGTCGGCGCCACGGCGCCGAGCCGGCCGTCTTGACGTAAGGCGGCGTGCCGTGCCGGGTGTCCCTCGGGCGCGACGAGGACGACCGGGACCGGGTTGGTCGTGTGGGCGGTCATCGGGCGGCCGGTGGCGCGGTCGATCATCTCCTCGGCGTTGCCGTGGTCGGCGGTGACGAGGGCGACGCCGCCGGCGGCGAGGGTGGCGGCGACGACGCGGCCGAGGCAGGCGTCGACCGTCTCGATCGCCCGGATCGCGGCGGCGAGGACGCCGGTGTGACCGACCATGTCGCCGTTGGCGAAGTTGACGACGACGAACGGGAAGCGGCCCCCCGCGACGGCGGCGACGACCGCGTCGGTCAGCGGGAGGGCGCTCATCTCCGGTTGGAGGTCGTAGGTCGCCACCTGGGGGGAGGGGATCAGCGCCCGCTCCTCGGCGGGGAACGGCGCCTCCCGGCCGCCGTTGAGGAAGAAGGTGACGTGGGCGTACTTCTCCGTCTCGGCGGCGTGGAACTGGGCGAGCCCCGCGTCGCTGATCGCCGCCGCGAGCGGCTCCGCCACGTCCTGGGAGGCGAAGGCGACCGCCACCGGCAGGTCCGCCTCGTACCGCGACATCGTCGCCACGAAGAGGTCCGGGACGGGCGCGCCCCGGTCGAAGCCGGCGACGTCGGGGCGGACCAGCGCCGAGACGAGCTGCCGCATCCGGTCGGCGCGGAAGTTGAAGCAGACGACGGCGTCGCCCGGCCGGATCGTCGCCGGTGGCTCGCCGTGGGCGATCACGGTCGGCGGCACGAACTCGTCGGTGACGCCGGCCGCGTAGGCGCGGCGGATCGCCTCCGTCGCCGCCGGCGCCCGCTCGCCGAGGCCATGGACGAGCGCCCCGTAGGCGCGCGCCGTCCGCTCCCAGCGGTTGTCGCGGTCCATCGCGAAGTAGCGGCCGGAGAGGGTCGCGATCCGGCCGACGCCGAGTTCGGCCATCGTCCGTTCGAGCGACGCGACGTACGCCAATCCCCCGTCGGGGGCGGTGTCGCGCCCGTCGGTGAAGGCGTGGACGGCGACCCGGTCCAGGCCCCGGTCCCGCGCCAGCCGGAGGAGCGCCTCCAGGTGGCGGAGGTGGCTGTGGACGCCGCCGTCGCTGACGAGGCCGAGCAGGTGGAGGGTGCCGCCGCCCTCCCGCGCCCGATCGGCGGCGGCGAGGAGCGTGGGGTTGGCGGCGAACCCGCCGTCCGCGATCGCCTTGTCGAGCCGGGTCAGCCACTGGTAGACGACGAAGCCGGCGCCGAGGTTGAGGTGGCCGACCTCCGAGTTGCCCATCTGCCCGGCCGGCAGGCCGACGTCCTCCCCGGAGCAGCGGAGGGTGGCGTGCGGGTACCGTGCCCGGAGGCGGTCCATCGTCGGCGTCGCCGCGGCCAGGACCGCGTTGCCCGGCTCCTCCCGGCCGATGCCCCAGCCGTCGAGCACGACCAGGACGACCGGGCCACGACCGCCCGTCGCCGACTCGCCCACGCCCCCCTCCCCGCCGCCGCTCGCCGCCGCGCCCCGTTGCCCGCCACCGCCGCCATTGTGGCGGCGCCGCGGGTGGGTCGCAACCGGCGGCGGCCGTGCGACAATCGGGGGCGACGACGACGGACGGACGCGCCCGAGCGGGGGCGCCACGGGCGGCGGGCGGCCGCGAAGCGCGCCGCCCGCCGAAAGGATGCCTCGCGATGACGACCCACAACGTGACGTTGATCCCGGGCGACGGAATCGGCCCGGAGGTGACGGAGGCGACCCGGCGCGTCCTCGACGCCTGCGGCGTGGCGTTCGCCTGGGACGAGCAGCCGGCCGGGATGGAGGCCGCCGAGACGCACGGCGACGTCCTGCCGGAGGGGACGCTGGCGTCGGTCCGGCGCAACGGCGTCGGCTTGAAGGGGCCGATCACCACCCCGATCGGCGGCGGCTTCCGCAGCGTCAACGTCGGGCTCCGCCACGCCCTCGGTCTGTACGCCAACCTGCGGCCGGGCCGAACCATGGTCGGCGTCCAGAGCACCTTCGAGGAGATCGACCTGGTCGTCGTCCGGGAGAACATGGAGGACCTGTACGCCGGCGTCGAGTTCGACGCCGGGACGCCCGAGGCGCGCGACGTGATCGGATTCGTCAACGCCCGGAGCGGCAAGCCGATCTCGGACGAGGCGGCGCTGACGATCAAGATGATCACGCCGGAAGGCTCGCGCCGGATCGTCCGGTACGCCTTCGAGTACGCCCGCGCCAACGGCCGCCGCCAGGTGACCGCCGTCCACAAGGCGAACATCATGAAGTTCACCGACGGCCTCTTCCTGCGGGTCGCCCAGGAGGTCGCCGCCGAGTACCCGGAGATCGCGTTCAACGACCGGATCGTCGACAACATGTGCATGCAGCTGATGCAGAAGCCGCAGGACTACGACGTGCTCGTGATGCCCAATCTCTACGGCGACATCCTGAGCGACCTCGTCGCCGGGATGGTCGGCGGCCTCGGCGTCGCCCCGAGCGGCAACATCGGCGCCGAGACCGCCGTCTTCGAGCCGATCCACGGCTCGGCCCCCTCCCACGCCGGCAAGAACGAGGCGAACCCGACGGCGATGATCCTCTCCGGCGCCCTGATGCTCCGCCATCTCGGCGAGCGGGAGGCGGCCGAGCGGGTCGAGGCCGCCGTCGCCGCCGTCGTCGCCGAGGGGGAGCGGGTCACCTACGACCTGCGCGCCGACCGCGACCCCGCCAAGGCGGCCGGCACCTCGGGCATGGCCGACGCGATCATCGCGCGTATGGCCGGGTAGCGAAGCGGGGACCTCCGGCG
>CADCWL010000164.1 GCA_902806405.1 uncultured Thermomicrobiales bacterium | reverse complement strand
CTCGCGCCGTTCAAGGTGCCGCGGCGGGTGGCGTTCCTCGCCAAGCTGCCAACGGGGGCGACGGGGAAGGTGCAGCGGGTTGGCCTCGCCGACCGGCTCGGGCTGACGGCCGAGACCGGAACGGGTGCGAGGGCGCCCGCCCCCTTTGTCGCGCCCCGCACCCCGGTCGAGGAGATCGTGGCCGGGGTCTGGGCGGAGGTGCTGCGGCGCGGCCCGATCGGGGCCGAGGACGGGTTCCTGGCGCTTGGCGGGGACTCGATCCTCGCGACCCAGGTCGTGGCCCGGTTGCGCGGGTTGCTGGGGCTGGAGCTGACGGTGACCGCCTTCCTGGAGGCGCCGACGGTGGCGAGCATGGCGGCGGTCGTCGACGACCTGCTGGCCGTGGAGGATGGGCTGGCGGCGATCTAGCGGCGGTGCGCACGGTCCGCGACCGGCGGGCCGGGCCGGGGGCTTTGGGGGCGACGATGGCAACGGGGATCGAGACTGGAACACGGGGAGCGGCGCTCTCCCCGGCGGCGCGGGCGCTGTTGGAGCGCCGAGCCAGCGCCGGCGCCGGCTCGGCGGCGGCCGGCATCGCACCGCGGCCGGCGGGCGCCGGGCCGCTGCCCCTCTCGTTCGCCCAGCAGCGGCTCTGGTTCCTGGAGCAGCTGGAGCCGGGCAACGTTCTCTACAACGTGCCGCTCGCGATCCGCCTCCGCGGCGCCCTCGACGTCCCGATCCTGGAGCGCGCCCTGGCGGAAATGGCCCGGCGGCACGAGTCGATGCGGACGGCTTTCGGCGAGGAGGACGGCCGCCCGGTCCAGATCGTCGCCGTGGCGGCGGATCTGCTGCTGCCGCTCGTGCGACTCAAGGCGAAGCATCGCGAGGCGCGCGAGGAGACGACCGAGAGCTATTTCCGGCTGCGGATGCTGGAGGAGGCCCGCCGTCCCTTCAATGTCCGGCGCGGGCCGCTGGTCCGGGCCGTCCTCCACCGGGTCGACCGACGGGACCACCTGCTGCTGGTGACGATGCACCATCTCGTCTCGGACGGTTGGTCGACCGGAATCGTCGGGCGGGAGCTGGGTGCCCTCTATGCGGCATACGCCGCCGGCCTGCCGTCGCCGCTGCCGGAGCCGCCGATCCAGTACGCGGACTACGCGCTCTGGCAGCGGGAGCGGCTGGCGGGCGCGGAAGGGGAGCGCCAGCTCGCCTACTGGGAGCGCCAACTGGCCGACCTTGAACCGCTCGCCCTCCCCACCGACCACCCCCGGCCGGTGACGGCGACCCACCGCGCCTTCCGCCATGGCCTGACCTTCCCCCGTCCCCTGGCCGATGCCCTACGCGATCTGGGCGGGCGCGAGGGGGCGACGGTCTTCATGGCCGTGCTGGCCGCCTTCCAGGCCGTGCTCGCCCGCCACGCCGGGCAGGAGGACGTGGCGGTCGGGACGCCGATTGCCGGCCGGACGCGGGCCGAGACGGAAGGGCTGATCGGGTTCTTCGTCAACACCCTCGTGCTCCGAACCAACCTCGGCGGCAACCCGAGCTTCCGCGAGCTGCTGGGGCGGGCGCGGGCGGTCGCGCACGGGGCCTACGCCAACCAGGATGTGCCGTTCGAGCGGCTGGTCGAGCGGCTGCGGCCGGCGCGCGATCTCGGGCGGACGCCACTCTTCCAGGTCTTCCTAAACATGCGGAACCTGGCCGACGCCCCGCTCGCCTTTGACGGCCTGGAAGCCGAGCGGGTCCCGTCGCCGGCGGAGGGCGCGAAGTTCGACCTCTCGCTGGAGGTCGCCGATCGACCGGAGGGGCTGTGGCTAGAGCTCGTCGCCGACGCCGACCTGTTCGCGCCGGGGACGGTGGAGCGCCTCGGGCGCCACCTGCGGGAGCTCGTCGAGGCCGTCGTCGCGGACCCGGAGCGGCGCCTGGCGGCGATCCCGCTCTCGGTCCCCGCCCGCGAGCGGTCATGGGCGCCGGAGGACGGCACGGTACGGCCGGGCGCCGGATTCGTCCGCTTCCCGTCGGCGGCGATCGAGCAGGCGATCGGGCGTCGCTTTGGCGAGCGGGTGGTGGCCGCGCCGGACGCGCTGGCGATCTGGAGCGCGGGCCACTCCTGGAGCTACGGCGAGCTCGACCGGGCCGCCAACCGCGTCGCCCATGCCCTGCGGGAGCGGGTCGGTGGCGGGCCGGGGCGGATTGCCCTCCTCTTCGACCACGGGGCGCCGGCGGTGGCCGCGATGCTGGGGGTGCTCAAGAGCGGCCACGCCTACGTGCCGCTCGACCCCTACCACCCGCCGGATCGGCTCGCCGCCTTGCTCGCCGACGCGGCGGTGGGCGCGATCGTTGCCGCCGACGTCCACGTCGCGGCCGCCCAAGCCCTGGTCGGCCGCGACACCGCGGTGATCGACGCCGCCGCCCCCGGGCGGGAGGACGCGCCGAACCTGGAGGTACCGCCCGACGCCCCCGCCTACCTCCTCTACACCTCTGGCTCGACCGGGCAGCCGAAGGGGGTGGTCCAGAGCCACCGGAACGCGCTCCACCATGTCCGCGCCTACACCAACGCGCTCGGCATCGGCGCCGGCGACCGGCTGACGGGGGTGGCGCCGTACGGGACCGACGCGGCGGTGATGGACGTCTTCGGGGCGCTGCTGAACGGGGCGGGCCTCCACCTGCTCGACCTCCGCGCCGAGGGGCCGGAGCGGGTCGGTCCGTGGCTGACCGCGCAGGGGATGACCCTCTACCACTCGACCCCGACCGTGTTCCGGGCGTTCCTCGACACCCTGGATGATGAGGAGCGGTTCCCGGGCGTGCGGGCGGTGGTTCTCGGTGGGGAGGCGGCCCTCCCCCGGGACGTCGAGCGTTGCCGGGGACGCTTCGCGCCGGATGCGGTTCTCGTCAATGGGCTGGGGCCGACCGAGTCGACGACGGCGCTGCAGGCGTTCCTCCGGCCGGACGCCGAGGTCGGCGGCCGGACCGTTCCCGTCGGCCACTCGGTCGAGGAGACCGAGATTCTGCTGCTCGACCGCGGCGGCAACGCGATCGCCGGCCACGGGGTGGGGGAGATCGCGATCCGGAGTCGCTTCGTCGCGCTCGGCTACTGGCGGCGGCCGGAGCAGACGGCGGCGGCCTTCGGCGACGACGACGGCGACGGGGGGAAGCGGACCTACCGTACCGGCGACCTCGGCCGGACGTTGGGGGACGGGAGCCTGGAGCACGTCGGGCGCAAGGATTTCCAGGTCAAGATCCGCGGCTTCCGGGTCGAGCCGGGGGAGGTTGAGGCGGCGCTGCGGCCGCACCCGGCCGTGCGGGAGGCGGCGGTCGTGGCGCGGGATGACGCGCCGGGTGGCACGCGGCTGGTCGCCTACGTGGTGCCGGACCCCGGGGCCCCGCTGGAGGCGGACGATCTGCGCCGGTACCTGCGGGCGAAGCTGCCGGAGCCGATGGTGCCGGCCGCCGTCGTCCTGCTGGAGCGGCTGCCGCTGACCGCCAGCGGTAAGCTCGACCGGCGGTCGCTGCCGGCGTCAGAGGCGGGCGGTGGCGGGTCGGACGTGGCTTCCCCTGAGCCACGGACCGCGACCGAGGCGGCGGTGGCGGCTGTCTGGCGGCGGGTGCTCGGCGTCGACCGGATCGGTGTCAACGACCACTTCTTCGACCTTGGCGGCCACTCGCTGCTGGTGGCTCAGGTGGTGGCGCGGCTGCGGGAGGCGGTCGGGGTCGAGCTGCCGGTGCGGGCCCTGTTCGAGGCGCCCACGGTCGGCGGGCTGGCCGAGCGGGTCGAGGCGGCGCGGGCGGCGGGAGCGACGGGGGCGGCGCCATCGCGCACCGTGGCCGCGATGGTGCCGCTGCAGCCCGAAGGGAGCGGGCGACCCGTCTTCCTCGTCCCCGGCGGGGCTGGCGACGCCGTCAACCTGTTCAAGATGACTAAGCTGGCGCGCTCGATGGGGCAGGACCGGCCCTTCTTTGGGTTTTTCGCCCCGGAGATCGACGTCTCGGAGGACGAGACCCCGCAGGCCTGGGCTGCGGCGACGGCGGCGGCCCACGTTGCGGAGATCCGGGCGCGGCAGCCGACCGGGCCGTACATCCTGGCGGGGACCTGCCTGGGCGGCGTGATCGCCTTCGAGATGGCCCAGCAACTGATCGCCCAGGGCGAGGAGGTGCTCCGGCTGATCCTGTTCGACGCCTGGCGACCGGGCGCGCGCCGCGGCTTCGCGCCCGAGGAGCAGACGGCGCGGGGCAGCGAGCGGCAGGGTGTCCGCAAGCAACCGCGTCAGGCCGAGGAGCGCCTCCCGAAGGCCGAGGCCGACGCGCTCCTGGCGCGCCGCTGGCGGCTGGAGCGCTACCACCCGCGCCCGTACGCGGGGCGGATCGTCCTCTTCGTCAACAAGGAATGGCACGAGCGGAACCCGACCCTGGGCTGGGACGCCGTGGCGACGGGGGGACTGGAGGTCATCCCCCTCACGGGCGCCCACAACACCAACCTCGTCGACAACCTCGAGCTGACCGTCGAGCGGTTGCGTGGGTGCCTGGCCGGGAGTTGACACCGCGCGGCCGAGGGGCCACGGCCCGTCTTGGTCGGCACGGGCCGTGGCGGCGGGGCTGTCCGATCGCGGCGCGGGGGTGATGGCGGCCGTCTGGCCGGCGCTTCGGCCCACGCTGCGGCCCCGACCACGGCAGCGGCGCGGGCGGTGAGCCCCCCCGCGGATCGATCGGGGCCGCCGTGGAGGGATCCCCCTGCGGCGTTGTCGCTCGGGCGCGACGACGTCCACGTCTGGCGGGCGGCGCTCGATCGGCCGGGGGAGTTGCCGGGTCTGCTCGCCGCGCTCTCGGCCGACGAGCGGGAGCGGGCAGGCCGGTTCCGCGCCGACCGCGATCGGGATCGATTCGTCGCCGCGCGGGGCCTGCTGCGGGAGATCCTCGGACGCTACCTCGGGCGGGAGCCGGGATCGCTCCGGTTCCGCTACGGCGCCCATGGCAAGCCGACCCTGGTCGAGGACCGGGCAGGGGAACCGCCCCGCTTTAATGTGTCGCACGCCGGCGGCCTCGCCCTCTACGCCGTCGCGGCGGGACGGGAGGTCGGGGTCGACCTGGAACGCGTCCGCGCGGACGTCGACGTCGACGCGATCGCGGCCTGGTTCTCGCCGCGGGAGCGGGCCTCCCTCGCGGCGCTCTGCCCCGCGCGTCGGCGAGAAGCGTTCTTCGCGTACTGGACCCACAAAGAGGCGTATCTCAAGGCCGTCGGTGGGGGGCTCTCGTTGCCGCTGGACGCTTGCGAGGTCGACTTCGCCGCCCCGGATGCCCCGGTCCTGCGCGGGGGCGACGCAACGACGCCGAAGCCGTGGACGCTGCGGACGCTGGAACCGGCGCCGGGCTACGCGGCGGCGGTCGCCGTCGAGGGGGACGGAGGGCGGTTCGCCCGCTGGCGGTGGCCAAACGAGGGAGGCGACGCGGGATCGCCGCCCGGGCTGGGACCGTAGCCGCCTTTCGGGCGGGTTTGGTGACCTTGCGGCGCGGTGGCGAGCGCGGGGATGAAGACCGCGCGCTGAACCGGCGAAGCCCTCGGGGGCCGAGCTCGGGGGTTGAGACCGGCTCGTTAGGGGGGGCTTTTGCCCGACCGCGATCCCGACCGCGCTGCGTGGCCTGGGCCCGGCCGACGGCCGGATACCCTCGTGTATCATGGGCGATCGTGGCAACGGGGAACGCACGGGGCGGGCGGTTTGGAACGGGGTCAAGGAAGCAGTGTGTCCCAGTCGCGGGACGTTGAGGCGAGGCCGGATGTTCCCCGGTCGTTGGTCCGGGTGCAGGCGCCGGAGGAGCGGGAGTACGGGCGTCGGCTGCGGCAGATCGCGGCGCGGCGGCGGCGCCTGGAGGTGCTGCAGACCGAGGTGGCGGTGCTGCGGGAGGGGCTCGGGCGCTTTCAGGTGACCTGCGACGCCCGCGTTGGGGATCTGGTCGCCGAGCTGCGGCGGGTGCGGCGCGCCGTCGCGGAATACGAGCGACGCCTGGAGCGACTCCTCTTCGCGGTCGGGGCGGCCGCGTTGCCGGAGGACGAGGAGGAGCCCGTCCCCTTCGCCCGGGCGGGCGCCGAGCCGGCGCCCGGGGCCGACGCGGAGTCCCCGCCGCCGGAGGAGCGACCGCGGCCCCCCCGCCTCGACGAGTCGACCGAGGCCGAGCTCAAGCGTCTCTACTTCGACCTCGCCAAGCGCTGCCACCCCGATTTCGCCCGCGACGACGCCGAGCGCGGTCGCCGGGAGGGGCTGATGGCGCGGATCAACGACGCGTTCCGCGCCCGCGATCTGCCGGCGCTGGCCGAGCTGGGCCGGGAGGCGGACGCGGCCGACCCCGACTTCGGCGCCCGTCCGCCGCGGGAGCGGTTGGCCTGGGCGGAGGCGGAGGTGGCGCGACTCGACGAGCTCCTGGCCGGCCTGAAGGAGGAGGCGGCGGCCCTCCGCCGGGGCGACCTGCACCGGCTCTGGAGCCGTTACCAGGAGCGCGGGTCGCGGGTGCTCGACGTCCTGGAGGACGACCTGGAGGCGCGACTGGTCGCCGAGGGCCGCCGGCTCGACCGCCTGATCGCCGCTTACCGCCGCACCCGCGACGAGCGGCGGGACGCGGCGGTCGTGTGAACGTCGGCCGGGAGCAGGGGTCGCCGGGGGTCTGCCCGTCGGGCGGCGGGCCCGCTGTTCCCGGGTGGGGCGTCCGGGGCACGCTGCAGAACCGGCGCGCCGCGTTCGCGGTGTCCCATCGCCTCGGGGGCGAAGACCCCGCGCTGACCTCGCAAAGCCTCCGGTGGTGAGCCGGGGACCGCCCCCGCGGGTTCCGATGCGCGCCCCCGGGGGATCGCGCGGGGGGGAGGGGGGCGGCCGTGCCGGACCCAGTTCGCCTCATCGGATCGGTCGCTCGGCTCGGCGGGGGTGCCGTGGACCGGCGGTAAGCCACGGACCCCGTCTTACGCCGCGAAGGTAGGGGGGCGGCACGGGTCGGTGCCGCCCCGCCCGTTACACTGGGGGGGCGGGGCGCCGGTCTCTGTCCCCCTCTTGCGCCACCCTTTGTCGTCCGGCCGAGCCGAACCTGCCGCGACACGGAGACCATGCCGCCGATGGCCAGCGCCACCGCCACACCCACCCCCGGGAACGCCATCGGACGGGCCCCCGCCCTCGGCACCGGCGCGCTGGTCTGCCGCTTCTTCGGCTACTACCGGCCGCACCGCCGGCTGTTCGCGCTGGACTTCTCCTGTGCCGTGGTCTCGGGCCTGTTGGAGCTCGGGTTCCCGATGGCGGTCGGGCTCTTCGTCGACCGCCTGCTGCCGGGGCAGAACTGGGCGGCGATCCTGCTCGCCGGGGCCGCGCTGCTCGCGGTCTACCTGGTGAACACGGGGTTGATGATCGTCGTCAACTACTGGGGCCACATGCTCGGGATCAACATCGAGACCGAGCTGCGCCGCAAGAGCTTCGACCACCTCCAGAAGCTGTCGTTCCGCTTCTACGACGACGAGAAGACGGGCCACTTGGTGGCGCGGGTGACGAAGGACCTCGAGGAGATTGGGGAGGTGGCCCACCACGGCCCCGAGGACCTCTTCATCGCGGTGATGACCTTCGTCGGGGCGTTCGCCTTGATGTTCTGGGTGAACCCGACGCTGGCGCTGATCACCGGCCTGATCGTCCCGGCCACGGCCTGGATCACGACCCGTTACGGCGGCCGGATGACGCGCACCTGGCGCGCGCTCTTCGGCCGGGTCGGGGAGTTCAACGCCCGGATCGAGGAGAACGTCGGCGGGATGCGGGTGGTCCAGGCCTTCGCCAACGAGGACCACGAGCGCCGCCTCTTCGCGGGGGACAACGCTGCGTACCGCGCCACCAAGCTGGAGGCCTACCGGGTGATGGCCGCCAGCATGTCCCTGAGCTACCTCAGCATGCGCGCGACGCAGCTGGTGGTGATGATCGCGGGCGCCTACCTCGTCCTCCACGGGGGCTTGAGCGAGGGGGGCTTCGTCAGCTTCCTCTTGCTGGTCGGGGTCTTCTTCCGGCCGGTGGAGAAGATCAACGCGGTCCTAGAGACCTACCCGAAGGGGATCGCCGGCTTCCGGCGCTACACCGAGCTGCTCGACACCGAGCCGGACATCGCCGACGCGCCGGACGCCGTGCCGGTGCGGGGACTGCGGGGCGACATCCGGTACGAGGGGGTCACGTTCGGCTACGCCCCCGGTCGGCCGGTGCTGAAGGGCGTCGACCTCGACATTCGGGCCGGCGAGACGGTCGCCTTCGTCGGCACCTCCGGCGCCGGCAAGACGACGATTGCCTCGCTGCTCCCGCGCTTCTACGAGCCGTGGGCGGGGCGGATCACGATCGACGGGATCGACATCCGGACGATGACGCTGGCCTCGCTGAGGCGGCAGATCGGGATCGTCCAGCAGGACGTCTTCCTCTTCGCCGGGACGCTGCGGGAGAACATCGCCTACGGGAAGCTGGACGCCTCCGAGGCGGAGATCCGGGGGGCGGCGCGGCGGGCCCAACTGGACGGGATGATCGCCGACCTGCCGAACGGGTTGGACACGGTCATCGGCGAGCGGGGGGTGAAGCTCTCGGGCGGCCAGAAGCAGCGGCTGGCGATCGCCCGCATGTTCCTCAAGGACCCGCCGATCCTGATCCTCGACGAGGCGACCTCGGCGCTCGACTCCGAGACGGAGCGGGCGATCCAGCGGTCGCTGGCGGAGCTGTCGCGGGGGCGGACGACGCTGGTCGTCGCCCACCGGCTGGCGACGATTCGGCACGCCGACCGGATCGTGGTCGTGGACGGGACGGGGGTCGCCGAGGACGGGCGGCACGATGAGCTGGTGGCGGCCGGGGGGGTCTACGGCCGGCTCCACGCGGCGCAGTTGGCGCCGGTTTAGGGGCTGCTCGGGGCCTCGGTCCGGTTCTGCGGTGGAGACGACGCCCCACCAGGCGGGCGCGGCCGACGGGGGCGACGACGTGTGGCCGGTCGTCGCCCCGTCCCCGAGCCTGATGCGGCCCGGTGCGCCCGGCTCGGTCGGCACCTTCCGCCGGGTGATCGAGCACCGGCGTCGAGTGGCGGATGCTGCCGACGACCTTTCCGCAGCGGTGGGCGGCCGTGCGCCGCGGTGCGTCTTCCTCTCGCTACCGGTTCTCCCCCGGATGGGGCGTCTTGGGCGCGGGACAGTCCGGCGGTGGCTGGGCGCCGGTGACCGGCGCCCAGTACCGGTACGGAACGGTTTTCATCTCGCGGACGATCGTCCGCTGGTCTTCCGCGTGGCCTTCCGGCGCGAGCGGGAGCAAGGCGAGGAAGAGGCGGTACGAGACGAGCCCACGGATGCGCCGTTGCTCGGGGGTGCTCTGCGGCGAACGCGCTGCGAAGAGCGCGTCGAGGCGACCCGCGATGCTTTGCCGCAGATCCGCGAGGGCAAGGGCGAGCGCTGGCGAGATGGTCGATGCGATGGAGAGCGGCCAATGCCGCGCGCCGCGGCCGCACGGCGGCGGTCCCCGATCTCCCGTCGCCGAGCTCGGCGCCCCGCGACCGCACGGAGCGCGCGACGAGACCGGGGGTGGCATGTCCGTGCGCGTTCCGCGCGACCGATCGCGCGGCGGGCGCGTGCTATGGTCCTTCCCCTGGCGCCCGAGCGCGGCCGTCGGCGGGCGATCGGGGGGGCAGGCGCCGGTGGCGGTCGAGACGGCAGCGGTCGTGGCGGCGGGGAGCGGCGGGCCGCACACGCGGCCGGGATTGGGGGACGGGGCGACGGGCGGCCCCTGGCACCCCTCCCGGCGGGCGCTGACGGTCGGGCTGCTGCTGACGATCGCCTCGGTCGCCTTCGAGGCGCTGGCGGTGGCGACCGTGATGCCGGCGGCGGCCGGGGACCTCGGCGGGCTCGGGCTTTACGGTTGGGCCTTCAGCGCATTCCTGCTGACGAACCTGGTCGGGATCGTGGTCGCGGGCGGCGAGGCGGACCGGCGGACGCCAGCGGCGCCATTCCTCGGCGGCGTCGCCCTCTTCGCGGCCGGCCTCCTGGTCGGGGGGCTGGCGCCGACGATGCCCATCCTGATCGCCGGCCGCGCGCTGCAGGGGTTCGGCGGCGGGGTGATCGGTTCGGTCGCCTACGTGGCGGTCGGCCGGGGGTACCCCGAGTCGGCCCGGCCGCGGATGCTGGCGCTGCAGTCGACGGCGTGGGTCGTGCCGGGGCTGATCGGGCCGGCGGTCGCGGGGCTGGTCGCGGACGGCGTCGGTTGGCGATGGGTGTTTCTGGGTCTGGCGCCGCTGCCGCCGCTGGCGGCGGGGTTGGCGCTGCCGGCGCTGCGCCGCATTCCGCGGGGCGCCGCAACGACGCGGGATCTCGGCCGGATCGGGGCGGCTGCGGCGCTGGCGGCCGGGGCGGGGCTGTTGCTGACCGGCGTCGGTCGGGACGAGGTGCGGGTGGCGGCGCCGTTGGCGGTCGCCGGGATCGCGCTGGCGGTGCCCGCGCTGCGGCGCCTGCTGCCGCCGGGAACGCTGCGCGCGGCCCCCGGGCTGCCGGCGGCGGTGGCGGCGATGGCGCTGCTGAACCTGGCCTTCTTCGGGGTCGACGCCTTCGTCCCGCTGGCGTTGGTCGAGGAGCGGGGCCGCTCGGTCCGCTTCGGGGGGCTGGTGCTGACGGCGGCGACGATCACCTGGACGATCGGGTCGTGGCTGCAGGCGCGCTTCGCGCCGCGCTCCAGTCGACGGCTGCTGGTCGGGCTCGGGCTGGTGCTGGTGGCGGTGGGGAGCGGCGGCGCAACGCTCGTCCTCTGGCCGGCGGTGCCGGTGGCGGTGGGGCCGCTCGCCTGGGGCGTCGCCGGTCTCGGCATTGGCCTCGCCTTCTCGACCCTCTCGCTGGTCGTGCTGGAGACGGCGACGCCGGGGGAGGAGGGGGCGGCGGCCTCCTCGCTTCAGCTTGCCAACGTGCTCGGCGGCGGGCTCGGGACCGGGATCGGCGGCGCCCTGATCGGGCTGGCGGCGGGCGACGGGGGATCGCTGCGGCCGGCGCTGCTGACCCAGAATCTGGCGATGATCGGCGTTGCCCTGGCCGCGGTGGCGGTAGCGGGGCGGCTGCCGGCGCGGCGGCCGGCGCCGGCGCCCTCCTCCCGGTAGGCTGGCTGGCGGGTTCAGTCGCCGCCGTCGGGACGGCTCGGCACGGCGGGGACGTCCGCGGCGCCACCCCGCGCCCGCCTGCGGCCGCACGATCGTCCGCAGCAGCCTCGGCAGCGTGGCGGCCGGCTTCCCGTCCCGAATCCGCGCGATGCCCGCGGAGTGGGGGGCGTCTCCGCCGGCTCGCTCCCCGTCCGGCCCACGTCTACGCCGCTCGGTGCCCGGTCCTAGCCGGTGCCCGCCTCCGCCGTGGTCACGGGCGGCGCCGGGTCCACCGGCGCGTCCACCCGCCGGCCACCGCTCGATGCGCGATAGACCATCTCGACCGGCAGGGTGATCGGCCGTGGCTCCGGCGTCCGCTCGTCGATCTCCGCCAGCAGCAGGCGGACCGCGGTTTCGCCGACCTCGACGAACGGGAGACGGACGGTGGTCAGCGGCGGCGTCGTCCAGGCTGCGATCGGCAGGTCGTCGCAGCCGACCACCGCGCAGTCGTCCGGCACCCGGCGCCCGCGCTCGCGCAGCGCGGCGAGCGCGCCGATCGCCATCGCGTCGTTGTGGACGTAAAGGCCGGTCAGGTCCGGGCGACGGTCGAGGAGCCGGTGCGTGGCCTGCCAGCCCCCTTCCACGACGTTCCAATCCCCCTCCTCGACCGCCTCCGGGTCGAAGGGGAGGTCGGCGTCGGCCAGCGCCTGCCGGTACCCCTGGACGCGGACGTGGGTGACCCGCCGATGCCGGAGGCCGGTCACGGTCCCGATCCGACGGTGCCCGAGCGAGGCGAGGTGGCGGGTCGGTAGGTAGGCGGACCGGAGGTTGTCCGGGGTGACGACGGGGATGCCGCCGCCGGCGACGGTGTGGGTGCTGACCGTCGGCACCCGACCGCGCAGCAGCTCTCCCAGCCGCGGGTTGTCCTCCACCGCCGGCGCCAGCGTCACGATCCCGTCGACCCGGCGCTCGATCAGGGCGTGCACGTACCGCGCGGCGTCGGGGCCGGCGGCGTCGACGCTGCCGATGATGGTGAGCAGGCCGTGGCGGCGCGCCTCCCGCTCGAGGCCGACGAGGTGTTGGGCGAGGGCGTCGTTGGCGAAGTCGGTGGCGATCACGCCGATCGTGCGGGTGCTCCGGGAGAGGAGGTCGCGGGCGAGCGCGTTCGGGACGTAGTCCAGCGCCGCGGCGGCCGCCACGATCCGCTCCCGCGTCGCGGCCGAGACCCGTCCCTTGCCGTTGAGAACTTTGCCCGCCGTTTGGAAGCTGACCCCGGCGCGGGTGGCCACATCCTTGAGCGACACGTGGGCCACGGTTCCCCCCCGGCTGATGAACGAACGTTCGCGCACCGTACCGAGGCGCTCGTGCCCTGTCAAGCGGGAAGGGCACGGCACGCCCGGCGCAGCCTTCCACAGCGGGCGAAAGGCCCGATCGGCGCGAGGGACCGCCGCGGTTCCTTCTGGATGGCCCCTCCAGCCTCATTGACGGCCGTACAGGGATGGGCTATCGTCGTGGGCGAAACTTCGCGCACGGAGCGGTCGGTTTCGCTCGGAGGCCGGCGGAGACGGCGCCTCGGGCACGGGTGCCGCCGGGGAAGATCCGGGAGCCAGAAGGAGGGGACGCGCGGAGAGCGACCGGGAGAACGATCGGCGCCGCGTGGCACGGCGATGGCCTTCGATCCGCGAAGAAGGGGACGAGATGGCAGGCAAGCAGCTGACCCGACGACAGATCCTTGGGGCCTCGACCGCCGTCTTGGCGGGGGCGGCGCTGACGCCGGCCCGTGGGCTCGCCTTCGGCGGCCGCGCCGGGCAGGAGTTCGCCGGCAAGACGGTCACCGTCGGGACCATCGACGGGGAGCTGGGCAACGGTGTGCAGGCGCAGATGGGCGCGTTCGAGGCGGCCACCGGCGCCAAGATTGAGTTGGTCAAGGTGCCGCAGGCGGAGTTCCAGACCAAGATCACCGCGGACCTCTCCTCCGGCGCCGGCACCTTCGACGTCATCATCGAGCCGTTCATCCTCCTCCACGGCCACGCCGCGGCGGGCTTCTACCTCCCGCTCGAGGAGTTCACCGCCGAGGATCCCGACGTCGATCTCGAAGACTTCATCCCGCTCCTCCTGCAGGGCCAGGGTTACTACGGCGGCAAGCTCTACGGGTTGCCGTACAAGGCCGACGCCTACATCTTCTTCCATCGGAAGGATCTCTTCGGCGACCCCGCGGTCCAGGAGGCGTTCGCGGCCAAGGCGGGCGGCAAGGTGCTGAAGGTGCCGGAAACCGTCGACGAGCTGATCGAGACCGCCCGCTTCTTCTCCAAGAAGTTCAACCCGGATTCCCCGACGGAGTTCGGTTGGAGCCACATGGCGATGGAGGGCACCAACCCGCTCTACATCTGGGCGAGCCGCCTCGCCATCTACGGCGGCGGCTACGTGGACGAGAACTTCCGCCCCAACTTCAACAACGACGCGGGCAAGCGGGCGATGGAGGTGGCGATCCAGCTGAACGAGTGCTGCCCGCCCGACGTCGGCTCCTACAGCTGGGAGGAGGCCAACACGGCGTACCTGACCGGCAAGGTGGCGATGATGGAGCAGTGGCCGGGCCTCTCCAAGATCGCCGAGACGGAGGAAGGGTTCTGGGGACGCAGCGCGGTCATCGGCAAGACCGGCTACGCCTCGATGGTCGGCGACATGGTCAACGGCAGCCTCGTGCGGAGCTCGATCCTCGGCGGCTGGACGGCCGCGGTGTCGACCCACGCGAAGGATCAGGCGCTCGCGTACCGCACCATCGCCTTCCTGACCGGCAAGGAGGGGGAGCCGCTGAAGATCCCGGCGGGCAACGACCCGTGCCGGCAGTCGACCTACGCGATCCCCGAGATCGCGGCGGCCAACCCCCTCTACCCGACGCTCCAGGAGAACCTGGCCCAGGGGCGGATCACCCCCGACCCGGACGCCCCGCCGGTGAGCAACGAGCTGGGGACCGAGATGGCCACCGTCTTCAACCGGGTCTGGACCGGGGATTTGACGGGGGACGAGGCCCTCGCCCAGGTCGAGGAGCGGTGGGTCGACATCTTGCAGCGGGCGAGGCTGTACAAGTAGCGTTTGCCCCCCGTGATTGACCGCGTCGCCGGTGCCCATTGGGGCCGCCGGCGGCGCGGTCCTTGACCGGATAGTCGACCCGGTGTCGCCGGCCCCGGCTCCGTGTGGACGGGGCGCAGGAGCCCGCGCCCGAGAAGGAGCCCCGCCCGAGTCTTGGCGGGATTCGTTCCCGGTTTGCCCCGGTTGAGCCGGGGCGGCTCGTCGCGGGGTCTGCTCGGAGGTGAACGGACCGTGATCGGCGCGAAGGCAACCGCGAGGCCGGTGGGACGATCCTCCTCGGTCCGAACGTCGGGCCGGATGCGGCGGGCGCTGACCCCGTACTGGTTCATCCTGCCGGCGCTCGCCGTGCTGGCGGTCTTTATCGTCGGCCCCGTCGGGTACTCGTTCTGGTTGAGCTTCCACGAGTACCAATGGAACATGCCGGCCTTCGGCACGCCCTTCGTCGGCCTGCGCAACTACACGGATCTGCTCAAGGACGAGGACCTGGTCCGCTCGATCGGGTGGACGCTGGGCTTCGTGGCGATCTCGGTGCCGGTCGGCTTGGTGATGGGCCTGGTCCTCTCGCTCCTCCTCAACTCGCCGCTCCTCGGTCGGGCGCGCGGCCTGCTCCGCGGCATCTTCCTCCTGCCGATGATGCTGGCGGCGGTGGTCGCCGGCTTCATGTGGCGGATGCTGTTCGACCCCGAGTACGGACCGGTCAACCATCTGCTGAGCCTGGTCGGCGTCTCGCCCGTCTCCTGGTTCAGCGAGGCGATGGCGGCGCGGACCGCCTTCATCGTCGCCGAACTGTGGCTGACGACGCCGTTCGTGGTGCTGGTCCTGCTCGCGGGGCTCCAGGGGATCCCGGCGGAGGTCTACGAGGCCGCGCGGATCGACGGCGCGTCGGCCGCCCAGCTTTTCGCCCAGATCACGCTCCCCCTGCTGCGGACCTCGGTCGCGATCGTCCTGATCATCCGGACGATGGACGCGCTGCGGGTCTTCGACCTGCTCTTCATCCTCACCCGCGGCGGGCCGGGTACGTCGACCACCACGATCATGTATTACGACTACCTCTACGCCTTCCAGTACTACCAGATGGGTCTGGCGTCCGCGTTCTCGTTCGCCATCCTCGTCGTCATCGCGTTGATCACGGCCGGGTACCTGGCGGTGCTGCGGCGGGCGGACCGGGACTAGGGACTAGGAGGAGGTCGACGATGGGTGCGCGGGGACAACGGATCGGGGCACGGGTCGTCGTCTACGGCCTCGTCGCGCTCGGCTTGGTCTGGACCCTCGGCCCGATCTACTGGATGGTCGCCACGTCCGTCAAGAACGGCTCCCAGCTGTTCACCTGGCCGCCAACGTACCTGCCCACCCCGCCGTCGCTGGAGAACTTCAACGAGGCGTTCGTCAACCGGCCGCTGCTGACCTATGCCCGCAACAGCGCCATCGTCGCCGCCGTCTCGACGCCGCTGTCGGTGAGCATCGCCGCCCTGGCCGCGTTCGGCTTCAGCCGTTACCGGTTCCGCGGTCAGCGGATGCTGCTCTTCCTGATCCTGGCGATCCGGATGCTGCCCGGCCTGATCATCGCCATGCCGCTCTTTTTCATCTTTCGGCGGATCGGCCTCGTCGACAACCTGCTCGGTCTCGTGATCGCTTACACGGCGTTCAACCTGCCCTTCAACATCTGGCTGCTCGAGGCGTTCTTCGCCGATGTCCCGCAGGAGCTGGCGGACGCGGCGACCGTCGACGGCGCCTCGCCGCTGCGGCTCTTCCTGTCGATCATGGTCCCGCTGGCGGCCCCGGGGCTGGTAGCTTCGGCGATCCTCTGCCTGCTCCTGGCGTGGAACGAGTTCAGCTTCGCCCTGATCCTGACGTACACGCTGAAGTCGCAGACCCTGCCGATCGCAATCGCGGGGTTGACCTCGGACCGGGGGACGTACTTCGGGGCGATGGCGGCGGCCGGTACCCTCGCCATCCTGCCCGTCTTCGCCTTCGCGCTGTTCGTCCAGCGGTATCTGGTGCAGGGGCTGACGGCGGGCGGCGTCAAGGGGTAGGAGGGCTCGCCCGGGGGCTCGGCCCGGGCGTCCCCGGCCGTCGCCGGACGGACGGGCCCAGGGGACGGGCGCCGCCACGGAAGGCCATCTGCCGTGCGGCGCGACGACGGGGTGGACGGCATGGGCGGCGACGGCGCGACGGGGGCCATCCCGCGGGAAGAGGGCGGGGAAAGGCGCGCGCATCCTCCGCTCAGCGCGGCGCGGCTCGGGGAGTGCTGGTCCGCGGGCGCGGCGTGGACGTGGCACGGGTGCCGCCAGTGGCCGCCCGGCCGCGACGATCCGCCTAGCACCGCCGCCAACGCGACCGAGATGCGGCAGGCCGCGACCGTCGACGCCGCCGCCATCGGGCGCGAACCGGGGCGGGCCACCGCGCTCGACTTCGACGGGGTTCGGGTTTATTACGGCACCCCGCCTCGGCGGTCGATCCCGACGGTCAGTGGACGCCGCTCGACGCGTTGCTCGGCATCGCCGACCGCCACGAACTCTCCGTCGTCCCCTGCCACGTCGACGACCGTGCCTTCTCGGAGAAGCCTCCGAACCTCGGGGTGCAGGCGGCTCCGGTGCAGGGGGCCCACACCAGCGGCAGCACGCCGATCCCGGGACACGCGCGGGTCACGGACCGTGCGGCCCGGCCGGGACCGGCACGGTCCATATTAGGTCGTCGGCGCCTTCGGGGGACGCGCGTCGTCTTCTGGGACCTCGACAACGAGCCGGGCAACGGGGGGGATCGGCGAGCGCGGTCTCCCGCTGCTGGGGGCGACCTTTGGGAGGGCGCGGGCCGCGTGCCGGGCGCAGCCGCTGACGACGGGGGGTGTTCCCCGCCGTCGTCCGGCGGGGAGGGCCGCCATCCTGGGCTGGCGGAACGAACGCCCGGAGTGGCGCGCTCCGATGTCGTCACCTTCCACCACGCCACCGCCGCGGTCGCGGTCCGCGCCCAGCTGGCGACCCTCCGGCTCCACGGGCGGCCGATTCTCTGCCCCGGGTGGCTGCGGCGCGGCCCCGCCGCCTCGACGCTCGCCGCCCACGTGCCGCTGGTCGCGGCGGAGGGGGTCGGGTGGTATGTTTGGTCGCTCGTCAACGGCCGGTCGCAGACGCACCTACGGTGGGGGTCGCCCCGCGGCGCGGCCGAGCCGGAGCGATGGTCCCACGACCTGCTCCGGCCGGACGGACGACCCCACGACTCGGCGGGGGGGGCAGCACCTCCCAGGGCACGAGATCGGGGCCGCGGCCCGGGGCGGGTCTGGGCGCCCGTGTCGGCGGCATGGTCGGGTGAAGGGAGGACGACGGTGTCGACGACGGTCGCCGGGCTCGACGAGGTTCTGACCGGCCCCGCGTTCTTCGCCGACCCGTACCCGGTCTACCGGCGGCTACGCGAGGAGGCGCCGGTTTTTCGGAGTGAGGCGATCGGAGCGTGGCTTCTGACGCGCTACGACGATGTCTCGGCGACGGTGCGCGACCCGCGCCGCTTTTCCAGCCGGGAGCGCTTCTCGGCGGTGCTCGACCCGCTCTCGGCCGCGGAGCGGGACCACCTCCGCCCCCTCGCCGACCACTTCGCGGTCGGCCTCCTCGGCTCCGACCCACCGGACCACACGCGGCTGCGTGGCCTGATCAACCGGGCCTTCACCCCGCGCGTGGTCGAGGGGCTGCGGCCGCGGGTCGAGACGCTTGTCGAGGGGTTCCTTGACGCCGCCGAGGAACGCGGCGAGATGGATTTCATCGCCGACTTCGCGTATCCCCTGCCCGCCACCGTCATCGCCGAGCTGCTGGGGGCGCCGCCGGGGGCGCGCGACGACTTCAAGCGCTGGTCCGACGGCATCCTCGCCTTCCAGGGGACGGGGCGGGCGACGCCGGCGCTGCTGGACCGAGCGCAGCGGGATCTGCTGGAAATGCGCGCCTTTCTGGGGGATCTGCTGGCGGCGCGGCGGCGGGTGCCGACGGAGGACCTGCTCGGTCGGCTGGTGGCGGCGGAGGCGGAGGGGGACAAGCTCTCCGAGGCGGAGCTGCTGACGACCTGCGTCACCCTGCTGACCGCCGGCCACGAGACGACGACGAACTTGCTCGGTAACGGCCTCTACTCGCTGCTGCGCTACCCAGACGAGATGGCGCGGCTGCGGGCCGCCCCCGAGTTGATGCCGACGGCGGTCGAGGAGATGCTCCGCTACGAGAGCCCGCTCCAGCGCAACCCGCGCCGCTTGGCCGAGGACGTCGCGCTCGGCGGACACATCCTGCGCCGCGGCGACTTCGTGCTCCAGGTCCTCGGCTCCGCGAACCGCGATCCGGCCCGTTTCCCCGACCCGGACCGCTTCGACGTTGGCCGCCGCCCCAACCGGCACCTGGCGTTCGGCCACGGCATCCACTTCTGCCTCGGCGCCCCGCTGGCCCGCTTGGAGGCGACGATCGCGTTCGGCGCAATGCTGCGCCGGTTGCCGAATCTGCGCCTCACCGGGGACGGGGTGCGGTGGCAGGAGCACGGGCTGCTGCGGTCGCTGACGGCGCTGCCGGTGGCGTTTTGACGGAACAAGCGAGCTAACGAGCAGCCAACGCAGAACGATTCTATTGGCTGCTCGCGTCGGGACAGTCTCGCCCATTGGCGCTGATCAAGATGCTGAACTGGCGAGGAAGCAGTACGGGCTCGGTTTCCAGATGATCAAGGGTGGGTGCCCGTCTTATCGGAGTCGATGAGGTGGGACCACGGCGGGTCGCTCAAGGCTCAACGCCGGGACGATCCGAGCCTCGGGCTTCGGCACTGTCTCGCTTGAGTTGCTCACCGTCGACGATGCCGCGCCAGGCGCCGAAGGACGCTCCGGAGGTCGCTTCGTCCTGCGCCGTTGGGCGGCCACGGCGCTCCAGTTCCTCCGCGAGCGGCCTCACGATCGTCACCCCCTCGTCCCCGATCCGAAGGAGGCAGGGTCGCTGCGTGACGCGGACCTCCTCGGCGATGCGCCGCAGGTCGGGGAGGTCGCCGATATCGATCACATCGGCCGTCCGGGCCATGGCTGTGTCTCCTTGGGGAGGGGTGCCTACGCCGGCCCCTCCGGCGTGTTGCGGGCGTGGGCGGTCAGTTCCGGCGTCGGGGTAACGCCGGCAGGGACCGGCTCGGGGGCGTGGTCGGGGGCGGCGTGGCCGGGTGCGATGCGGCCGGCGAGGACCTCGGCGATGTGGCGGGTGCCGCGGTCGGTGAAGTGCTCGATCTGCTGACGGCAGGAGACGCCGGCGACGGCGATCGCGGTCTCGGCCGGGGCGGCGGCGACGGCCGGGAAGAGGCGCTCCTCGCCGATCTTGCGGGAGACGTCGAAGTGCTCTGCCTCGTAGCCGAAGGAGCCGGCCATGCCGCAACAGCCGGCGCCGCTCTCGGTCGCGGTGCAGCCGGCAGCCTTCAGGACCGCCAGCGAGGGGCCGATCCCGATCAGCGCCTTCTGGTGGCAGTGGCCGTGGAAGAAGACGTCGGGGCCGGGGCCCTCCTTCCAGGCGATGTTGAGGTCGCCGGCGGCGTCGAGCTTGGCCAGGAACTCGTCGATCATGAAGCTCTCGGCGGCGACGGCGGCGACGTCCGGATCGTCCGGCAGCAGGTCTTTGTACTCGTCCCGCAGGGTCAGGATGCAGCTCGGCTCGGTGCCGACGATCGGGATCCCCTGCTTGGCGTAGGGAGCGAGGAGGGCGACGTTGCGGCGCGCCGCCTTGCGCGCCTCCCCGACAAGGCCCTTGGAGAGCATCGGGCGGCCGCAGCAGGCGCGGCGCTCCTCGACGACGACCTCGAAGCCGGCGGCCTCGAGGAGCTTGACGGCGGCCATCCCGATCCGGGGGTAGTTGTAGGTGGCGAAGGTGTCGTGGAAGTAGACGACCTTGCCCCGCGTTTGGCGCGCGGTCTCCTGGTGGCGGCGGCGGTGGGCGCGCCAGCGGGCGACGAAGGTGCGGCGGGCGAAGGGGGAGAGGACCCGATCGGGGTGGACGCCGAGGGCGCGCATCGCGGGCTTCGCGAGCGGCGTCTTCAGCGCGAGGTTGGCCAGCGGGGCGACCGGGGCGGTGAGACGGGAGATGGTGTGGATGTGGCCGAAGACGCGGGAGCGCAGCGGCGTGCCGTGCTTCGCCTGGTAGTGCGCCAGGAATTCGACTTTGAGCTTGGCCATGTCGACCGAGGAGGGGCACTCCGTCTTGCAGGCTTTGCAAGAGAGGCAGAGGTCGAGGACGTCGTAGGTCCCCTTCGAGGTGAGATCGGAGCGCTCCAGCGCCTGGCCGGCGAGGGCGTTGCGGAGGGCGTTGGCGCGGCCGCGGGTCGTGTCCTTCTCGTCCTTGGTCGCCATGTAGGAGGGGCACATCGTGCCCGCCTTCAGCTTGCGGCAGACGGCCGCGCCGTTGCACATCTCGGCGGCGCGCAGGAAGCCGCCCTCGGCGGAGAAGTCGAGGTAGGTCTTGGGTTCCCTGGGGGCGTAGGCGGGGCCGTAGCGGAGGTGCTCGGTCAGGGGTGGGGCGTCGACGATCTTGCCGGGGTTCATCAGGCCGCGGGGGTCCCAGAGCGCCTTGAACTCGCGCATCGCGGCGTAGAGCTCGGGGCCGAAGATGGTCGGGTTCAGCTCCGAGCGCTGGAGGCCGTCGCCGTGCTCGCCGCTCATCACGCCGCCGAAGCGGCGGGCCAGCTCGGCGGCGGCATGGGCCAGTTCCCGCATCGCGGAGACGCCCTCGACCGTCTTCAGGTTGAGGAGGGGGCGGACGTGAAGGCAGCCGGCGGAGGCGTGGGCGTAGAAGGCGGCGGTGGTGCCGTGGCCGGCGACCATCGCCTCGACGGCGCCGACGTACTCCGCGAGGTGGGGAACCGGAACCGAGACGTCCTCGATCACGGGGACCGGCTTGTGGTCCCCCTTGACGCTCATCAGGAGGCCGAGGCCCGCCTTACGGACCGCCCAGACGTCGGCTTGGCGCTTGGCGTCGAGGACCCGCTGGGGGGCGGCGCTCAAGCGGACTCGCGCCGCGGCGAGGTGCGACTCGAGACCGGCGGCCTTGCGCTCCAGTTCCGCCTCGCTCTCGCCGTAGAACTCGACGACGAGGATCGCGGCCGGGTCCCCCTCGACGAAGGCGAGCTGGCGGGCGAAGCCGGGCTGGGCGCGGGTGAGACCGACCAGCATCCGGTCCATCAGCTCGACCGCCGACGGCTCGGTCTCGAGGATCGTCGGGGTGGCGGCCATCGCGGCGACGAGGTCGTCGAACTGGAGGAGGACGAGGCCGGTCCGCTTCGGGGTGGGGACGAGGTCGAGGGTGAGCTGGAGGGTGGTGGCGAGGGTCCCCTCGGAGGAGACGAGGAGCCGGGCCGGGTTGAAGGCGTTGTCGGGCTTTAGGAACTGGTCGAGCGAGTAGCCGGTGGCGCGGCGCCAGTGGGGCGGGAAGTCGCGGGCGATCAGGTCGCGGTGGGTCGCGCGGAAAGCGAGCAGCTTCGCGAGGAGACGGCCGGTCGGGTCGTCGCCGGCGGCGCGGTCGGCAAGCGCGTTCGGGGAGGCCGGGGTGGCGGGGGCGAGGTCGACGACGCTCCCGTCGTGGAGGGCGGCACGGGCGGCGCGGACGTTGTCGCTCGTCATCCCGTAGAGGATCGAGTGGGAGCCGGTGCCGTTGTTGCCGACGACGCCGCCGGCGGTGGCGCGGTCGGCGGAGGCGGGGTCGGGGCCGAACATCAGGCCGTGGGGTTTGAGCAGCCGGTTCAGCCCGGCGATGGCGATGCCGGGCTCGACGGTGACGACCCGGGCTTCGGGGTCGACGGCGAGGACGCGAGAGAGGTACTTCGAGAAGTCGATCACGAGCGCGGCGCCGACGGCCTGCCCGGCGAGGGAACTCCCGCCGCCGCGGGGGAGGAGGGGAACGCCGTGCGAGCTCGCCAGTTCGACCGTGGCGAGGACGTCCTCGGTCGTCTTCGGGAGGACGACGCCGACCGGCTCGATCTGGTAGTTGGAGGCGTCGGTGGCGTAGAGCATCCGAGAGACGCGGTCGAAGCGGACCTCACCGGCGAGGCGGGCCTCTAGTTCGGCGGCCAGGACCCGGGCCGTCTCGGCGGCGGCACGGCGGTCGAGGAGGGCGCGGGCGGCGGCGTCTTGGGCGGCGTGGCCGTTCGGCCCGGGTGAGGGGGCGGCGTTCGGCTCGCGGAGGGTGGCGGACATCGGCAGGGACCTCCTGGGGGATGGCGACGCGGGGGCGGCGCGGCCGGTCGGCCGGGGGCGCGTCGGGCGGACGGGTGTGGCAGGGGGAGCCGCGGCACCGGGCGGGGCGGCGGGTAGCCACGAGAGTGTAGCACCGGCGATTCCGGCGCCGGCCGGCCGGCGGTAGCGGGGACGCGAACGGGTGCCAGGACGGGGGCGCCCTCGGCCCGCGACTCGGGGGCCGAATCCTGGGGGGAGAGCGACCGGCCGCCCGCTGCCCTTCGACCCGGGGGGAGGCACGACGGGTCCGCCGGCGTCGATCCCGTCGGGGAGAGGGATCGCCCGCCGCCCCACCGAAACGTGGAAGGAGAGCGACAGGGCCGGGGTCGGTGGCGGGGTGACGTGTCGGGTGCAGCACCTGGGGGGGTGGGTCGTGGTGGCGGTCCCCACCTGGTGGCTTTGGGCACGCACCCGGTTGTCTTAGTTGAGAATTAGTCCTATTATCGGCCGAACATGCGGGGACGCGGGGCGTTCACCGGGCGGGGCGGGAAAGGATCGCGATCGTGCGGCGGGCGTTCCGCGGCTTCTGGGGGTGGTACGAGCGGCACTACCTGCTGAACCTGGCGATCACGGGGGCGCTGTTCGCGCTCCAGATCGTCCACCTCTACTGGCTGTCGGCCGACGTGGTGGCGCAGCGGCTGGTCGGGGAGAGCTTCTTTCGGACGAGCGGGTGGCTGCGGACGCTGATCCTGGTGGTCGACTACACGGAGATCCCGGCGCTGATCGGGACCTCGCTGGTCTACCTCAACGAGCTGCGCAAAGGGTTCGGTTGGAAGAGCGTCGCGTTTCTGATCTTCCTGAACTCGCAGTGGCTGCACATCTTCTGGATCACCGACGAGTTCGTGGTCGGCGAGTTCGGCGGCAACGGGGGGAACGCGCTGCCGGTCTGGCTGGCGTGGGCGGCGATCGGGATCGACTACCTGGAGATCCCGGTGATCGTGGACGTGCTGCGGCGGCTGGCGGTGTCGCTGCGGGAGCGGCGGGTGGAGGAGTTCCTGCGACAGGGAGGCTTCGGTTGATCGGCGCGGTCTCGTCGCTGCTGCCGTTGCACGCGGGTCCGGATGACTGGCACGGGTGGCTGTCCCAGGTCGCGGCGA
>CADCWL010000163.1 GCA_902806405.1 uncultured Thermomicrobiales bacterium | reverse complement strand
TTTCCTGGCATAGATCGTGCTGCGCCGCGCCATCGGCGGCGGATCGGTCCGTCGCGACGGCCGATTTCGATGACGGAGGAGTGGGCATGATTCAGGTGCGGAGTCGGTTCGTCGGGGCGGTTGCCGGGTTGGCGACGGCGGCGCTGGTCGCGACCGGCGGCCCCTTGCTCGCGGCTCAGGATGCGGCCCCGATGGCGGGCATCCCCAACCACATCCACCAGGGAAGCTGCGCGAATCTGAGCACGGTCGTGGCCCCTCTTGCCTCGCTGTCGTTCGCGGCGCAGGGCGCCGCAACGCCGATGGCGAGCCCGATGGCGGGGATGGCGACGCCGGTGGCCGGGATGGCGACGCCGATGGCGAGCCCGATGGCCGGGATGACGGGCGGGGCGATCCCCGTCGCCGCCGCCACGACGGAGGTTCCGCTGACCCTTGCGGAGATCCTGGCCGCGCCGCACGCGATCAACCTCCACGACCCGGCGGCCCCCGAGGATCCGACGCGGTACCTGGCCTGCGGCGACCTCGCCGGCGCGCCGGACGCACAGGGCAACCTGTTCGTCGGTCTCGGTGAGATCAACGACTCCGGCTTTTCCGGCACCGCCTGGCTGCTCGACCAGGCGGCGACGGGCGGGACCGGCACGGTCGTGACCCTTTTCCTCTCGGAGAACCAGGGCGGGATGTAGCCTCCACCTCGGCCGGGTCGGCCGCCTTTGCCGGGGCGCGGCCGACCCGGCCGGCCCGTCTCCGCCCTCGTCCGACGCGCACCGCGCGACCCTGGGCCGTCACGACGCGACGTTCGTCCGCCCCTAAAGGGGACCTTTCGATGCGTCGCCGCTTCACCCCGCCCGCGCCATCGTCGGCCCTCTGCGCGGCCGACCTCGCCGTGACCCTCGGCTTCGGCTCGGTCGCCGCCCAGGATGCCTCGCCACAGGCGCCGGGCGCCTCCCCGGTGCCGGGGACGGGCACCACCGATTGCGCCCCCGACGCTCGGTCTGCCGTCCGGCAGCGGCTGCGTCAACGTGATCCACGCCGGTGCCGGTGCCGGTGCCGGTGCCGTCGACGTCTACGTCGCCGGCCAGGTGGCGCTCCCGAACGACGCCTTCGGCACCGCCTCCGGTTACATGGAAAAGCCGGCGGGGCTGCACGAGATCAAACTGGTCCCCGCCGGTGGCGATCTCGCCGCCGCCGCGGCGACCGGTCAGGCTCAGGTGGAGGCCGGCAAGGCCTACGAGTTGGCGGCGCACGCGGCGACCGGCACGCTCCAGGTCGTCGCGACGGCGGCGAACCTCGACCCGCTCGGCGAGGGGCTGGCGCGGGTCCGCATCTTCCAGGCGATCGCGGGGGCACCGGCCTCCGACCTGGCGCTGCCGGAGGGGGAGGTCCCGATCCCGAACATCACCCGGGCGCGGCGACTGAGTACGCCGAGATCCCGGTGGCGCAGGGCACCCCGCCGCCCGGCTTCGAGGTGCGGGTCGCCGGGATCGAGATCGACATTCCGGTCACGGGCGAGCAACTCGACTCCGTCGTCGAGCCGGGCGCGGTCTACACCTTCTACGTGCTCGGGAGCGTGACCGACCTCGCGAGCCTCCAGGTGCTGCCGATCGCCGCTGCGGCGGCGGGCGCGGAGGCGGCGGGGACGCCGGTGGCGCCGATGCCGCCGCTGCCGCTGGCGGTCGGCACGCCGCAGGCGGCATCGGCGCCGTAGCCCCCCGATCCGACGGCGCGAGTGACGATGGCGCGGCCCGGGGGGTGTTCCCCCGGGCCGCGTTGCGTTACCGGATCGGCGGCCGGGTCTACACTTCCCCCGCCGCGGTCACGTCACCCGGGGTGAATCCCCGGGCTGAATTGACGAAGACCCCGCGGGGCGGAGACCGGGCGCGACGGACCAGCCTAGCGCGGGTCTTTGGTCGACAACGACGATCGCACGCGTGCCGTGGACGGGGAGGTTGGATGGAGCGGCCGGGCTACGACCGGTCTCCGACGGAGGCGTCCAGATGACCGCGACGGCCCGCGATCTCGAGGCGATCCGGCTCGGCGACGAGCGGGCCGAGGCGGGGGATTGGGTCGAGGCGGTTCGGCGCTGGCGAGCGGTGATGGGCGAGGGAGCGAACGGCGAGCGAGAGGCGGCGGAGGGGCGGCTGCGCGCTTTCGTCGGCCACTTCGACCCGGGCGGGCCGGCCCGGGTTCCGCGGCGGGCGCTACGGCCGCTGGCGGTCTGCGCCGAAACGGCGCTCCTCGGGGTACTGACGGTGGTCCTCGGCAACGCCGTCGAGGGGGGTCCGGACGCGGTGCTGCTCTGGGCCGGCTGGGGGTGCTTTGCCGTCTCCGCCGGCGCCGCGGTCGTCTTCGCGGCGCGCTCCGGACGACTCGACGGCGCCGATTCGTCCGAGACGGCGGACCTCCCGGAGATCGCGGCACGGGCGGAGACGGTCGCCGCCCGACTTGCGGCCGCTCCAGCCGGGAGCGGCGGGACGGCGGCGGGCGAGGGGGAGGGGCGGGCGTGACCGGGGACGAACGGGCAGGCGCGGCGCCGAGGGCGTCGGTCGAGGAGCACCGGGCGGCGGCGCCGGACGCCGTCGGCTGCGCGATCCTGACGGTCAGCGACACGCGGACGCCGGACACCGACGGGAGTGGGGCGCTGATCGAGGAACTGCTGCTGGCCGCCGGCCACGCCGTCATCGAGCGCCGGATCGTCCCGGACGAGCCGGCGCTGATCCGGGAGACGCTCGCCGGCTGGGCGGAGCGGTCGGAGGTGCGGGCGATCCTGACCAACGGCGGGACCGGGATCGCGGCGCGGGACACGACCTACGACGCGGTAGCGGCGCTGCTGGAGAAGCGGATCGACGGCTTCGGCGAGCTGTTCCGGATGCTGAGCCACCGGGAGATCGGGGCGGCGGCGATGCTCTCGCGGGCCGTCGCAGGGGTCTACCGGGGGCGGCTCCTGGTGGCGATGCCCGGTTCCCGGAACGCGGTCCGGCTGGCGATGACGGAGCTGGTGGTGCCGGAACTGGGGCACCTGGTCTACGAGATCGGCAAGTAGGGGGAGTAATCCTTGCCCCCGGTGGTGGGTCAATTTCGCGTTGAAGATCTGTCGTCCGGCAGCGCGACGATCTCGGCCGGTTGCCCTCGGTCGCGGGGGCGCTTCTTGACTTAATCTGGCATGGCTCGGTCCGATGACGAGGAGGGGCATGATGAGGTTTCTGCTCACGTCCGCTGGCATCACGAACACGAGCATCCGCGATGCGCTGGTCGACCTGCTGGGCAGACCGATTGCCGAGGCCAGCGCCCTCTGCATCCCCACCGGGTCGTACGCGCATCCTATGGCCGGTCCTGGCAGCGCATGGAAGTTCATCAGCGGACAAGAACCCAGAACGCCCATGTGCGAGTTGGGTTGGAAGTCGTTGGGCGTGCTGGAGCTCACCGCGCTGCCCAGCATCGATGAAGCGCTTTGGGTCCCCATGGTCCGGGAGACCGACGTTCTGCTGGTGAATGGTGGTGACGCCTTGTATCTGTGCCACTGGATGCGCCAGTCCGGACTGGCGGACCTCCTTCCGTCGCTTCGCGCGGTCTACGTGGGACTGAGCGCCGGGAGCATGGTGATGACCCCCAGCATCGGAAAAGAGTTCGTCGGCTGGAGGCCGCCCACCGGTGGTGATGAAACGCTGGGACTGGTTGGTTTTTCGATGTTTCCGCACCTGGATCACGAGGATCTGCCGGACAATTCCATGGCCGACGCAGAACGATGGGCCGTCGGCATGCCGGTGCCGGCGTACGCGATCGACGATCAGACCGCGATCAAGGTGACCGACGGCGTCGTCGAAGTCGTCTCCGAGGGGCACTGGAAACGCTTTGACTCCTAATGCCAAGAGGATGAGCGGTTCGCTCGCGGTTTCTAGACCTGGTTGCCGAAAATGGGTGGGCTCGAAAAGTTAACCAAAAGCTCAGATGCAAACTGACCCACTACCCCACCCTCGGACCCTCTCGCCTCGGAGGGGAGAGGTGTGAACCTTCGTCTGAGGGGCGGGAGGGGCGGCGCTCAGCCGTCGGGGTAACCCTGTTCACACTAGGGAGGCCGTCCCTTGGTCGC
>CADCWL010000162.1 GCA_902806405.1 uncultured Thermomicrobiales bacterium | reverse complement strand
CTTCCAGAGTCATGTCACGGTCTCGGCGCCACCGCAAACCCTTCAGCCTGCGCGCTAGGACCGATCGCCGGGGCACGCACTCCCCGTGCCGGTCGTGCAGGGCTCCGCGGCGCCGACGTTCGCGGCGCGCCGTCGAAGAGGACCGCGCTTAGGGAACGTGTCGGCGCCCCCATGCCGGACGCCCGACGGCCATTCGGTGCCGGAAGCGATTCCGGGCCGCCCCCCGATGACGACGCTACGAGCGCACCGGGGGAGCAGGTAGAGGCGCAGGGGTCGGCGCCGCCGGCAGCGGAGGGGAGGGAGGCAGTGTCGTTGCCGGAGCGGGAACGGGCCCCCCCTGAGGTGGCGACTGGTTCGGCGTGGGCGCGGCCACCGCGCCCATGTTCGGCGGTGGGGGAGGACCGGGGATCGCGGTCGGCGGTGGAGCCGGCGCCGGCGCCGGGATAGCGGTCGGAGGCGGCGTGGCGGTGGGAGCGGGCGTCGGTGCCGGTGTCGCAGTCGGAGCAGGAGCGGCCGTCGGGGACGCGGTTGGAGCAGGGGCGGCCGTCGCGGCGACGGGAAGCGCGGCCGTCGGTGGCGGCGCGGCCGCCGGGGCTTCCGCGGCCGACGGCGGCCGCGGTGCGGGGAGGGACGTTGGAGCCGGCGGCGGCGACGGGACCGCCCCCGATTGCACCGGCGACGCCCCCGGAGCGGCGGTTTCCGGTGCCGCCAACGGCGTCCCGGGCGATCCCACCGGCGATCCGCTCGCCGCCGGCGGCTCGGGCGTCCCAGCTGCCGGCGCCGCGGGCGACGCAGCCGGGGACCCCACCGTCTGCGCTGCGGGAGTCGGCGCCGCCGCTTCGTCGACCGCCGCCGCCGTCGCCTCAAGCGCTGCCTGGTCGCCGGTTTCGGGCGGCGCCGCCTCTTCGCCGGCCTCGGTCACCCCGGCGTCAGCGGTGGCTTCGGCGGTCGCGGGTTCGGGCTCGTCGTCGTTTTCGCCGCATGCGGACAGCAGCAGGAGCATCGCGACGCCGAGGGCAGCGGACGCGCCGCGGGCTCGACCGAGACGACCGTCACGCATACCAGCCTCCCATACCCGTTCGGGGCGGGTGTCGCCCGGAGCCACCCCGCGCGCCGATGCCACCATCGAACCGGCGGGCTATCGTACGGTCGCGCGAAGACAGACGCAACCGCGCCGTGGTGGCCCTTTGCCGGCGGTTCAGTCCATATTGGCATACGGGAAACCGCCCGTGTCGGAGTCCGCCGTGGCGGCCGGAGAAGTGCCGGTGAACTAGGCGCGTCACTCGCCGCTCGCCTCTTCGTCGCCGCCGCGAACGACGCGGACGCAGCGCCGCGAGCCGCTTGACAGGTCCGTCGACGCTTGCTAGAGTCCCGCCCAATCAAAGACGGCGAACGACGGTGATCGGAACGAGTAGGCGCCGCAACGCGCGGGTGAGCGAGCCGGGGCTGGTGGGAGCCCGGTGCCGTGCGGGCGTCGAATGGATCCGTGAGTCGTGCCCCGAACGGCTCGGTCTGCGCCCGGCCTGGTAGGCGGCATCGGTGTCTCCCCCGTTACCGGGAGCGGCGTATCGGCCGGGAGCGAAACCGTCGCTCACCCGTCCCGTACGCGCGGAGTGGGAGCGCGGCCGTGGCCGGCTCCAACGAGGGTGGTACCGCGGAGCGTGCAGCGCGCACCTCCGTCCCTTTTGGGACGGGGGTTTTTTGCGCGCCCGAGCCGCCGGCTCGGGCGGGAAGGGATGGCCCAATGGTCCAGACGTTGACCCCGTTGGGCTTCCCGCGGGACGCCGGCCGTCCGGCCCCGACGACGCCCTCGCTCGACGAGGTGCGATCGCTGGCGGAAGCGGCGCCCGCCGGGGTGACCACCGTCCCGATCTTCCGCGAGTTGATGGCCGACCTGGAAACGCCCGTCTCCGCCTTCCTTAAAGTTCGGCGCGACCGGCCCGCCTTCCTGTTGGAGAGCATCGAGGGGGGGGAACGGCTGGCCCGGTACTCGTTCATCGGTGCCGACCCGATCGCGATGTTGACGCTGCGGGACGGCGTCGCCGTCGTCGACGACGGTCAGCGCCGCGAGGAACCGTACGTCGATCCGCTCACGGCCGTGGCCGGGCTGATTGCGCCCCACCGCTCGTCCGACATGCCGGGCAGGTCGTTGCCCCGCTTCGTCGGGGGTGCGGTCGGGTACCTGTCGTACGAGGCGGTCCGCGCCTTCGAGCCGCGGGTGCCCGCGGCGCCCGGACCCGGCCTTGGGCTGCCGGACGGCGCCTTCATGCTGGTCGACTCGCTCCTGGTCTTCGACCATCTGGCTCGGACGATCAAGGCCGTTGCCCACGTCCGGATCGATGGGACCGAGCCGCTTACCGACGCGTACGAGGCGGCCGTGTCCCGCGTCAACGGTCTCGTCCGGCTCCTCCGTGAGCGAACGCCCGACTTACCCCGCGGCGGGGCACCGGTCGCCGGTCCGGTCACGGACCGCTGCCGCTCGAACACGCCCGAGGCCCGGTACCACGAGATCGTCGCGCGTGCCCAGGAGTACATCGCCGCCGGCGATATCTTCCAGGTCGTCCTCTCCCAGCGGGTCGACGTCGAGACGCCGGTCCACCCGTTCACGATCTACCGCGCGCTGCGGACGGTCAACCCGTCGCCGTACATGTTCTACCTCGACTACCTCGACCACCAGATCGTTGGCGCCTCGCCGGAGTTGCTCGTCCGGCTCGAGGGCCGGACCGTAACCAACCACCCGATCGCCGGCACCCGACCCCGCGGCGCGGACGCCGCGGCGGACGCGGCGCTCGCCGCCGAGCTCGCGGCGGACGAGAAGGAGCGGGCGGAGCACGTCATGCTCGTCGATCTCGGGCGCAACGACGTCGGCCGGATCGCGACGGCGGGCAGCGTCCGCGTTCCCCAGTTCATGGGAGTGGAGCGCTACTCCCACGTCATGCACCTTGTCAGCCACGTCGAGGGGGAGCTGGAGGAAGGGCTCTCGGGCTTCGACGCGCTCCGCTCCTGCTTCCCCGCGGGAACCGTCTCCGGCGCGCCGAAGGTGCGGGCGATGGAGATCATCGCCGAGCTCGAGACCGACCGCCGCGGTCCCTACGCCGGGGCGGTCGGCTACGTCGACTTCGCCGGCGGCATGGACACCGCGATCGCGCTGCGGACGATGGTGGTCAAAGATGGGGTCGCCTCGATGCAGGCCGGGGGCGGCATCGTCGCCGACAGCACCCCGGCCGGGGAGCACGCCGAGAGCCGTCAGAAGATGCGCGCTCCGCTGCGGGCGATCGAGCTCGCCGAGCAGCTGGAGCGGTCGGAAGAGTAGGGGCGATCCCCGCCGCCGAAGCGCCTCCGTCCGCCGAAAGGGACGACCCATGATCTACCTGCTCGACAATTACGATTCGTTCACCTTCAATCTCTACCAGGCGCTCCGCGGGCTGGGGGCGGAGGTGACGGTCGCCCGCAACGACCAGGTGACGGTCGACGAGGTGGCGGCGCTGATCCCCCATCTCCGCGGCTTGGTCCTCTCCCCGGGACCCTGCACCCCGGCGGAGGCCGGGATCACCGTGCCGCTCGTGCGGCGGCTGGCCGGGCGCGTGCCGATCCTCGGCGTCTGTCTCGGTCACCAGGCGATCGGAGCCGCCTTTGGGGGGCGCGTCGTTCGCGCGCCATCGCTCATGCACGGCAAGACTTCCCCGATCCGGCACGTCGGCAAGGGCGTCTTCGCCGGGCTGCCCGACCCGTTCGTCGCCACCCGGTACCACTCGCTGATCGTGGAGCGTTCGTCGCTGCCGCCCGTGCTGGAGGTGACGGCAGAGGCGGACGGGTTGATCATGGGGTTGCGCCACCGGGAGCTCGACGTTGAGGGGGTCCAGTTCCACCCGGAGTCGATCCTGACGCCGAGGGGCGATGACCTCCTCGCCAACTTCCTCGGCATCGGGCCGGCCTCGCGGCGGCGGGCCGAGCCGTCCGTCGCCGTCTACGGATAGGAGAGAGCGCGTGGCCGTCGCTGCCGTCAGCAGGTCGGACATCAAGCAGGCGATCCGGGGCGTCGTCGACGGGCGCGAGCTCACCCTCGACGAGGCGGCGGCGGCGATGGACGCCGTGATGGGGGGTGGCGTCGCCGACGCCCAGATCGCCGCGCTCGTCACCGCGCTGCGGATGCGCGGCGAGACGGTCGAAGAGATCGCGGGCTTCGCGGAGACGATGCGGCGGCACGCCCTCCGCGTCGAGGTTGCACCGGGGCTGGGGCCGCTGGTCGACACCTGCGGCACCGGCGGCGACGCATCCGGCACCTTCAACATCTCGACCACCGCCTCGTTCGCGATCGCCGGCGCCGGGGTCCGCGTCGCAAAACACGGCAACCGGGCGGTCACCTCGCGCTGCGGCTCCGCCGACCTGCTGGAAGGGCTCGGCGTCGCCGTCGAGCTGACGCCGGCGGCCGTCGCCCGCTGCATCGAGGAGGTCGGGATCGGCTTCATGTACGCCCCAGCCTTCCACCCGGCAATGCGCTTCGTAGGGCCGACGCGGCGGGAGATCGGGATCCGAACCATCTTCAACATCCTCGGCCCGCTGACCAACCCGGCCGGCGCCGGCCATCAGCTCATCGGGGTCGGCCACCCGGAGATCGCCCGCAAGCTGGCCCGGGTCCTCGCCCGACTCGGCAGCGAGCGCGCCGTCCTTGTTCACGCCGCAGAAGGGCTCGACGAGATTGGCATCGCCGGGCCGACGACCGTGACGGAGTACGACGCCCGCCACGGCGAGATCCGGGTCTTCCAGATAACGCCCGAGGAGTTCGGTCTCGGGCGGGCGACGGTCGAGGACCTCCGTGGCGGTGATGTCGCGGCAAATGTCGCGATCACCCGCGCCGTCCTGAGCGGCGAGCCGGGTCCACGCCGGGCCGTAACGCTCCTCAACGCCGGCGCCGGCATCTACGCCGCCGACGCCGCGGCCTCCGTCGCCGAGGGTGTCGAGCTGGCGGCCACCGCGATCGACTCCGGGGCTGCCCTGGCGACGCTGACCCGCTTGGCCGACCTGTCGTCCGACCTGGCGGCGTCCGCGTCGGTGACGCCGTGACCGGTCCATCCCTCCAGACCGGCACGGTCCTCGACCGCATCCTGGCCCGGACCGCGGCCGATCTCGCGGTCCGAAAAGCGCGGGTCCCGCTTGCCACCCTGGAGCGGCGCTCGGCGGCGCGGCCCGCGCCGGTCGGGCTCCGCCGCGCACTCTCCGCTCCCGGCGTCGCCGTGGTCGCCGAGATCAAGCGCGCGTCCCCTTCCCGGGGGATCTTCCCGGTCGTGGTCGATCCGCCGGCGGTCGCCGAGGCGTACCTGCGGGGCGGCGCCGCGGCGCTCTCGGTGCTCACGGACGAGCCCTTCTTCCACGGGAGCCTCGCCGATCTCGCCGCCGTCGCCGGCGTCGCCCACGACGGTGCCACGCCGGCCCCGGTCCTTCGCAAGGACTTCGTGGTCGACCTCTATCAGGTCGTCGAATCGCGGGCGCACGGGGCGGACGCCATCCTCCTGATCGTCGCCGCCCTCGACGACGTGACGTTGCGGTCGCTCCTGCGAGCAGCCAGCGATCTCGGTCTCGAGGCACTGGTGGAGGTCCACGACGAGCCGGAGCTGGCGCGGGCCGCGGCGGCCGGTGCCGACCTGATCGGAGTCAACAACCGGGACCTGCGGAGCTTCGTGGTCGATCTCGCCGTGACCGAGCGGCTGGCCCCTCTTATCCCCGCCGGCGCCGTGTTGGTCGCCGAGAGCGGCGTCTTCACCGCCGCGGACGCGTCGCGGCTGGGGCGGGCCGGGGCCAGCGCCGTCCTGGTCGGCGAAGGCTTGATCACCGCGCCCGATCGCGCGGTTGCCGTCCGCGCGCTGCTGGACGGTGTCCAGTGAGGACGGCCTCGCAGGCGACCGGGCAGCGTCGGCCCGGTGAATCGGCGCCTGCCGCCGTGGATCGAATCGGATCGCTTCCGGCCCGCGGTTGGGTCAAGGTCTGCGGTCTTCGGGAGCCGGAGCACGCCGTCGCCGCCGCCACGGCCGGCGCGCATCTGCTCGGCTTCATCTTTGCCCCGGGGCGCCGGCGCGTGACGCCGGAGCAGGCAGCCGCCTGCATCCATGCCGCGCGGGAGACGGTCGGCGGGCGGGGCGTCGTCGCCGTCGGGGTGTTCGTCGACGCGCCGGTCGCCGAGGTGAACGCGACGGCCGACGCGGCCGGCCTCGACCTGATCCAGCTCCACGGCGAGGAGGCGCCGGAGTCGCTCCGTGCCCTCCGTTATCCCGCGATCAAGGCGCTCCGGCCGGCCGCCGGAGCGACGTTCCCCGCCGCGGCCGCCCTCGTCGACGGCTACCGGGACGCTGCCGCCCCGCCGATCGCCTTTCACCTCGAAGGCTACTCCCCGCTCGCGGCGGGAGGCGTCGGGGTCCGTGCCGACTGGGGGCTCGCCGCGCGGCTGGCGGTCGCCTACCCGGTCGTTCTGGCCGGGGGCCTCGACCGCGCCAACGTCGGCGAGGCGATCGACGCCGTCCGACCAATTGGCGTCGACGTCAGCAGCGGTGTTGAGTCTGGCGGCGGCAAAGACGCCCGGCTCATCCACGGGTTCGTCGCCGCCGCCCGGGAAGGATTTGCGGCCGTCGCCGACCGGCGGGAACCCCTCCCCCCCTAGCCCGTTCCGCAACCCCCGGACTCGGCGAGCGCGCGAGCGGTGGCTCCCTCCACGAGCTCTCGCAGCCAGCCGTGCTCGTTGCCGGTGATCTCCTGAGCGACCGTGGGTCCCCGCGCCGGCAGCGCGCCGGCGACCCGGTAGATTCCGGCCTCGCGGGTCATAAACCCGTAGTCGACCAGTTCCCGGCGGAGGGTGGCGACGTCCTCGTGCGCCTCGCGTAGGCGGTCGTTCACCTCCCGCTCCAGGTACGCGCGATCGGGTTCGAAGCCTGCCAGGAGATGCTGCAGCACGATCACCCGCTTCTTGCGCTGGGCGGGGATCTGACGCAGGCGACCGTCCACGAAGAAGCTCCGCAGCACCTTCGCCCGCTCGGCTTCCTCCGCCGCGGTTGGATCGGCGTCGGCGGCCGGCGCTGCGGGCGGGGGAGGCGATGGGTGGCTCGGAGACGGGTCCCGCGAGAGACCGTTCAGGGTGTCCCGGTCCAGAGCGTAGAGCCGTCGTTGGGCGTCGGCCGTGACGCGGACGAGCCCGGCAGCGGTCAGGCGGGCCATGTGGTGGCTGATCGTCGGCGGCGTCAGCCCTATCTGCTCCGCCAGCTCGCGGCCCGAAAGCGGTCGCTCCGCGACCGCCCCCAGTATCCGCAGCCGCGCCGGGTCGGCCAGCGCTTTGAAGAGCCGCGCCAGGTGTTCGCTCCGATCCGCATCCATGGCCGTCCCCCGACTCGATTCGACTTCTGTCTAATTAGATGATAATCGAACTCATGAGAGAAGGTCCAGGACGGAGCGCGACCGCCGTCATCTCCGGGCCGCGACGGGCGGTGCCCGCGGTGGGTCTAGAGCTCGAGCGGGACGTCGGCCCAGCCGGAGCCGAAGCCGCAGAGCCAATTCAGAGCCTGCACCCGCTGGACGGCGATCGCAGCGAGTTCGTCGACGGCGTCGGAGTCGAGGAGCCGGTATGCGGCACCCCGGGCCGGGAAATCGTCGCGGATCGGGGAGTCCAGTACGCCCGCGTTGCGCGCCTCGGTCGTCACGTCACGGACGGCGACGGCGAGCGCCGTCCGCTCCACGTCGCCCGCGACGAAGAACGAGTCGGCGATGCTCGCCCGCCAATACCAGAGCTCGGCCCGCTCCCGCTCGGCGGCCACCTCGTCCTCCGGCCGGAGCGTAGCCTCTCGCCGCCAGGCGGCGGTCGCCGCCCAGGGCGCCGGCACCGCCGCCAGCAGCGCCGACGGCTCGGCCGCAGCGTCGTAGGGCGGCATGTCCGGAAGTAGTCCGAGGGCCCAGCCGAGGGCGATCAGCGCCTCGCTGCGCCAGGAGGCTTCGGCGGCTGCCTCGGTCGCGAGCCGGCCGACCCGGGTGTGCAGCAGGCGGCGCTCCTCCTCCGTCGCCGCCGCGTCGACGCCCTCGGCCCGAAGCCAGGCAACCAGGTCGAACCGCTCCGCCTCGGGGTCGTCTTCGTCGACCTCGCCCGCGCGCTCCTCGAGGAAGGCGCGACGGCAGATAGCGCCCAGCACCAGGGCACGTTCCGCCACCTCCAGAGGAGCGCGGACGGCGATCTCCAGGAAGTCATCGGACGACCCGTCGTCCTCCTCGATCGCGGGGGGCGGAGGAGCCACCTAGACGTTGAAGAGGAAGTTGATGACGTCCCCGTCCTGGACGGGGTACTCCTTCCCCTCGCGGCGGAACCTGCCGGCCTTCTTCGCCTCGGCCAGGGAACCGGTCGCGATCAGGTCGTCGTAGCCGACCACCTCCGCCCGGATGAAACCGCGCTGGATGTCGGAGTGGATCGTGCCGGCGGCCTCGACCGCGGGGGTGCCCCGCCGGATCGTCCAGGCGCGGCACTCGTCCGGACCGACCGTGAAGAACGGCATCAGCCCGAGCAGTCCAAAGGAGCGGCGGACGACCCGGTCGAGGCTCGACTCGGTGATGCCGAGGTCCGCCATGAAGACCGCCGCGTCGTCGGCGTCGAGCCGGGCGATCTCCATCTCGATCTGCCCGGCGAGGGCGTCGACCCCGACCTGCGGCCGCTCGAAGCGCTCCCGGATCGGCCCCAGCAGCGCCTCGGCCGCCTCCCCGAGCTGGTCGTCGCCGAGGTTGAGGAGGACGAGGAGCGGCTTGGCGGTCAGAAAGCCGAAGCCGCGCAGGATCTTCGCCTCGTCCGGGTTCAGGTCCCCGACGACCTCGCGCAGCGGCGTGTCCGCCTCCAACGCCGCCTTGAGGCGGACCATGACGGCCTGCTCCCGCTCGGTTGCCTCCCGCTCCGGACCTCGCAGCTTCGGCAGTTGGGCGGCAATCCGGTGCAGCCGCTTCTCGACGGCCGCCAGATCGTTGAAGAGGAGTTCCAGGTCGATCGTCTCGATGTCGCGGGTCGGATCGACGCTCCCCTCGGGGTGCGGCACGTTCGGGTCGGCGAAGGCGCGGACGACGTGGACGAGGGCGTCGGCCTGGGTCAGGTGGCCGAGCAGCGCGCCGCTCATCCCCTTCTCGGCGATCCCCTTGGCGATTCCGGCGACATCGAGGTACTGGACGTCGGCCGGCACCTTCCGTTGCGGCTTGAACAGCTCGGTCAGGAGGTCGAGCCGGGGGTCCGGCACCTTGACCGTTGCCAGGTTCGGCTCGTCGCCGGAGGCGCCGAACGTTCCCGTTGCCGCCTCGGCTCGGGTGATCGCGTTGAAGACGGTGGTCTTGCCGGCGCTGGGCAGACCGAGGATGACGAGGGTCGTCGACACGGTGGCGATCCGATCCTTTCGGGACGGTGCGGACAGACGCGGGGCAAACCGGGACAGTATCGGCCAGGGGATGGCCGCCCTGCCAGAGACCGAGCGTCGGCGCGACGACGATGCTCCCCGGTCAGCGCCCGCGGCGTCGGGGATCGAGCGCGTCGCGGAGGCCGTCGCCGAAGAAGTTGAGCCCCATCACCACGCTCATGATCGCGATCCCGGGGACGGCGGCGTACCACCAGTACTGGAGGCCCTTGTCCGCGCCCTGCTTGATCATCGCGCCCCACTCCGCGTCGGGCGGCACGGCGCCGAGGCCGATGAAGCTCAAGCCCGCGGTAAGGACGATCGCGGCGCCGACGTCGAGGGTCGCCTTGACGATCAACGGCGCGTCGGTCGACGGCAGGATATGGCGGAAGAGGACCCGCCAGCGGTCGGCCCCGACCGCCTCCGCCGCCGTCACGTACTCGTTGGCGCGGATTGCGAGCACCTGGCCCCGCATCACGCGGGCGTACTCCGGCCAGAGCACGACGCCGACGGCGAGCAGAGCATTCTCCAGGCCCGGTCCGCCCCGGGCGGCCGTGATCGCCATCGCCAGGATGATCGACGGGAACGACAGAATCGCGTCTGCCGCCCGCATGATCAGGGCGTCGACCGCGCCGCCGACGTACCCGGCGACCGCCCCGAGCAGGCTTCCAAACGCGCCGGTGAGGAGGATGACCAGGATGCCGGCCGGGACCGAGATCCGCGCACCGTAGATCACGCGGCTGATCATGTCGCGGCCGAGGTCGTCGGTGCCGAAGAGGTGGCCCGCCCCGGGCGGTTGCAGTTTGTCGCCGAGCGCCTGGTGGTTCGGGTCCTGGATCGGCAGCACCGGCGCCAGCAGCCCGAGCAGGAGCCAGGCGGCGATCACGCCCAGCCCCGCCAGCGCGAGCGGTTTCGTCCGCAGCGTCCGCATTGCGTCCCCGAGCGGCGTCCGTCGGCGACCCGCCACCGCGCCCTTGATCCCCGCGCCGTCGGCCTCGGCATGACCCGGGGCGCCGCTCGTCCGCCGCGCGGCATGGGGGCGAGGGGGAGCGATGGCCATGGTCGGTCCGTTCTGCCCCGGCCGCCGGCTAGGCCGCGCGGATGCGGGGGTCGAGGATGCCGTAGACGATGTCGACGAGCAGGTTGACCAGGACGTAGACGACGGCGACGACAAGGGTGACCCCCAGCAGTCCCGGGTAGTCGAGCTTGAGCGCCGCGTCGACCGCGAAGCTGCCCACGCCCGGCCAGGAGAAGATCGTCTCCGTGAGGACCGCTCCGGCGAGCAGGCTGGCGACGGTCAGGCCGAGGACGGTGACCGTCGGGATCAGGGCATTGCGGAGGGCGTGACCGGCAACCACCCGCCGCTCGACCAATCCCTTCGCCCGGGCGGTCCGCACGTAGTCGTCGCCGAGCGCGGAGAGCAGCGAGGAGCGGAGCATCCGGGCGACGATCCCCATCGCGTACGCGCCGAGCACGATCGCCGGCAGGACGAGGCGCTTCAGGGCGGTCCCGAGCACGTCCCAATCGCGCGCCAGCAGCGCGTCGAGCGTCACCATCCCCGTGATCGTCGCGGGGGGGCGCATCCCGACGTCGAGACGCCCCGGACCGGGCAGCCATTGGAGACGGTAGAAAAAGACGTAGAGCAGCAGGAGGCCGAGCCAGAAGACGGGGACCGAGGTCCCGATCAAGGTCAGGAAGCGGGCGAGGTGGTCCGGCCAGCGGTCGTGGCGGACGGCGGAGACGATCCCGAGCGGCACCCCGACCAGGACGGCGAATCCCATCGCGAAGAGGGTCAGCTCGATCGTCGCCGGCACGCGCTGCTTCAGCTCGTCGCTGACCGGGCGCCGCTTGGCGATCGACTCGCCCAGGTCGCCCCGGAGCAGATTGCGGACGTAATAGAGGTACTGGACGGGCAACGGCCGGTCGAAGCCCCACCGCTTCTCGAACGCGGCTCGGACCTCCGGATTGTTCGCCTGCCGTTCGCTGATCACCGAGCTCAACGGGTCGCCGGGGAGCGCGTGGGCGAGGGAGAAGGTGCCGACGCTGACCATCGCCAGCACGACGACGGAGAGCGCCAGACGGCGGGCGACAAAGCCCCACAATCCCATCGACCGCTCCCGCCCGCGCCGCCCGCCGCCCGCCTACGCCGTCTTCGACGCGTTCCGGAGTTGCAGCTGGTAGATGGAGTGGGGGGCGACGCCCTGCACGGCGGCGCTCGCCGGCTTGCGGTCGAGCGGCTGGTAGAGGATCAGGAACGGCGCGTCCTCGATCAGGCGGCGTTGCACGTCGAGGTAGAGCTGAGCCCGCCGTGCCGGATCGAGCTCGTAGAGGCCGGCGTCGAGGATCGCGTCGAGGTCCGGCGTTCCGTAGCCGACGCGGCGGGCGGCCGTCCCCGTATCGCCCGAGTGGGCGAAGGGGACCGCGTAGCTGTCCACGTCCGGAAAGTCGGGCGTCCAGGGGGAGACGGTGAACTGCAGCTTGCCTCCGCGGTACTCGGTGATCCTCGTCTCGGGGTCCATCGGATTGAGGGTGAGGGTCAATCCATTGATCCGCTGAAGGTCCGCCTGGAGCTTGGCCGCCAGCGTCTCGAGGTCGACGCCGCCGACGCCGGTGTCCCCGGAGCCGTAGCTGAAGGTAATCTCGACCGGTCCGACACCGGAGCCATCGAAGAGCTCTTGGGCCCGCGCCAGGTCGGTGGTGTAGGCGTACTGCTGGGCCTCCCGCGAGCCGAGCAGCGGCAGGGGCACGATCGTCGCCGGCCCCGGGTTCTCGGCGCCGCCGGTGATCACGTCGTTGACGATCCCGGCGTAGTCGATCGCATAGCCGATCGCCTGTCGCACCTGCCGATTGGCCAGCGGCCCCCCAACCTCCTCACTCGTGTGCATCGCCAGGTACTCGATCGCCAGGGTCGGCCCGCTGATCACCTGAAGGTTCGGATCGGCCTCGACCTGGGCCACGGCGTCGGGGTCGACGCTGTACGCGATGTCGATCGCGCCGGTCTGGACCGCCTGCAGCTGCGAGTTGGCGTCGGCGATGTTGGTCCAGATGACGCGCTCCAGCGCGTGGGGGGTGCCCCAGTACTCCTCGTGCCGCTCCAGCACAACCTCGGTGCTCCGATCCCAAACCGCCAGCCGGAAGGGGCCGGTCCCGGCCGAGTTACCGGCGTCGAGCCAGTCCTGGGCGGGAGTGTCCAGCTCCTGGGCGCCCTGGACCGGGTTGCCGGCGGCGTCGACGTTCGGGGCGTCGCTCGCCCCCTGCTCCCGCATCACCTTGCTGTCCATCACCGCCAGCGGCAGCGAGGAGAGGATCGCCTGGAGCGGGGCGACGCCGCGCTCGAACGTGAGGCGCAGCGTGAGCGGGTCGACCGCCTTGACATCGCTCCAGTACGAGGTGGCGAGGAAGGCGCCGTTCCCGTTGACGTTGGCGAGGCGCGTCCAGGAGAAGACCCAATCCTCGGCCGTCATCTCGTTGCCGCTGTTGTGGAAGCGGACGCCCGGCCGGAGCGGGATCGTGACTTCCCGGCCATCGGCCGACACCTGCGGCGCGGCGGCGGCCAGCAGCGGCTCGAACTGGTCCGGACGGCTCGAGTCGGGCGCGTGGTAGAGCGTCTCGTAGATCAGGTGCATCGCCGCCGCGGAGTTGATCTCGTAGAAGCGGCCCGGATCCATGTAGAGCCACTGCTCGCCGGCGATGGCGTCGGCGATGACGAGCGTCGTCGGATCGGTCTGGCGCGCCGTTCGCCCCGCCGCTCCCGCCCCCGGCCGACCGGCGAGCGCGGCGGCCGTCGTCGCCCCCGCGCCGAGCGCGACGGCCGTGCGGATGAGCCGTCGGCGGTCGAGCCGCTCAAGCGCAATCCGCTCGGCGCGGTCATTGGGCCGGGGATGAGTCATGGTGCCCCCTCGTGCCGACGGGCAGCGCCTGCGGCGGCCACTGGCCCCCCGCGCCGCGCCGCGAACGCTCGCTGCCGCGATAGGGGGCGGATCATAGCACGGCGCTCTTCGACCCCGGGGCGTGGCGTTTGGGCCGGGCGCACAGGAGCGGACACCCCGGCTCCACCGGCGCCCGACTCATGGCGAACCACCGTTCAACCCTACGTGCCGGACGATCGCTGCAAGGCGATCCGGACCTGGTGCTGACCGACCGTGATCTGGTCCCGGTACCGGCCGTCCGCGCCGGTCTCACCGCCCGGCCCCGCGACCGCCTCCGGTTCGACCGCGTCGGAGAAGCCGGCCGTCTCGAGCCGCTCTAACCGCACGGCCAGCGTCTCCGCCCGCACCGTCGACTCGTTCGCGCCGATGGCGGCGACGACCTCCGGGTCCGCTTCGTAGGAAACGGCGATCGTGTCCTCGATCCGGTAACCGGCGCTTTTGCGCGCGTCCTGCACCCCGCGGACAAAGTCGCGCGCCAGCCCCTCCTGGATCAGGGCCGGGGTGAGCGAGGTGTCGAGGACGACGGTAACGGACGCGCCCTGGGCGGCGGCGTAGCCGGCGCGCCGCTTCAGATCGACCAGCACCTCGGTCGGCTCCAGAGCGACCTCCGAGTCGTCGTCGAGCTTGAGCCTCAACGCGACACCGGCACCGACCGAGCTGGCAACCGCGGCCGGCTCCGCCTTGGCGAGGGCCTGCCTGATCCGGCCGAGCCGCTTGCCATACTTCGGCCCGAGCAGGCTGAGGTTCGGGCGGATGTCGTACGCCACGACGCCGCCGAGGTCGGCCAGCGGCCGCACCTCCTTGACGTTCAGCTCATCGAGCACCTGCTCCTTCAGGCGCAGGACTGCCTCCATCGTCGCCGGGTCCCGGGCGTAGACCAGGATCGCCGGCAGCGGCTGCCGAACCTTGACCCCCGACTCGCTCCGGGCCGAGCGGCCGGCGCCGACGACCTCCAGGACGGCCGCCATGTCCCGCGTCAGCGCCGCGTCGATCCGGGCCGGGTCGGCCGTCGGGTAGTCGGTAAGGTGGACCGACACGGGCGCGTCGGGATCGACCGCGCGGACGAGGTTTTGGTGCATCGTCTCCGCCAGGAAAGGGACGAACGGGGCCAGGAGGCGGGAGAGGGTCACCAGGCACTCGTGGAGCGTCCGGTAGGCGGCGGCCTTGTCACGGTCCCCCTCACTCCGCCAGAAGCGCCGTCGGTTGCGGCGGATGTACCAGTTGGAAAGCTCCTCGACGACGAATCCCTCGATCGCCTTCGCCGCCGCGTCGGGGTCGTAGGCGTCGAGGCGGTCGCGGACGCGGGCCACAACCTGGTTCAGGCGGGAGACGATCCAGCGGTCGAGCAGCGACCGCTCCGCGAGCGGGACCGCGCTCGCGGCGTCGTGCGGGTCGAAGCCGTCGAGGCGGGCGTAGGTGGCGAAGAAGGAGTAGGAGTTCCAGAGGGGGATGATGAAACGGCGGCGGACCTCGTCGCAGACGTTCGGCCCGAAGTTGACGTTGGCGGTCGGGTTGACGGTCGCGAAGAGCCAGCGCATCACGTCGACACCGTACTGCTCGGCGGCGTCGTCGAACCAGATCGCGTTCCCCTTGCTCTTGTGCATCTCCGCGCCCTTCTCGTCGCGCATCAGGGCGTAGGCGAAGACCGTCTTGAAGGGGGCGCGGCCCTCGAGCGCGGCGCTCTGGGCGATCAGGGAGTAGAACCAGTTGCGGAACTGCCCCGGGAAGCTCTCGGAGATCATGTCGGCCGGGAACCACTCCTCCCAGGCCGCGCGGTCGTGCCGGTACCCCAGCGTCGAGAAGGGGATGATGCCGGCGTCGAGCCACGGATTGCCGACGTCCGTCACCCTCCCGACCGCCTCCCCGCACCCCTTGCAGGCGATCTTGACCGCGTCGATCCAGGGTCGGTGCGGGGTGTGGCCCGCAAACTCCTCCCACCCCGCGATCGCGCGCTCCCGCAGCTCCGTCTCGCTCCCGATCACCTCGAAGCCGCCGCAGCCGCCGCATTCGTAGATCGGCAGTGCCAGGCCCCAGTAGCGCTTCTTGGAGATCATCCAGTCGTCCATGTGGGCCAACCAGTCGAGCTCCCGCTCCTTGCCAAAGGCGGGGATCCACTCGACCTCACGCGTCGCGGCCATCATCGGCCCGCGCAGCTCGTCCATCGCGATGAACCACTCGTCGACGAGCCGGAAGACGAGGTCCGTGCCGCACCGCCAGCAGACCGGGTAACGGTGCGTGTACCGCTCCGCCCGGTAAAGGAGGCCCTTCCCTTCGAGGTCCTGCACGATCGGCGTCGCCACCTCGTGGACGTAGGCGCCGGAGAGCGGCCCAAACCCGGCGCCGTAGATGCCGAACTCGTCGATCGGGGCGACGACCGCGAGGTCGTTGGCTTTGGAGAGCGCGAAGTCCTCTTTGCCGCAGCCGGGGGCGATGTGGACGACACCCGTCCCTTCGGCGGCGTCGACCTCGTCCCAGGCGATCACCCGGTGCGCGATCCCGTCCGCCGCCGGCAGCTCGTCGTACGGACCGCGGTATGGCCGCCCGACGAGCTCGGCGCCGCTGACCTCGGCGGTGACCACGTGGTCGCCCCGGATCGCGGTCTTCGCGGCCTCCTTGGCGACGTAGACGGCGCGGCCACCTTGCTCGACGCGCAGGTAGGTCAGTTCCGGATGGACGGCGGCGGCGACGTTCGCCGGCAGGGTCCAGGGCGTCGTCGTCCAGATCAGGAGGTCGGCGTCCGCCTCGTCGAGGAGGGGAAAACGGGCGTAGACGGAGAGGTGGGTCCGCTCCTGGTACCCCTCGGTGACGATCTCGTGCTCCGATAGGCCGGTGCCGCAGCGCGGGCACCAGGGCATCACGTCGTGCCCCTTGTAGATCCAGCCCCGCTCGTGGCACGTCTTTAGAAAATGCCAGATCGTGTAGTTGTTCTCGTCCGACATCGTCAGGTACGAGTCGTCCCAGTCCATCCAGTAGCCGAGGCGGATCGACTGTCGGGTGATCCGGTCGGCGTAGGTCAGGACCCGCCCCTTGCAGCGTTCGACGAACTCGGCGACGCCGAACGACTCGATGTCCCGCTTGCTCTTGAGCCCCAGCTCCTTCTCGACCTCGACCTCAACCCAGAGCCCCTGGCAGTCGAACCCGTTCTGGAAGCGCTGCCGCTCGCCGAGCATGGCGTGGTAGCGCTGGAAAAGGTCCTTGTAGGTCCGGCCCCAGGCGTGGTGGACCCCCATCGGGTTGTTGGCGGTGATCGGCCCGTCGAAAAACGAGTAGCGGCGCTCGGAGGCGTCGTTGCGCCGCAGGTAGGTCTCGACGACCCCCTCGCGGTTCCACCAGGCGAGCGTGTCGCGCTCCTGGGCGGTGAAATCGACCTTCGCTGGAACGTCGAGGAAGCCGGGCATGAATGGTCCCTATCCCTGGTGAGCGATCGCGGCCGGGCACCGGCGGGGGCAAACAGCAAAAACCCGCCCCCTGCGCAGAGGGCGGGCGAACCCGCGGTACCACCTCGTTTGGCCCGCCCCGAGGGCGGGTCATCTCCGTCGCGCCCCCGGACAGGGGCGCGCGTCGCGGTAACGGGCGACCCCCGGTCGCGCCTACTGGACGGGCCACGTGCTGCCCCGCCGTTCGGGCGACGGCTCGGGAGCGATGTCCGGCGATCGGCGCGGTCGGCCCGGCTTCCATCGCCCCGGGCTCGCTGGTCGGCGCTCGACCCCGGCGCGGTCTCCCTCAACGCCGAAGCGATCTTCGTCTGGAGGGCAAGGTAGCACGCCGGGCGCCGACGGATCAAACCGAGGCCGGCCCTTCGCTCGCTTGCCCGGAGCGGCCCGGTCGGCGACCTTCGAGCGCCATCCGGACGAGATCGGGGCGGTTGGAGATGACCCCGTCGACGCCGAGGGCGAGGGCACGCCGAATATCCTCGGGCCGATCGACGGTCCAGACGTTGACCCGCCAGCCGCCCGCGTGGAGGGTGGCGACGAGGGGCGCCGTGACGATCCGGTGCTGGAGCATCGCCTCGCTGGCCCCGGCGAGGCGGAGCGCGGCAACGAGCGGGACCGGCGCCCCGATCCGGAGGAGCCAGCGCGCCGCCACCCGCCCCGGCGCCGTCGGCGTTCCGCCCGCCCAGTGCCCGGTCGAGAGGCCGAGCCGCATCGACGGGTAGGCAGCCCGCACGCGGCGAAGGGTGGAGACGTACGTGCACGAGAGCGACGAGGCGTCGTCCAGGCGGTGGCGTCGGATCGCGGCGACGACCTCGCCTTCGTAACCGGACCGTTTCACGTCGATCATCAGCGGCGCCCGACCGGACACCAGTTCGACCAGTTCGTCGAAGGTCAGCAGCCCCGGCAGGGCCCCGCGCAGCTCGCGCGTCGTCAACCGCCGGACGAGCCGTCGGTCCCCATTGTCGAGCGACACGCCATCGTCATGGACCAGCACCAGCCCGCCGTCCGCCGCCCGTCGCACGTCGCACTCGATCCGGTCGACGCCGATGGCGAGGGCGGCGACCATCGCGGCCTGGCCGTTGCCAGGGTGGAGTCCGCCCGCGCCACCGTGCCCGACCACCTCGACCGGACATGGCGCCGCACTGCGCGCCGGCCAGCTCCGGTCGGGGATCACCGCGGCAGGAGCCAGACCTTGACCCGGCGGTAGAGCGCGGTCAGCGTCAGCAGGTACGAGGTGCCGAGCAGGTACGAGGCGGTCACGTCGGTCGCCCAGTGGTGCCCGAGATAGATCCGGCTCGGCCCGACCAGGGCGAGCAAGGCGACAAGCGCACCGACGAGCGCTCGCCGCAGGGCGGTCACGCGGAGGAGCGAGGCGAGGAGGTAGGCGAGGAAGCCGTAGACGCCCAGGTAATTGAGAACGTGTCCGCTCGGAAAGGAGCTGCCGCCGATGCGGGCGATCGCAACCCTGATCTCCGGGTGGTCCGGCCGCGGGCGGCGCATCACCCGCTTCACCGAGAACGAGATCCCGCTGGCGCCCCAGGCGAGCGTCTGGAACACCGCCTCGACCGGGAAACCGAAGGTCAGCCAGGTCAGGGCCAGGACCGGCGGGATCACCCGGCTCTGCGGCGGGAACCCCGGCCAGGAGACCGCGTGCATCGTCCGCCGGAACCAGGGTGCCCGGCGCCGCTGCAGTGCCAGCGTGACGCCGAGATCGACGCCGGCGCTGCGACGCGTCCGCACGACGGCGAAGATCCCGGCAAAGGCGGCCAGGGCCGTCGCGATCACGACCGCCGCACCGCGTCCCCGCGCCAGCGCGAGCCGGGGCGGAAACACGTCCGCCACCGTCGATCGCCGCATGGGTGCCGCGAGCCCGGCCACCGTCGCGTGGACGGGTTGGTTCCGTCCGAGCCTCGTTACCAAAGGGTCAACTCCAATCCCGCCTGTTCGCTTCGCTGCCGGCCCATCGCGCCGTTGGCCGCGCCGCCGCCGGGGATGATACGGGGGCGCCGCCGCCGCGTGGTAGCCTTCGGCCCGATCGATCCCCGGAGCGGAGGCGGTGTCGCGTGGGACAGGAGAACCGAGCCGCATACGTCGTCCCCGGTCTCGTCGGTCGGCGGGGACGTGGCGAGGCGGCGAACCGGCGCCGGTTCGCATTCCCGGCGGCGGCGCTGGCGTTGCTCGGCGCGTTCCTCGCCGCCCCCTGGCCGTTCGCGCACAAGGCACACCTGGCGTTGCACGGGCTCTGCGCGCAGCGCCCGAGCCATTCCCTCTACCTGGGTGGCGAGGCGCTCCCGCTCGACGCCCGGATGACGGGGATCTACGGCGGGTTTCTGGTCACCGCCGGCTTTCTGGCGGCGCGCGGCCGTCTCCGCGCGTTCCGCCTGCCGCCGGCCCGGGTCACGGCCCTCCTCGCCCTGTTCGTCGTTGCGATGGCCGCCGATGGGGCCAATTCGCTGCTGCTCGACCTCGGTCTCGCTCACCCGTACACGCCCGACAACCGTCTCCGGGTCGCGACCGGCCTCCTGACGGGCGTCGCCCTCGCGACCGTCCTCGGCTTCATCGTCGCCACGACGCTCTGGCGGCAGGGGGACTGGCACCAGGCGCCGATCGGCGGGCTGCGCGAGCTCGCCGCGGTGGTCGCCCTGCAGCTGCCGCTCGCGGCGGCCGTCTCCTCCGGTGAGGGAAGCCTGTACCGCCCGCTGGCCATCGTGCTCCTCGTCTCGGCGGTCGCCGTCGTCGGTACCCTGGCGCTGGTCGTCCTCGTCCTCTTTGGCCGCCGCGACCGCACGTACGCCTCGGGCGGGCAGTTGCAGGGTCTTTTGACCGGAGCGCTGCTGCTGGCGGTGACCCTGATGGCCGGCTTCGCCGCCGTTCGGATGCTGCTCGAGCGCCTCGTCGGCGCGCCGCCGCTGACCTAGCCGACAGGGGGGTCAGGGCGGGCGCTGTGCTAAACTCGCGCCCCAGCGAGGTATTTTCGAGGGCGCGGCGTCGCGACCGCGCCGCGGAATCCGGGGAGTCGGCGTCGCCGCTCGCCGCCCGTCGTGGTGAGGCCCTCATGCCCGTCGTCCGCACCAATGCCCGACCCTCCGCCACCACGCGGGTGATCCGGAACGTTGCCCACATCAACCGCCAGAAGCGCCTCGCCCGCTGGAGCGCCCTGATCGGCCTTGCCCTGCTGGGGTCGACCTTCTGGCTCCTCCTCGACCCGGCCCGCGTCCTCCTCGCCTACGCGATCCTCTTCGTCGGGATGATCCTCTTCCACCGGGGCATGCAGCAGATCGCGAAGTGGAACGCCCGGAACGACGTTCGGCTCGACGCGCTGCTCGGCAAGCTCGGCGGCGGCTACGCGTTGGTCCACTACGCCCCGGTCGGCAAGCGGACCATCGAGCACTTCCTGGTCCACCCGGGAGGCGTCCTGGTCCTGACCGTGCTGGAGCTCGCGGGGACGATCCGCCACCGGAACGGTCGCTGGCGGAAGGTGAAGGCGGGTCTGAGCCGCCTCTTCGGCCTGGGCGGTCCCCAGCTCGGCGACCCGTCCCGCGACGCCCGGGTCAGCGTCGACGCCCTGACGGCGTTCCTCACCGAGGCGCAGCTCGAGGTGGAGGTGGACGGCGCGATCGTCTTCTTGAACCCGCTCGTCGAGCTGGACGTCGAGGAGCCCGAGTACCCCGTCACCAACGCCGAGGGGCTGCCGGAGTTGGTCCGCTCGCTGCCGGTTGACCCTGCCTTCCAGACCGCCGACCGCCAGGCGCTCCTGGCGCTCTTCTCGCAGGGCGAGGAGCCGGAGCGGGCCCAACCGGCCCCAAGGCGGCGGCCCGTCAAGCGGCGGGCGGCCTGACGTGGCCAGGCCCCCTTCGGGTGCGGTGAAGACGGCGGTCGCGCCGACCCGGTCGCCAAACGGATGGCCAGTCTGGGGGCACGACGTCGTCGTCGCCAAGCTCCGTCACAGCGTCGCGAGCGGCAGGGTGGCGCACGCCTACCTCTTCGCCGGACCGGATGGCGTCGGCAAGACGACGCTGGCCGTTTCCTTCGCGCAGGCGCTCTGCTGCCAAGACGGGACACGCCCGGACCCCGGACTCCCGTGCGGGACCTGTCTCGCCTGCCGCAAGATCGCGCGCGGCGTCCACCCCGATGTCGAGACCTTCGGTCTCGCCGCCCAGGCGGCGCTGGCGGAGAAGTCCGGCGGGAAGCATCTCTCGCTCTCGATCGAGACGGTCCGCCGGCTTGCCTCGGCCACCGCCCTGCGACCGATGGAGGCCGGACGTCGGATCGTCCTCGTCGAGGACGCGGAGACGATGCAGGGGGTCGCTCAAGAGGCGCTGCTCAAGACGCTGGAGGAGCCGCCGTCGTCCGTGGTCCTGGTGCTGCTGGCCGATGACGCCGAGGCACTGCTGCCGACGATCCGCTCCCGTTGCCGGCTCGTCGACCTTCGCCCCGTCTCGCGAGCGACCGTTGCCCTCGCCCTCGTCGAGTCTGGGGTCGCCCAGGAGCAGGCCGCCGAGATCGCGGCGCTGGCCGGGGGCCGCCCGGGTTGGGCGTTCCGCGCGGCCGGTGATCCGGCCCTGCTCGAGGGTCGGCGGGCAGCCGTGGACCGTGCGCTCGGCTGGATCGCCGGTTCGACCTACGACCGCCTCGTCGCCGCGGTCCGCCTCGGCGACGCCTTCCAGAAGCGCCGGGCCGAGGTCTTCGCCGATCTCGACACGCTCCTCGGCGTCTGGCGCGACGCGCTGCTGCTGCGCGCCAATCTTCCCCACTACCTGACCTACCGCGGGCACGCGGAACGACTTGACGGGCTGGCGCGCGGCTGGGACCTGGACGCCCTCCATCGAGCGGTCTGCGCCGTGCAGACCTGCCTCTCCGACCTGGAGGCGAACGTCCGGCCGCGACTGGCAATCGAAGCGATGGTGCTCCAATGGCCGACTTCGTCCCCCCAACGGTAGGGGTTTCGCCCGCTATCTCGCCGATGCCGCGCACGCTCGATGAGGCGCGCGCCCTGGCCCGGGGGCGCTTCAAGACCCGGCTCGAGACGGGAGAGAAGGTGGGCGAGTGCGCCTGCCACGACGAGACCGAGACGGTGGACGCCCGGGGTGCGCCCGGCGAGACGGTCGCCGGCGTCCGCTTCCGTGACTCCGGCCGCCTCTACTACTTCGGCGCGGCCGGCCTGCGGCTCGAGGTTGGCGACTGGGTGGTCGTCGAGACGAGCCGTGGCCGGGAAGCCGGGCGGGTCGTGATCGCGCCCCACCAGATTGCGCTGAACCGGCTGCAAGGGGAGCCGAAGCCGATCCTGCGCCGCCTCGGCGACGACGACGTCCGGCGGATGGAGGAGCTGAAGCGCGAGGCGCCGGCGGCGATCCGCGCCTTCCGAGAGACCTTGCAGCGGAGGCGCCTGCCGCTGAAGCCCATCAGCGCCGAGTACGGCTTCGACGGCTCGTCGCTCCTCCTGAGCTACGCGCCGCACGAGCGCGAGCGCGTCCCCGATGCGGCGGTGCGCGACGTTTCCCGCGAGCTCGCGGACCGGCTCGGCTGCCGCGTCGAGCTGCGCCAGGTCGGTCCCCGTGACGAGGCGCGGCTCCTCGGCGGGCTCGGCCGCTGCGGCCGGACCCTCTGCTGCTCCTCGTGGTTGCCGGTCTATCCCGAGATCTCGATGAACATGGCGAAGACGCAGGACCTGCCGCTCAACCCCTCGAAGGTCTCCGGTGTTTGTGGGCGGCTCCTCTGCTGCCTCTCCTACGAGAACGAGCAGTACCGCCAGATGAAGGCGGTGATGCCACGCCTGGGCCAGACGATCGAGACGCCGGCGGGACCCGGTTTTGTCGTCTCCATGCAGATCCTCAAAGAGCTGGTCACGGTTCGGCTGACCGCAAGCAACACCGATGCGGTCTTCGCCAGCACCGAGCTCGGTCTCGGCGGGCGCGCCCCGGCGCCGTCCCCCGACCCGGCGCCCGTGGCGGCGCCCCTGGCGACCGCTCCCGTGGCCGTGCTTGCTCCCTCCGTCGTTCCGGACGCGGGCGTCGTCGCCTTCGCCGAGGGCACCGAGCCGGCAACCGCCGACGCGCCGCCCGCCGGGCCGGGGGCAGCGGACGAGGGGACTCGACGGCGCCGTCGCCGTCGCGGCCGCCGGCCCGAGGCCTAGCAAGGGGCAGCGCCAGTGGCCTTGTACCTCGTGGTCCACCAACCGGAGGAGCAAGCGGCATCGGCCGAATCGGTCCGGCCGCCTTCCCGCCTCCCAGAGCTGGCGCGGGCATCGATCGAGGAGGGCGGGACGCCGCGGTGGCTCAGGACCTGGTCACCCGACCTCCACGACGAACGCATCTTCTCGCTCTGGGAGGCTCAAGACGCGGCCGAGATTACCGCCGCTCTGGAGCGGTTCGGCTTCCTCGACAACATGGCGGCGCAGCCGCTCCGGGTGCGGGAATGGGGACCCGCCGAGGTCCTGGCGGCGGACGCCTGATACGAGCACCAGCGAAACGCCGGCGCCGGGAGCGGGCGTCGAAAGCGCCATCGCGGCTGGAGAGTCGGCCCTCGGCCACGGTTCGCGTTGCTCATCGAACGACACCCGTCGCGCTGACCGGTGATGAACGGTCCGTGGTGCCATGCCGGCCGGACGTGGCGACAGTGTAGCGTCGACAACGGTGCGCGACGAAAACCGTGACACAGATTGCCCCCGTGACGATATGTATAAGTGAGGGCGAAAAACTCTTTCCCCACGCCGACGGCCCGGGGGGACGGCCCAACGTGCTAGGCCGTGTTGCGCCCCGCGTCCAGTCTGCTAGAGCAAAAACCAGGTGCCCGTAAGGGCCAGTCTCCGACAACGCCCCGTGGTGCGCGCCCATCCAGGTTCGAAGCGGAGAGCGCGCCGGCCCCAATGCGGCGGCGGGCCCCTGGGCCGCGGCGCGGTGCGGGCGGTG
>CADCWL010000161.1 GCA_902806405.1 uncultured Thermomicrobiales bacterium | reverse complement strand
GAGAGCGGGATCGCCGCCGGGCGCCGCTCCGGGTCGGCGTGCGTCATCAGGCGATCCCCGGAGAGCGAGCCAATCGGGACGACCGGTCGGCACCAGAGAGACATCGATTCCAATTCGACAGCGTTTACCGTATGCGGACGCCGCGCCACGGTGCAAGGTCCCGCCGCTCGCGCGCATCGGCCCGCGGCCTCAGTCGATCGCGCGGCCACCCCGATCCACCGCCCCCTCCCCCGACACCTCCAGGCCGGTGAGCAGATCGGCGACGCGCGCCGCCTCCGCCGCGTACTCGGCCAGCCCGACCCGGTGCGTGATCAGCAGCACCGCCTCCCCGGGGATCAGCGTCCGGCAGTCGAAGGCGATCGCGAACTCCCCGCCCGGCGTGTAGGCGTGCGTGTAGCGGTAGGCGGTGAAGACGCGGTCGGCGATGGCGACCGCCGGCGGGCCCGCCCCGTCCGGCACCGGGGCAAGATCCTCGATCCCGGCGATCTGGTCGAAGGCGAAGCGGGCGGCGGCGTGGCAGGCCGCCGGGTCGCCGGCGTGGTCGGCCATCGCGACGAAGGCGACGCCGCTCGCGTCGTCGGCCAGCGACAGATTCACCCCGACCGTCTGACCCTCGTGCCAGACGGTCGGATCCCAGGCGATCGACCAGCCGTACTCCCGGTCGGTGTAGCCGTTGTCGCCGTCGGGACCGAACGCGAACGGGGGGGTGGGCCGGGGCCCGGCGTCGAGCGGCAGCGCCAACCCCGCGAGGAGGGCGGCGACGCGGACCGCCTCCGCCTCGTAATCGGCGCTGCCGACGGTGTGGACGACGAGCAACTCGGCCCGCCCGATCGTCAGCGTCCGGCAGCGGACGGTCCAGACGACCTCGCGCGCCCCGTCGGCGACGGCGTAGACGGCGTAGGCGCCGCCCGTCTCCCGGCCGACCATCTGCTCGCCCGCCGCGTCCAGCATCGGTTCGAGCGGGGCCGCCGCCGCGGCGTCGGGCACCGAGCGGGCGATGCCCCCCGGCGCGGCGGCGACGCAGACGTCCGGCGTGCCGGCGTACGCCTCGGTCGCCAGGAACGAGACGACGCTCCCCCGCTCCGCCGACCCGAGGGCGAAATCGGCGGTCTGGCCAACGACGGGCGCCGACTCCGTCCAGAGCGTCGGGTCCCAGGCGATCGTCCAGCCGTACTCCGGGTCGGTGCGGGATGGCCAGCCGCGGGCGGCGGTCGCGCCCGCGGCGGCCTGCCAGAGCAGCGCCGGGATCACCAGCAGCGCGACGCCGTGGCGCCACATTCGCGGCGAAGGTGTCCGACCGCGCCCGTCTCCCTCCATCGTCATGTCTCCACCCCGTCGTCGATCCCAACCGCCCTTGCGGCGGAACGGCGGCGTCGCCCGGCCGGCCACGCGGTCCGCGCCGCGCCGCCCATCTCCTACGGTAGGGGACGACGCGGCGACCGGCGTCGTCCGGTCGACGTATTTCTCCCGGTCGCGGGGCGACCCGGCCGGTTAAGTCGTTCGACCTACGCGCCTCGGCCCGGCACCGCCGCTGAGTTGCTCGTCGCCGGGGATCCGATGCGGATCAAGCGGTGCCCGGGCGAGGGATGCGGCGGGCTCTTCCTCGACGGAAGCAAGAACGGCCGCCGCCGCCGGTAGACCACGGCGGTCCGCGGCCATCGATTGTGCGTCCGCGACCACGCTCGGTGCCGGCGAGCCGAGGTCGACGCCGCACGTCGACGCCGCGGTCAATCCGTCTTGGCCGTCGTCCGCACCATCACCGCGAAGAGCCGCTCCAGCGTCGCCGCGGGGTCGGCGGTGAGGCCGGCGTGGACCGGTCCGGGCTGGACGACGGTACTGGTCGGGGCGACGAGCCAACCGAAGCGCTCCGGCTGCGGCAGGCGGCCAATGGCACCGGCGGCCGCGTCCCCGGCGCAGAGGAGCCGGATCTGCTCGAGTTGGCGCCCGATCGCCGCGAGGTCGAGGTCCGGCGCCAGGGCCAGCAGCCGCGACGCGTCCAGTTCAGCGCGGGTGCCGAGGAAGCGGCGACTGCGGCAGTAGAGGACGATGCCCGCGTTCAGGCACTCCCCCCGCTCGACGCGCGGCACGACCCGGATCGCGGCGTAGGCGTACGGCTCCCGCTCCCCGGCATCGGCCACGCCGTTACCGCCCGCCAGCGGCGATGCGGGCACGCTCCGCCTCCTCCGCGAAACCGCGCGGCGCTTCCAGGCGGCGGGTCAGGTAGGCGACGTACGCCTCCCGGTGCGCCGCCGGCGTCGGGAAGGGGGGCTGCCCGGCCAGCCAGTCGTCCGGCACGTCCCCCACGATCCGCCCCAGGTCGGCGCCGGTCAGCCGCGCCGCCAGCCGGCCGTCCGCCTCGACGATGGAGCCGGCGACCGGAAGGAGGACATGCTCCTTGATCCCCGCGAAGCGGGCCGGGGCCACTGCCAGCGGGTCGGCCCAAGAGTGGTGGACGTAGAGCGCGGCGCCGTGGTCGATCAGCCGGAGGTGGCCGTGCCAGAGGAGCAGGTTCGGGTTGCGCGGGGTGCGATCGACGTTGCTGGCGTAGGCATCGAACCAGACAACGTCGGCCGCCAGATCCGGGTCGAGCCCCGCGCCGGCCGGCGCCCCGAAGGCGAGCGCGCCGGGCAGAAAATCCATCCCCAGGTTGATCCCGGCGCTGGCGGCCACCAGGTCCTGGATCTCCGGGTCCGGCTCCCCCCGCCCCAGGAGCGGGTCCAGCGCGACCAGGACCAGCTCCGGCACCGGCAGCCCGAGCGCGCGCCCGATCTCCCCCGCCACCACCTCGGCGACCAGCGACTTGGTCCCCTGCCCGGCGCCGCGGAACTTGACCACGTAGAGCCCGTCGTCGTCCGCCTCGACCACCGCCGGCAGCGAGCCCCCCTCCCGCAGCGGGGCGACGTAGCGGGTGGCGACGACGGTGCGCAACGGCCTGCTCCCCCCGGTCGGCGGGCGATCTGCGGCGACGATGGCCGCCCCCGGGTTGTAGCGCCAAACCGGCCCCGCGGCAAGCGCCCGCCCCGCCGAACCGGTGCGCCGATCGACCGCGCCGCCCCGACACCAATGGCAAGCCTGGTGCGTTGGGGTGAGTGACCGGCTGGCACAGTCAGCCGCGGGGGGATCGGCCTTTGGAAGGGGGCGACCCCGGATGATGGGGCGGGCACGGGACACGGAAGGGGAGGGCGATCCGGAGCGAGCGGGAACGCACGGCGGCCGCGCGAGGCGGCGCCACCGGACGGTGTGACAAAGGCAATCACGATCCCATAGGCCCACGGGGGCAGCAAACCCGGGCGGTCGGCCCGGAGCAAGGACGACCAGAGTGGCACCCACCCGATCCGACTCGCTGCGGCTGAGTGCCGTGGCCCTGACGCTGGGCGCGAGCCTGGCCCTGACGGCGCCGTCGGCGCTCGCGAACGCGGGCGAGGCCGCCGAGACGGTCAAGTCGACCGAGACGCGGCCGCAGGAGCAGCCGCATCCGGTCGACACCGGCTGCGACGCCGCGGTCGCAATCGACGGCGGCGATGTTGCTACCGACACCGCCCTCGACCTTTCCGCCGACGGCGGGGCCGGGATTGCCGACGCCTCCGGCGGCGACGCTAACGTCGTGTTCGATGGGGCCGACGCCGCCGGCATCGCGGCGGCCGGCAACGGCGGCACCGCCGACGCGGGCGCCGATGGCGGCGCGATCGGCGTCGGTGACGTCAACGCCGGCGGCAACTCCGGCAGCGACATCACCGTCGGCGACGTCTGCGCCGCAGAGTCTGCCGACAGCGACGACGAGTCGACCAAGGGCTCCGAGACCGCGAGCGCGGTCCAGAGCGCCGGCGGCAACGGCACGGAGCAGGCCGTCCAGCCCGCCTCCGGCGACGCGGCGGTCGCCATTGATGGCGGCGACGTGACGACCGAGACGACCCTCGACGCCTCGGCCGACGCCGGCACGGCGATCTCCGACGCCTCCGGCGGCGACGGGAACGTCACCTTCGCGGACCTGGGTGGCGACGTCGCCCCGGCGGCCGAAGAGGAAGAGGAAGGCCCGCGCGGCGTGCTCGGCCTGTTCGAGGAGCTGACCGGCGGCGACGAGGTCGTGGTGGTCGGCGGCGACACGGCGGCCTCCGGCAACGGCGGCA
>CADCWL010000160.1 GCA_902806405.1 uncultured Thermomicrobiales bacterium | reverse complement strand
CGCACCACCGCCGCCCGCAGCGCCGCCGCCGCCGCCCGCGGCTCTGGCGCCCCCTGGATCGCCGAGATCGCCGCGATCCCGTCGGCACCCGCCGCCGCCAACTGGGGAGTCCGATCGAGGGTGATCCCGCCGATCGCCACTACCGGCAGCCCGAACCGTCGCGCCTCCCCCAGCACCGACGTCGGCACCACGGCCGCCTCCGGCTTGCTCGGGCTCGGGAAGAACGCCCCGAAGGCCAGGTAGTCCGCCCCCGCCGCCGCCGCCCGCTCCGCCAGCGCCGGGTCGCCGTAGCACGAGACGCCGACGATCAGCCCCGGCGCCAGCGCCCGCACCCGCCCGACCGGCAGGTCCTGCGCCCCGACGTGGATCCCGTCGGCTTCCGTCGCCAGCGCCACGTCCAGCCGGTCGTTCACGATCAGCGGCACCCCGGTCGCCGCCAACGCCCCCTTGAGCTCGAGGGCCAACTCGTACAGCTCCCGCCCGGACGCCCCCTCCCCGCGCAGCTGCACGATGCCCGCCCCGCCCGCCACCGCCTCGCGGACGAGCGCGACCGCGTCGCGACCGGCCGGGTCCGGCAGATCCAGCACGTAGTAGAGCGTGTAGTCCCGTTCCATCCCCGTCCTCCTGCCTCCGGCACGACCGCCCGGACGTGGTCGACGCCGCTTGGCGATCGGTGCTCAGCCCCCGGTGGGGCTTCGTCGGTGCGGTGCCTCGGCACCAGCCCGGGGGTGGGATGCCTCGGCACCAGCCCCGGGCGACGCCGGCGCCGCGCTCATCATTGGAACCGGCATGAGCCGTCCCGCACCCGCTTATGACAGCCTCCCCGTTCGGTGACCCCCACGGGAGGGACGGGTCCCTAGGCCGCCCCCGCCACCGCCTCCTTCGCCAGGTCCGCCCCCAGCAGATCCTCCGCCTCCAACGCCGCCAGCTCGTCGAGCAACAGCACGCTCAACGTTCCCGGCCCCGTCGCCCGCGCCGCCGCCCGCCCCGCCGCCAGCGCGAACGCCGCGTGCGCCGCCAGCGTCCCGGACCACGGGTCGCTCGCCGCTGCGCACGCCGCCGTCAGCCCCCCGAGGGCGCAGCCCGCCCCCGTGATCCGCGTCAGCCACTCGTGGCCCCCGCCGACCCGGACCACCCGCTCGCCGTCGGTCACCAGATCCCGCTCGCCGCTGACGGCCACCACGCAGCCTCGGTCGCGCGCGAGTCCGACCGCTGCCCCCCGTGCCGCGTCGCTCTCGTCCGCGGAGTCGACCCCACGAGCCCCACCGCCGGTCCCCGCCAGCGCCCGGATCTCCGACGCGTTGCCGCGGATCGCGGCGAACCGCGCCCGCCCCAACAACGCCGCGATCTCGTCGCTGCGGTACGCCGTGGCCCCCGCCCCGACTGGATCGAGCACGGCCGGTTTGCCGAGCGCCGCAATCGCCTCGGCCGCGGCCGCCAGCGACGCCGGTTGCGTCTCGTGCAGCCCCGTGTTGAGGAGGATTCCGCCAGCGATCGCCGCCATCTGGGCGACCTCCCGCGGGTTGTCCGCCATCACCGGCGAGGCCCCGGCCGCCAGCAGCACGTCCGCCAGCCGCTGCGGCGTCACCCGGTTCGTGATACAGAGCACCAGCGGGCGCGCCGCCCGCATCTCCCGCCACGCCCCGACGACGCCCTCGCGCAGCCCGTCCACGGCCTTCTCCCTTCCGCCCCGTTCATCGGCCCGGCACGAGCCGAGGGGCGCGCCGCTGAAACAACGAACGCCGCTCGGATAAACCGGCGGCGCGGGCAGAGGAGGCCTCTCCCTGCGCCGGCATTACCCGGATCAGGTTCGACGGTCGGCGGCGGTTCGGCCACCCTCTCAGCCTGGCTCCCCAAGCTCCCGCGGCGATGCTCTTCGATTGTTCGGCGCAGCCTAGAGGACGGAGGGAGGGCCGTCAAGACGAGCCCGCGGCCCTGCGCCCGCGCGGCCGGACGCGGAGGGCGAAGGCGGCGGCCCGCGACGCGCACCGTTTCCGCGACGGAGCCCCGGGATGACCGGCCGGCCGGCTGCGCACGCGGTGTGCCGTTTGCTTAATCTGCTCCGGTATGATTGGTGCAGGCGGCCCAACGGTGGTGACCGCCACGCCGAGCGGTGGCGGCCGCGTTTCCATCCCGCCGTGTCCGGGCAACGAAGCCGCAGAGGGCACGGGGGGCGACAGGAGGTCAGCCATGGTCGATCGACTGGTGCAACGCCTCGGTGTCGGGACGAGCCTCGCGGAGGCGCCCCCGACGCTCCGGAACCTTCCGGCCGCCCCACTCTACGAGCACGCCCTGCGCCGGGGCGAGGGCGTGCTCGCGGCCACGGGTCCCCTCGTCGTCGAGACCGGCGCCCACACCGGCCGCTCCCCGCGCGACAAGTTCGTCGTCCGCGAGTCGGCCTCGGACGGGGTCTGGTGGGGCGAGGTTAACCAGCCGCTCACGCCGGAGGCGTTCGCCGACCTGCACCGCCGCCTCGCCGATCACCTCGGCGTCGGCGAGCGCTTCGTCCAGGACCTCTACGCCTGCGCCGACCCCGCCTACCGCCTGCGCGTCCGCGTCGTCTCCGAGACCGCCTGGTCCGCCCTCTTCGCCCGCAACCTCTTCATCGTGCCGACCGTCGAGGAGCGCGCCGCCGACCGCGGGCGCGAGCCGGACGTCACCGTCCTCCACGCCCCCAGCTTCGCGGCCGACCCGGCCGCTCAAGGCACCCGCTCGGAGACGGCCATCGTCGTCAGCTTCTCCCGGAGGATCGTCCTGATCGCCGGCACCGGCTACGCGGGCGAGATCAAGAAGTCGATCTTCGGCGTCCTCCAGTACCTGCTTCCCAAGCAGGGTGTGGCGACCATGCACTGCTCGGCCAACGTCGGCCCCGGTGGCGACGCCGCCCTCTTCTTCGGCCTCTCCGGCACCGGCAAGACCACCCTCTCGACCGACCCGACCCGCACCCTCGTCGGCGACGACGAGCACGGCTGGAGCGACCGCGGCGTCTTCAACTTCGAGGGAGGCTCCTATGCTAAGGCGATCCACCTCTCGCCGGAGGCGGAGCCGGACATTCACCGCGCCGTGCTCCGCTTCGGCACGGTGCTGGAGAACGTCGTCCTCGACCCCGACACCCGCGAGCCCCAGTTCGACGACGCCTCGCTGACGGAGAACACGCGCGCCGCCTTCCCGCTCGCCTTCATCGCCAACGCGACGACCGCCGGCGTCGCCGGGCACCCCTGCCACGTCGTCTTTCTGACCGCCGACGCCTTCGGCGTCCTGCCCCCGGTCGCCCGCCTCTCCCACGACCAGGCGCTCTACTGGTTCCTCTCCGGCTACACCTCAAAGCTCGCCGGCACGGAGCGCGGCGTGACCGCGCCGGAGGCGACCTTCTCCCCCTGCTTCGGTGCCCCCTTCCTCGCGCTCCCCCCGGTCCGCTACGCCGCGCTCCTCGGGGAGCGGCTGCGGCGCCACGAGCCAGCTTGCTGGCTCGTCAACACCGGCTGGAGCGGCGGCCCCTACGGCGTCGGCACCCGGATCGGCATTGCCCACACCCGCGCCATCGTCCGCGCCATCGTCGGCGGCGCCCTCGCCGACGTCCCCACCGCGCCCGACCCGCTCTTCGGCCTCCGCGTCCCGGCCGCCTGCCCCGGGGTGCCGCCGGCCGTCCTCCAACCGAGGTCCACCTGGCCCGACCCGGCCGCCTACGACGCGGCCGCCCACCGCCTCGCCCGCGCCTTCGCGGAGAACTTCCGCCGCTTCGCCGACGAGGTCGACCCGTCGGTCGCCGGCGCCGGCCCGGCCGTGGATCACGACTGAGCTGGTCAGGGGCTGATCGAGGCGCCGAGGGGGAGGACATCCCCGTCCTCCCCCTCGGCGGCAGCGGGATCGCGACCTGCCGCCCCGCGTCCGGATCGGGTCCTCAGCGGACGGCGGCCTCGGCATCGCCGACGGCGAACACCTCGTAGTTGGCGGTGCGGATCGCGGTCGGGTACCGCGTGCGGTAGGCGGCGAGGTCCGCGCCAAGGTCCTGCCGTTCGGCCGGACCGATCACGACGTAGTCCACGCCGTAGTCGCTCAGGATCTGCGGCGCCTCCGGTGCCAAGGCGTAGATGGCGCGAAGGTCGCGCTCGCGCTCGGCGTAGTCGATACCCCAGGT
>CADCWL010000159.1 GCA_902806405.1 uncultured Thermomicrobiales bacterium | reverse complement strand
CTCTTCCGATCTCAATCGCCGAGCCGAGGACGAGGAACGGCTGGAGATCCTCGAGCCGCAGCATGCGGTGGATGACGTCGTAGTCGGTAAGTCGGGCGCCGGAGAGGACGACGCCGAACCCGATCCCGAAGAGCAGGCCGACCGCGTTCATCCTCACAGCGCACCCCCGCTCACGATCCGGAGGACCGCGGTGACGACGACGGCCGTGACCATGAAGGTCCCGGTCGCGGCGACGCTGCCGGGCGAGAGGACCGAGACGCCGCAGAGGCCGTGCCCAGTCGTGCCGCCGCCGGCCCACCGGGCGCCGTAGCCCATCAACGCGCCGCCGGCCAGGAGCACGGCGACGAGCAGGGGAAGCGGCAGCGCCTCGCCCAGCGCGCCGTAGCCGAGCCCGAACGCGACGTCCCCCCGGAGCAGCGCCGCCAGCCCACCGCCGGCGACGACGCCGCCGAAGAACCAGACCCGCCACGGCTCGTTCACCCGTCCGCCGCGCACCATCCCCAACGTCTGGATGTAGGCGCCGAGTGAGCCGATCGGTCGGTTGGCGACGGCGTAGAGCCCGACGACGAGCAGACCCAACGCCGGGCCGGCGACGAACCACGGGAGGCGTTCAGGCAAGAGATCGACCATCGGTGACTCCCTGGACGAGCGGGTCCGTTAAAGACCGGGATGGTACTTGGACGGGTCTCCTTCCGCCATCACCCCTCGGGGAGGTCGCCGCCGAGGACCCCCCCAACCGCTTGTCGGGCTATCGCGCGCCCCGACCCGCACCAAGAGAACGCCAGGCGGCGGTCGTCATCGCGACCACGACGAGCGCGGCCGCGGCCGAGGCGGCGACGCCCGCGGCGAGACTCCAGCGCAGACGGCGACGGAACCCGTCGGCGTCGTTGAGATGGGGAAAGGGGGTGTCGACCGGGGCCTCGACGCCGAGGAAGGCGCAGAGCGGTCCCCAGCCCTCGCCGATCTCGTAGACGAGGAGCCGGTCAGGGGACATCCCGGCCCGCACTGCGGCGTTGTGTCGGTCAAAAACCCGGATCGCGTGGGCGCGGTCGTCGAAGCGGCCGTGGAATGTGCCATCCCAGATGACGTCGTCGGTCAGGGCCAAGACGGCGCGGGCGCCGGGGACGAGCAGGCGGGCGAGGGCGAAGGGGAGCGCCGGCGGACCCGGTGCCGAGGTCAGGCGGCGGAGGCCGTGGATGGTGGCATGGGCGCTGTCGTACCACCGCTCGGGGTCGCGGACGGTCAGGATCACCTTGGCGGCCGGGTACGCGGTGGCAAGCTCCTTCCAGAAGTGGGCTCCGGGCCAGTCGACCGTCGCCCGGCGATCGCGGAGGACCACCGCCCAGTCGATCGGCTCGCCCCGCGCCTTGCGGCAAACCGCGGCGTGCCAGCGCTTGGCGCGGCGGGTGTCCGCGATCACGTTGCTCATGTGGTCGCAGGGGCTAAACCCCAGCGTCTCCAATGCAACCTTCAGCGAAAGGGTACCGGTGCGCCCAAATCCGGCGCCGATCACCTCCAGCGTCATCCGTCCTCCGCCAACGCCACGTCGAAGCCCCGCGGCCACGACCGACCATCAAGACGGGGCGTCCAAGACGGGGCGTCGGCGGCCGGCGCCGCGTCCGCGCCGTTGCCCAAGCAGGACTTTGGCCACGACGGCGAAGCGGTCCCTCAACCGCTCACGAGGCGGACGGCGACGATGCGGGGAGGCATGCATCGTTCGACGCGGGCCGGGTGCCTCCGGGCTCGGACGCGAGGGGAGCGACGACAGGTCTGAACCGTCGTCGCTCCCCCGGGACCGGACCCGAGGCGGGTGGCAGGGGCTTGGGGAGACGTCCGTTGGGGAGACTTCCGCCGCTGACTCGGGCGGATACCGGAAAGATCGGGCCGAAGGGTCGGGGTCGGTTGCTAATCGGCGGCGCCGGCAGCGCGGTGGGAGACGCGTCGCCGCGTGAGCGCGAAGAACCCGACCACGGCGACGATGACCAGCACCAGGAGGCGGAAGAACCACTGCACGTTGAAGGCCGGTCGGTTCAGCGCCACCGTCACGTATTGGTCTGCCAGGACCAGCGCGACCACCGTCAGCCCGATCAGAATCGCCAGGACCAGCGGCGACACCCGTTGCTCCGTCCGCGCCTCGGCCGTCGCCGTGATGGAGTTGTGGCGCGTCTCCGGGAGGAGCCACATCCCGAGCACGAAGGTGATCAGGGCGACGGCGACCGGATAGAGGAGCCCGGCGTATTGGGCGCTGACCGGCCACCCGTCGGGGTTGGCGACCGCCCGGGCGACGACGATGCCCGCGATCAGCGGCAAGAAGCCACCAAAGTAGCCGTTGCCGACGTGGTAGGGGAGGGAGACGGAGGTGTAGCGGACGCGGGCCGGGAACGACTCGACCAGGAAGGCGGCGATCGGACCGTAGACCATCGTCACGTAGAGGACGAGGACGAAGACACAGAGGGTCAGGACCACGGGTTGGTAGTTGCCGCCGTTGGGGCTGAACCGGTACATCAGGGCAAAGATGGGAATCGTGGTCACGGCCGCGATCAGGTTGCCGGCCATCATCACCGGCTTGCGCCCGATCCGGTCGGAGAGCGCTCCAAAGACGACGAAGAAGGGGGTCGCGAGCGCCAGCGCGACGACGAGGATCACGTTCGTGTCGAAGGAGGAGACGCCGCCAAGGTCCGGGTTCTGCAGCCAGAAGAGGGCATAGAACTGGCCGCAGTACCAAACCACGGCTTGGCCGGCCGCGGCGCCCCAGAGCACCGTCAGCACGGTCTGCCACTTGGACCAACTGCCGAAGCTCTCGGTGATCGGCGCCGCCGAGGTGCCGCCGCTCGACTTCATCTGCGCGAAGAGCGGCGACTCCCGCAGCCGCAGTCTGATGAAGAGCGAGACGCCGACCAACAGGATCGAGACCAGGAAGGGCACCCGCCACCCCCACGACTCGAACCTGGTCTGCCCGAGCGCCTCCTGGGTGGCGAGGATCACCAGCAAGGAGAGGAAGAGGCCGAGCGTCGCCGTCGTTTGGATGAAGCTGGTGTAGTAGCCGCGGCGATGGTCCGGCACGTGCTCGGCGATGTAGACCGCGGCGCCGCCGTACTCCCCGCCCAGCGCCAGCCCTTGCAGCAGGCGCAGGAGGACCAGGATGACGGGGGCGACGAAGCCGATCGTGCCGTAGCTGGGCAGCAGGCCGATGACGAAGGTGGCGCCGCCCATAATCAACAGCGTCACCAAGAAGGCGTACTTGCGGCCGACGAGGTCGCCGATGCGGCCGAAGAAGAGGGCGCCGAACGGCCGGGCGGCGAAGCCGGCGGCGAAGGTCGCCAGCACCGACAGCGCCGCGAGCGTCTCGTTGCCGGGCGGGAAGAACTTCCCCGCCAGGATCAGCGCCAGGCTGCCGAAGATGTAGAAGTCGTACCACTCGATCATCGTGCCCACGGCCGACGCGCCGATGACCTGCCAAATTTTGGCGCCGCCGGTGCGGTCGAACCCGTCGTCCGGACGCCCGTCCCGTGCCGACGGCATGGCTCGCTGCGCCATAGGGTCCCCCTCCCACCGTGACGGAGACTCACCGGGCCGGGGCATCCCGACCCCCCCGGAGCGCGCTACGGAGCGCGGCCGCGATTCCATCGTAGGACCCGTAGTCGGCGCGACATCAGGTGGAACGACCCAAGGGTCGGTCGGAGCAGGGTTGCGCCTCCAGACTCGGCTCCTCGGCATCGCGGCGGAGCGGAACGCGTCGCCGGAGCGTTCCGGCCTGGGGACGGCGCTGGAGGACGTCGCCGGCTTCGCTCCCCTTTTCCTCTTCCTCGGGGTGTGGCTGCGGTTCTTCGTGCGCCGGCCGTTCCGCACGCTGGGGCTGGAGCGGCACGGCGCGGGCGCCAAGGTGCTGCGCGGCGCGCTCTTCGGCTTCGTCGTCCCCGCCGCCTGGGTCGCAGTCGCGGCCCTGCTCGGCGGTATCGAGCGGGAAGCGATCCGACCGGGGGTGATCCGCTGGTCCGCGCTCGGCAGGGTGCTAATCGTCGCGATCGGGCTGCTGGTTCAGGGGTCGGCGGATGAAGCGCTGTTCCGCGGCTGGATGGTGCCGAAGATCGGGGCGCGGCACCGGATCTGGCTGTCGATCCTGCGCTCGGCCATCGCCTTCGGGTTGCCCCACCCGCTCGACGGAGACCGGGGACCGCTGTTCGTCCTCAACGTCGGGCTCTTCGCCGTTTTTCTCGCCGTCTACGTCCTGCTAGAGGAAGGGTTGTGGGGGGTGATGGCCCGACACGCGGCCTACAACCGGACGCAGTTCAGCCTGTTCGGCTTCGACCCGACGGCGGAAGAGACTAGGGCGGCGCCCTGATCGACCTGGGCTACCCCGGCGCCAATGCCTTCGTCGGCTCCGGCACGGTCGCTGAGGACGGCCTGCTGTCGACGGCAGTCTTCGCCGTCCACGCCCGAGGGTGACGACGGACCGGAGGGCCGAACCGGTCGCCGCGGCCTAACCGGCGACGGGAAGCCGCTCCTCCGCGAGGTCGAGCCAGGCGACCTCCTCGAGTGTCAGCGTCAGCCCCAACGCCGGGAGCGATGTGCGGGTCTCGGCCAGGGTGCGCGGGCCGATCAGGGGGAAGGTCGGGAAGGGCTGGGCAAGAACCCAGGCGAGGGCGACGACGATCGGCGCCACGCCGCGCTCCGCCGCCAGGGCGATCGCCCGTTCCCGCCGTCGGAAGTTGTCGTCGCGGTGCCAGGAGCGGACCAGCTCCGGGTCCGAACGGTCGGCGGGGTCGCCCCGCTCGGTGAAGAAGCCGCGGGCCTGGCTCGACCAGGGCATGATCGGCATCCGCGTCCGCTCCAGCCAGGAGCGCGGCTCCGGGTCGGAGGCCGAGACGCAGCCGGGCCAGACCGGATCGACCATTCGGGCCAGGCTGAAATTGTTGCTGATCGCGGCCGGGGCGGCGCGCCCGTGCGCCGCCGCCCACGCGATCGCCTCCTCGATGCGGGGAATCGACCAGTTCGAGAGGCCGTAGGCGCGCGCCCGGCCAGCACGGACGAGTTCGTCGAGGACGTCGACGAACTCGCCGACCGGCACCGCCGGGTTGTCGCGGTGCGGCATGTAGAGGTCGACGTACTCCGTCCGCAGCCGCTCCAGGCTCGTCGTCAGCTGGTGGGCGATCGCGTCCGGGGTGTCGAACGGGGTGTGCGCCCCCTTGTCGAGGATCACGACCTGCTCGCGGACGCCCCGGCTCTCGACCCAGTGCCCGAGCAGGCGCTCGCAGGCGCCGCCGCCATAGATGAAGGCCGTGTCGTAGGCGGTGCCGCCCCGCTCGAAGAAGTCGTCGAACATGACCGCCGCATGCGGCATCGTCCGCTGGTTGTCGACGCCGAGCACCAGCCGCGAGACCGGCTTGCCGACCCCGGCGATCTCGCCGCGGGGGATCTCCGGCCGGGACGGCGCGGCCAGCGGCCGACCGCTCACCGGCGGTCGCCGCGCCTCCGGCCGCTCGGCGTCGTAGACCAGCCCGATCGCCTCCCGCCAGCGGTCGAGCGTCCGCATGTTGCCGAGGGAGTCGTCCCACGACATGAGCGGGGGTGGCGCCTGCCGCGCCGCAAGGTGGTCGGCGACGGCGTCCGCCTCCAGCGCGTAGGCGCTCCGCTCGGCGGCGACGACGATCTCCGCGGGCGCCTCGCCCGCGCGCTCGACGACGATCCGGGCCCGGCGGTCGTCCCCGCGCAACGCCCAGGGCGTCGGCAGCGTGATCCGCCCCCCCTCCCCGACGACGCGGACGACGTTGTCGCCGGCCAGCTTGAAGCCGGTCAGGAGTTGGGCGACGACCCCGCCGGGGAACTTGAGCGAGGCGATCGCCCACTCGTCGACGCGGCTCTCGGCGCCGATCTCGGCCACGCCGCCGACCGCGGTCGGCTCGGCGACGGGGAGGCCGGCGGCGGCCCCGGCCAGCAACCGCGCCACCGAGACGGGGTAGCCGCCGACGTCGAGGATGCCGCCGCCGGCCAGCGCGTGGTCGACCAGGCGGTGGTCCGGCGGGAAGTCGCCGCGAAAGGCGAAGGTCGCCTGGATCAGCTGGACGCGGCCGATCGTGCCGTCGCGGACGAGCTCGGCGAGGCGGGCGATCTGGGGGTGGGCGCGGTACATGTAGCCTTCGAGGAGGAAGACGTCGTGGCGGCGGGCGGCCTCGACGACCGCCATCGCCTCGGCGTGGTTGACCCCGAGCGGCTTCTCGCAGAGGACGTGCTTGCCCGCCTCGGCGGCCCGAATCGCCCATTCGGCATGGAAGGGGTGCGGCGTCGCGACGTAGACCGCATCGACGCCGTCGTCGGCGAGCAGCGCGGCGTACCCCTCGTGCCGCCGCTCCGCCCCGAAGGCGTCCCCGAACCGCTCCGCCGCCTCCCTCCGCCGGCTGGCGACGGCGACGAGCCGGCCCGTCCTCGACTCCGCCAACCCGGCCGCGAACGCCTCGGCGATCTTGCCGGGGCCGATGATCCCCCACCGTAGGCGCCGCTCCACCGTCGTCCCTTCTCGCTCCGACGTGCCCGCGCGCCCGGGAGGCCGCGCCTTCCGCTTGCTCAGGCGCGATTATGCCCCGTCGCGAGCCGCCGTGGGCGGCATGGCCCCGCGACGATCCAGGAGGGGAAGGGAAGGTGCGACGAACGTGTCGCCGAACAACGCCCGGAGGTCGGGCAGGACATCGCCGCCCTCGATCGCGTCGTCGTCGCCCAACTTACCGGGGGCGTATCCCGTCGCGTGGCCCGTGACCGGCCTCCCGCCGGGCTCCACGACCCGGACGAGTCGGACCCGGGCCTCGAGCCACATCGTCGTCTCGGCGGCAACCTCGCCGGGGCGATCGGCGGGAGAGACTACCTCGACGACCGGGTCGGGGGTCAGGCGGAGAAAGCCGACCCGGTCGTCGGCCGCCAGGTGCTCGGCGCGGACGAAGGCGGCGTCCGCGCCAGGCACCGAGTCGCGTCCGGGACAGGGGACGAAGTCACCGACGGCGCCGAAGATCCCGCCCAGACGGTGCACCTCGACGTCGTTGCCAGGGAACCTCGGGAGCGTGAACCGATCGTGCTTGGACGCCCTCCCGGCGGGCTCATCTCCCCCGGCTCCCCGCCGATCAACTCCCAGCGGCTCTTGGGCGGGCCGGCCCGCTCCAGTTCGTGATCTTCCAGAGCTTTGTCGTGGCCATCGGCGACGCCCTCCTGGCCACGGGCGCGGCTCAGTCGGCCGCCAGCGCCTCCTTCGGCTGCGCAGCCGCCTGCTCGGCGCGTGCCGGCTGCCAGCGGAGGTTGAGGTTGCGGTTGGCGGCGACCTCGTCGAGGCGCTTGAACTCGGTGCGATGGGGGGCGCCGGTGACGACCTCCGGGGTCCGCTCCGCCTCGTCGGCGATCTGGAGCATGGCGTCGACGAAGAAGTCGAGCGACTCCTTCGACTCGGTCTCGGTCGGCTCGATCATGATCGACTCGGGGACGATCAGCGGAAAGTAGGTCGTCGGCGGGTGGACGCCGAAGTCGAGCAGGCGCTTGGCGATGTCGAGCGTGCGGACGCCGTTCGCCTTCTGGCGCGAGCCGGAGAGGACCAACTCGTGCATGCAGGTCCGGTCGTAGGCGACCTCGTAGCGGTCCCGGAGGCGGGCGAGCAGGTAGTTGGCGTTGAGGACGGCGTCCTCGCTCACCTGGCGGAGCCCCGCCGCGCCGTGCATCCGGATGTAGCAATAGGCGCGGACGTGCATCCCGAAGTTGCCGTGGAACGAGTGGACCCGCCCGATGCTCTTCTCCGGCTGGAACCACTCAAAACGGACGCCCTCGTCGGTTGCCCCGCCGTTCCCGCTGCCCGCTTCCGTCCTGACCGCGCGAACCCGCGGCCCCGGCAGGTACGCCTCCAGGTCGGCGCGGACGCCGACCGGGCCGGAGCCGGGGCCGCCGCCGCCGTGGGGGGTGGAGAAGGTCTTGTGGAGGTTGAAGTGCATCACGTCGATCCCGAGGTCGCCGGGGCGGGCGATGCCGAGGATCGCGTTGAAGTTGGCGCCGTCGTTGTAGACCAGACCGCCCGCTTCGTGGACGAGGTCGACCACCTCCCGGATATGCTCGTCCCAGAGGCCGAGCGTGTTCGGGTTGGTGATCATCAGGCCGGCGGTGTCCGACCCGACCGCAGACCGCACCGCCTCCAGGTCGACGTTGCCGCGGGCGTCGGAGGGGAGGGTAACGACCTCGAAGCCGGCCATGATCGCGGTGGCGGGGTTGGTGCCGTGGGCCGAGTCGGGGACCAGGATCTTGGTCCGGGCGGTGTCGCCTCGTTCCCTGTGGTAGGCGCGGATCATCAGGACGCCGGTCAGCTCGCCCTGGGAGCCGGCGGCGGGCTGGAGGCCGACGGCGTCGAAGCCGGAGATTTCGCCGAGCATCTCCTGAAGCTCGTGCATCAGCTCGAGGGCGCCCTGGGCGTCCGCCTCGTCCTGGTAGGGATGGAGCTCGGCGAAGCCGGGGAGGCGAGCCACCGCCTCGTTGATCTTCGGGTTGTACTTCATCGTGCAGGAGCCGAGCGGGTAGATGTTGATGTCGATCGCGTGGTTCTTCTGGCTGAGGCGCGTGAAGTGGCGGATCACGTCGATCTCGCTCACCTCGGGCCAGTCAAGCCGGTCGCGCCGCAGCTCGTCGGGAAAGGGCGTCTCCGGCACGTCGGGCGCGGGGAAGCGGACCCCCCGACGCTCCGGCTGGCTCAGCTCAAAGATCAGCGGCTCGACCGCCATGGATGGGTTCCTTCCTCTTTCAGATCGGCTTGCTGGTATGCACGACCCGGCCTTGCACCATCAACGCTCGATGGTAGCACAGGGGGATGTGGGGGCCCGGCCGTGGCGGCTACGCGGGACTCGGTCCACGGCGGGCCCGCGCGTCTGCCCCGGCTCGCCAACGCCGACGAACGGATGCCGGACGCCGTTCCCGGCCTCCTCGTGTTGCCATTGCCCATACCAGGGCAGACGCGCGGGCCCGCCCATATCTCCGTCATTCCCGCCACCTACGCCGGCTCCGGCTCCACGCGCGGCAGCGCCGCGGCCTCCGGGAGGGGTTTGGCCGTCATCCCGCGCTGGGCGTGGAGCAGGACGGGGAGGAGGCAGGCGATGACGGCGATCGAGGCGAGGAGGGGAAGGACGGGGCGGGTGGCGTAGAGAAGGCCGGCCAGCATCGGGGCGAAGGAGAAGGCGGCCCCGCCGAGCCCCTCGGCGAGGACGAAGGAGCGGGCGCGGTGGCGCTCGTCGACGATCTCGCCGAGGGCGGCGATGAAGAGGGACCAGGCGGAAAAGAAGCCGCCGCGGGGGAAGAAGCCGAGGACCAGCAGCCAGAGGGCGTGGCTGCCGGCGAAGGTGATCAAGGCGACGGCGACGAGGCCGGCGCAGATCGCGATCCCGACGAACGGCGAGCGCTGCAGCCAGGGGGTGCGGGCGACGACGAGGCCGAACAGGAACGAGCCGAAGGCGCCGGCGGCGGCGAGGGTCGTGATCGTCGCCGGCGCGAGGCCGCGCTCGTCGGCGAGGAAGGTCGGGACAAAGGAGGTGCCGAGCGCCATCGCGAAGATCGTCACGAACTGGAGGGTGACCAGCCGGCGGACCGGCCGGTCGGCCAGCGTCTCACGATAGGAGGAGCGGCGGACCGGTTCCCCGGCGGCGTCCGTCGTCGCCAGCGCCGGGGTCGGCGCCAGACGGGCGAAGAAGACGATCGAGACGGCGGTGCAGACGGCGGCGAAGACAAAGGCGGCCCGCATCCCGAAGAGGGCGACCAGCCCGCCGGCGATCAGCGGCGAGACGCCGAAGGCGACCGCCGGCCCGACGTTGAAGACGAGCGTGAAGGCGCGGACCCGGGCGACGCCGGCGTGGGCGGCGACGTGGGCCTGGGTCAGGGGGAAGGCGAGTTCGCCGATCGCGGCGCCGACGACCATCACGAAGAGCTGCGACCAGTGGGTCGCCAGCGCCGCGGCGACCATGCCGAGGCCGGCGATCGCGCGCGCGAGGACGATCAAACGGCGCGCGCCGAACCGCTCGGAGAGGGCGGCCGAGGGGCCGAGCACGCCGAGCCGGAGTAGACCGGAGGAGCCGAGAACGAGCCCGACGACGGCCACCGGGGCGCCGAGCGCCTCGATCCAGAGCGGCCAGATCCCCATGTAGGACCCGAAGGCGGCCTCGACGGCGACCATCGCCCAGAAGACGTTGCCCAGCTCGCGACCCAATCCCAGGTGCCACGTCCAGCCGCGGCGCATCACGTCCCCCTCACCGGTCGCCGCCCGCTCAGCGTCGGGCATCCGGAACATTCTACGGGGTCGAGGGGACGCACCCCTCAGTCCCCCTGCTCTCTCTCCCGGGGGGTCGGAGGGCTTCTCGCGAAGACGCGGGACGCGGTCGGTGCGTTCCGCGCCGCTTGCCCGCCATGCACGGGCCCGCTCCGGCCCCCGCTCCTCGACCATCCACCTGCCCGGCTCCCGCTTCTGCCCGGGCGTCCCGGTGCCCCCCCTGCGATCCCGACCCCTCTCCGCCGTCGTGCGGAACCGGGGGACTACCGAACGGCCGGCACGGTGATGAGACCTCTCCTTCGTCGGGCTGACAGCGAAGCGTCGGGCCACCATCGAAGGAGCGGGCCGGCCGCGACGCATCGGGACGAGGGCGTGGCGTCACGCCGACGGCGGGTCGGCGGCGGACCGTCCCGAGGACGGGCATCGGGACAACGGGCACGGCAGATCACAGCGGTGCGGCAGCACGGGCCGCGAGCGCTCCCGCGTGCCCGCGAAGGGGCGTCGACGGCGGTGGGGGTGGCGACCCGCGCGCCCCCGTCCGTTGGTGGTGCGGGCATTCCGGTCCGGTCGTCGCCGCCGGACCCGGTGCGCTAGAGTCCCCCCCGGCGGGGCCGATCGGCACCCGGAGGAGGCGGCGGCGCGTGAACCCGTACCTGGCGGTCTCGCTGGCCATGTGCGTGATCGTCCTCCTGTCGCTGGCGGCGACGGGGTACCTGGCAGCCGTCTTCAACCGGCGGGCGAAGGCGGACCTGGCCGCCCGGCTGGAGCCCCTGGCGGCGGCGATCGGCGGCGAAGCGGACCTCGACGAGGCGCGGGTCCGGGGGCGGCGCGGCGGGCACCTCGTCTTCGGGCGGGTGGCGACCGGCCAGGGGGGCATCGGCCGCCTGTTCCACGTCGAGGTGGTCGATTCGGCCGGCGGCGAGCGGTGGGAGTGGTCGTCGCTGCCGGTCAAGGGGGCGGCGACGCCGGCGCGGGCCTTTGAGGGGGGCGCGGAGCTGGAGCAGCGGCTGGGTGTCAATTGGGTCGCCCTCTCGGCCGCCGTGCCGGGGGCGGCCACGGACCGCTACGGCTTCCTCTACGACCCGGAGGCCGGGATGCTGCGGCTGACGCGGGCGATGCACACCCGCCTCGATATCCCCGACCCGCCGACCTTTCTCGCCCAAATCGACGCCCTGATCGGGATCGGCCCGGCGAACCGCCGGGCGCAGGGGGCGCCCGGCGCCGACCTTGGCGAGCGGCCGGGCGGCGATGTCGTGCCCGTGGCGTCGGCGGTCGAGGCGCCGACCGGTGGTTGACGGGACCGAGGAGCCCGGCCCGTTCCCACGACGGCGGAGCGCCACGGTTCGGGTCGACTCGGCCGAAGAGGCGCAGGCCTACCTGGACGCCTACCCCCCGCCGGGGGGGGCGTGGCAGATCGAGGGTCGGCTCCTCGTCCGGGCGGGGTCGCGAACCGAGGACCATGTCACCCTCGCCGCCGCCGGGGGGCAGGCGGTCGTCCGCTTCGACGTTACGTCGTTTGCCGGCGGGGCGCCGGCGGCACCGGCGGTGGACCCGTCTCTGGACGGCCTGATGCGGGTAGCCGCCGATTTCGCCCGGGAGAACGGGCCGCATCACCCCGGCAGCCTGGCGCGCTTCCCGGTTCCGTCGGCGACCTACCCGGGGCGGGTCGAGGTCCCGCTCGCGATCCTAGCCGTCGACCGGGGGCGACGCGGCCTCTACGCCCCGGCCCGGATCGTGGTCCTGACTTTCCCGGCGGGGGAGCCGGTCGGCGTCGGCGAGTTCCCCGGCTTCAACCCCGACGCCTGGCCTCCCCCCCGTCTCGGTGACTGGCCGCCGCCGGGCGTCGTCGGCGCCGGTCCCGTTCGGCTGGCGGGGATGGTCGCCCGCTTCGCGGGCTGTTGGCGTCGTCTCCTGACGGCCCGCGTCGCGGAAGCCGACTACCCGGATCGGGCGGACGAGGGGGCCGAGGCGCGGGCGCTGCTGGGTCGGCTCGATCCACCGGGGATGGGCGGCATCTACCGGCGGCTGAATCCGGACTTCTGGCGCTGGCTGGAGGGGTAGGCCAATCGGCCACGAGCGCGCTGGCGGGTGGCGGCGGTGCAGGACCCGCTCCGCACGTGGCCGAGGTGCCCCACCGGCGGCGGGTGGTGGACTACAGGTGCCGGACCTCGCTCATCAGCGCGAGGGTGTTGCCCTCGGAGTCGGCGAAGAACGCCATCCAGAGGTCGTGATCAGGCATTCGGGCGATGAGATGGGGCCGATCGGTGAAGCCCACCCCGCGCCCGGCAAGGACGGCGTAGGCGGATTCGAGATCGTCGACGCGGAAATAGAGGGTCGAGCCGGGATGCCCGGGGGCGGCCGACTCGGCGGGGCCAAGCATCAGGCGGACGCCGCCGCAGTCGAAAAACGCCAGGTTCGGAGCACGGAACAAGAACGGGACGCCCAGGGTGTCCCGGTAGAACGCGGTCGCCCGGTCGAGGTCGCGGGCCGTCAATGCAATCTGGCCGAGGGCGGAGAGGCCAAAGGTCGAACTCGTGTGGGGAACGTCCATGACGGTCTCCCTGCTCCCTTTGTCCGCTGCTTGTACACTTGTGTAGCATAGCTAATTAAAGGATCGGGGATGGACGACCCGGGCACAAGCCTTCCGACCGATGCGGTCGTGCGGCGGACCGCCGACCGTCTCCACTCCGCCGCAATCCACCTCCTGCGCCGCCTGCGCCGGGAAGACGACGCCAGTGGCCTGACCGGGCCACGTCTCTCGGCGCTGTCGGTCGTCGTCTTCGGCGGGCCACGAACCATCGGTGCCCTGGCGAGCGCCGAGCAGGTGCGTCCGCCAACGATGACCCGACTGGTGGCCGCTTTGGAGGCGGGGGGCCTGGTGACCCGGGAGCCGGACCCGACCGACGCTCGGGCAACGCTGGTCCGCGCGACACCGGCGGGCGTGCGACTCCTGGAGGAAGGGCGCGGTCGGCGGGCGGATCGTCTCGCCCGCCAGCTGGCGACATTGCCCCAAGCGGAGTTGGCGACGCTGGACAAAGCGGCCGAGATCCTGGACCGCCTCAGCCGGATCAGCCAGGACGGTCGGCAGAGCGGTTGACCAATCGTCGCCCCCGTTACCGCCCCGCGCCTCCGGCCAGACTAGGGCGCAGGCGTTGCCGGCGCTGGGGTGCCGGGCGTCAGGCGGATCGGTGCCGCCGCCGGGATCGCTTCGCCGGCTCGCGCGGAGCCGGTCGTTGGCGCGGCGACGGCGACGACGCCGAGGCTCGACGGGTCGGCGACGTCGCCGACGGCGTAGAAGGTGTAGGCCAGCCCCGCCTCCAGCGTGGCGGACGGGATTGGGAAGGTGAGGGCGCCGCCGGCGACGCGGACCTCGAGGTCGATCGGTGTCTGCCCGGCCGGAACCTCAGCGTAGCCGGTGGCGGAGCCGGCCTCCACGTCCAGCAAAGTCTCGCCGCCGGCGACCGCGACCTCGGCGGTGGGAGCATCGGCGATGGCCTGGAAGACGCGGACGCGGGCGCGGTCGTCGTCGAGCGGGTCGAGGTTGTCGCTGAGGATGGCGGCGGTCACCCCGTCCCCGGCCGCGACCGCAGCGACCTCGTACGCCATCCCCGCCTCCAGGGAGAGGGGAAGCGCGAGCAGCGCCTCCTCCGGTCCGGCGCCGGCCTCGACCACGGCGATCTCGTGTTCGCCGCCGGGCAGCCCGACGTAGGCGGAAGCGGTGCCGAAGGCCAGCCCCTCGATCGCGGCCTCGCCGTCGACGTAGATGTCGACCTCCGGCGCCCCGGCCGCGGCGTGGACGACGACGAGGCAGGCGCCCCCCGGCTCCAGCCCGAGCGGCCCCGCGCAGTCGGCGGTGCGGGCCGCCGGCGAGGCGATGGCGACGGGGGAGGCGCCGGGTTCGCCGGCGGGGGTCGCCTCCTGGGCGAGGGCTCGCGGCGCGCCCGCCGCGGCCAGGCCCGCGAGCAGGAGGGCGGCGGCCACCATGGGCCGATGCGGACGAGCAGGGCTCCAAGCTCGCATGGCGGGGAATCTCCTCGGTGCCGACCAGGCCGCGGCGGTGGCCGGTGTCGGGACAAGACGATGCTCGGGGAAGGTCGTGGGATCGAAGACGGCAAGAACGGGGCCAGGCCGGAACCCCGCCGCGCCAGACGATCGGCGTTCCGGCGCGGCGCACGAGGTGGGCGCTCCGCTGCGCGCCCCGTCCACCCATCGCCTCGACACCGGATCGTGATGCCTTGGGGAGGGCCCCGGCGTCCCGCGCGGGCGCCGCCGCGGCCCTACGAGGCGTCGACGCGCTCCTGCATCCGCTTGACCAGGCGGGTGACGGCGGCGCGGGGGGCAAAGCGGACCGACTCGGCGAGCAACCAGTTGTGGGCGCCGGGGATCACCAGCGTCTTGCCCGCCCGCATCCCGGCGTAGCCGATGGCGGCGACGGTGCTGGCTTCCATCACGACGCCGCGCTGGAACAGCTTCGAGGTCTCCAGACCGGCCCGGTCCCCGAACTCCGTCGCGGTCGGGCCGGGACAGAGGGCGGTGACGGTGACGCCGGTGCCGCGGACCTCCTCGGCCAGCGCCTCGGAGAAGGAGAGGACGTAGGCCTTGGTTGCGAAGTAGACCGCCATCAGCGGACCCGGTTGGAAGGCGGCGGTCGAGGCGACGTTCAGGACGCGCCCCCGGCGCCGCTCGATCATCCCCGGCAGGAGGCGGCGGGTGAGGTGGGTGACGGCCTCGACGTTGAGCCGGACCATCGCCAGCTCGCGCTCCGTGTCACCCTCGGCGAACGGCCCGTAGGCGCCGAAGCCGGCGTTGTTGACCAGGGTCTCGACGGCGATGCCCCGCCGCTCCAGCTCGTCGACCACGCGACCGACCGCCTCCGACTCGGACAGGTCGGCCCCGATCGTCTCGACCGCGACCCCATGCCGGCCGCCGAGCTCGCCGGCGACCCGGTCGAGTTCCTCCCGGCGGCGGGCGACCAGGACCAGCGGATGCCCGTCCCGCGCCAGCAAGGAGGCCAGCTCCCGGCCGATACCGCTTGAGGCACCGGTGACCAGCGCCGCGCCCTTCGTGCCGTCCCCGGTGTCCGCCATCCCGCCGTCCCTCCACCTTCCAGTCCTGGGCCGCTGCCGGCAACCGCCGCCGTATCGCCCGGGGCCGCCCACCCACCGATCCAATGGGCCCGTCCCGCGCGTCACCTCCGCCCTCGGGCCGGTGATCTCCCGTGCTGTCGGGGTCCAGCGCCGGATAGACGCAGGCGGCGGCCCCCATGGGGAGCCGCCGCCTCCGTGACCGCTCGTGGTGTCGTCCCGTCGAGGTTAGGTGGTCGGGGTCGCGTCCTCCCCCTCATCCTCCATCGCGTCGGCCGCGGCCTCCCGGGTCGCGTCCGCGTCCTCCAGCTCGGCCTCCTGGGTCGGGGCGGCGTCCTCATCGGACCCCTCCTCGTCGCCCTCCGCCTCGGCCGCCTCGGTCGCCTGGACGGCGACCGGGCTGGCGGCGGCGCTGGTGTCGGTGTCCAGCACGGCGCCTTCGGTCAGGAAGAGCGAGACGTTGGTGGATGTCGCGTCGGCGACGTCCGGCGAGAGCACCGCCACGCCGGAGAAGCCGGAGCCGTTCGCCTGCTTCAGCGCGATCGAGAGGCTGCCGTTCTCGTCGACCACGCCGCCGATCTCGCCGCAGGCGATGTAGAGGTCAAAGTCCTCGCCGGACAGGTGCACGTTGACCACGTGGTCGGCGGCGAGAATGTCGTCGAGCGTCAGCGGCACCGAGGTGAAGGAGCTCTCGGCGGGCAGCGCGTTCGCCTGACCCTCCGCCTCGCCCTCGGGAACGGTCAAGTTGTTCAGCGCCTGAACGACCGGCCCGACGCCGCCGCCCTCGCAGGTCCCGGCATGGATGTGGGCCGGGCGGCCGCCCTCTTCCGCGCTGAGGGCGGGGGGCGTGTCCTGCGCCGACGCCTCGGGCGTCGCGTCCTGCGCCGCCGTTGTTCCGATCCCGGCGCCGGCCACCAGCGCCACCAGCATCAGCGGCAACAGCGCCGCGCCGAGCCACGTCCATCGCATCGATCGAGCGCGCTCCACCATCATCCCGTCCTTCTCCCCGGAGGATCGCCCCCGAGCATCCGCATCCACCGCCCCGGCGCGGGACCCCCGCGCGCCATCTCGGGTCTCCGGGACCGAGGATGCTTCGCGACCCGGTCCCGGAGACCCGAGATGGCCTCTGCAGGAACCGTTCCAACGGGTCAACAGGGTACTGCGATGCCTACGCCTCCGGCGTCGCCTCGGCGTCTCCCCCGCGGTTGGGGGCCGCCCGTGGGGTGCCCCCGTCGTCCGTCTCGGCGACGGCGCCCGCGGTGTCGACCAGATCGGCGGCGATCGCGACCGAGACGTCGGTCGCCGTCGGGTCGAGGGCGCCGGGGGCAAGGGTGGCGACCCCGGCGAAGCCGGAGCCGTTCGTCTCCGGCAGGCCGACGATCAGCGCCCCCTCCTCGGTCGGGGCGCCCCCGATCGCGCCGCAGGCGACGACGCGCTGGCGCTCCTCCTCCGAGGCGAGAACGACAACCGCGTGCTCCCGGGCCAGGAGTTCGTCGAGCGTGAGCGGGATCGCGGTGATCGAGCTCTCGGTAGCCGTCGCCGCCTCGGCTCCGAGCGACTCGCCGGCCGGCGCCGCCAGGTTCGTCAGCGGCGCGACCGACGCGTCGAGTCCGTTGACCTCGCAGCGGCCGGTGAAGATCGCCGCCGGGCGGCCGGCGACGCGGAGGGCCGTCGGGGTCGCCGTCGCCGTCAGCGCCGCCAGGGTCCCGTCGGCGACGCCGCCGACGGCGAAGACGTCGTAGACGACCCCCGCCTCCAACTCCGTCCCCGGCAGGGCGAGCGCCACCGAACCGTCCTCGCCGCGGACCTCCAGGTCGTACGTGCCCGCCTCGACGTCGGCGTATTCGGTCTCGTTCGGGAAGTCGACCGGGGGAAAGAGCGCCTCGCCGTCGGCGACCGTCAACGCGACCGGCCCGGCGTCCGGGGAGCCGTGGACGAAGCGGAGCCGAGCGCGGTCCGCCGCCGGCGGCTCGAGGTCGACCTCGTAGACGTTGGCCTGCAGCGCCGCGAGCGGCCCGAGCGCGGCGACCTGGTACGCGCTGCCGGCTTCGAGGGTCAGCGTCGTCTCGACGATCGGCTGCTCGGGGTCGGCGCCGGCGGCGACGATCCGCAGTTCGTGGTCGCCCTCGCCGAGGAAGAGGGGGTCGGAAGCGCTGGGGAAGACGACGCCGGAGACGGCGAGCGCGTCATCGAGGTAGAGGTCGATCGGGCCGGCGTCGGCCGAACCGTGGACCACCCGGACCGCGGCGTCCGTCGCCGTCGGTTCGGGCGTCGCCGCCCCTCTGGCGTCGGCCGGAGCCTCGTCCTGGACGAGGTTCTGGGCCGCGCCCTGGCCCGCGGCGGTGGCGCCGCCGAACGCCGCGGCGGCGAAGGCGAGGAGCAGCGCGAACCCGGTCGCACCTCCGAGGCGGGGGGGGGCGCTGCGGCGAAGCCGCGGTCGGGGCCGGCCCGTGATCGCTCGGTTGTCGTGCCGTCGTCGCCTCATCACTCCCCTCCCTCGTCCCCGGGCGCACGACGCGGGGCGGCGATCGTCACCGCCGCTCGCTGCCCCGATCGCTGCGGTCGTCGTCCTCCGCGCCCATCAAACGGCCGGACGGTGGGAGCCAAACGGGGGCGACGAGGACGCGTGGGGCGCGGTCGGCTCTGCCCTCCGCCTCCGTTGTGTCGCACCCGGTCTCTCTCCCATTCAACGGAGAGGGCCGAGCCGCACCGGCCCGGCCCCTGCTCGCATCCGCGGCACGCCACCGGTCCCAGCCCGTCCCCCGCAGCAACGGGGTCGGCTACCCTGCCGCTCCCGGGAGAGCGGTCCGGTCGGCGGGCCCGCCGACCGGACCGGCGCCATGCAAACCCGAAGGCGAAGAGCGGGGAGAGCACCGACCCCCGCCTCGCCGCAACCGATCGGTGTCCGCGTATCCCCCGCCGTCGCGGTCAGCGCGCGGGGCGCCGCGCCCCGCGCACCTTTGGGTCTATCCCGCAAGCAGCGCCGCCAAAGTGGCGGCGATCAGCCCGAACGCTGCCAGCCCGCGAACGACCAGATCGCGCCGCTCCAGCAGGTCCTCGGCGCGTCGCTCGTTCTCGGTCACGATCCCCTCCCCTTCCAGCCCCGGGTGGGCGTCCCCACGGCGCACGCGCGGCCACGTCGACCTCGCGGTCCCTACCACCGATCAACGCCCGACCGTGTACGTTCGTTTCGCGGCGCCGCCATGCATCAGGGTCCCTTGTCCGGACCGCCGATGAAACGGGCACACCGTTAAGCCTCCGAACGCCCGAGCCGCCCCCCGTCGAGGTCCCCGTCCAAGAGGGCGGCCAGCGCGCCCGGTCGGCGCGGATCGATCACGGGCGCCTCGTCCCGGATCAGGTCGGCGTGCTTGAGACCGGTGCCGGTCGCGAAGACCAGCACCTCGTCCGCCGCACCTAGGAACCCGGATGCCCGCAGATTCCTTGCCGCGACCACGGCCGCCCCCGCCTCCGGCGCGACGAAGAGCCCCTCATGCGTGGCGGCCAGGCGCATCCCCTCCATCAGCTCCGCGTCGGAGACGGCCAGCGCCGTGCCGCCGCTCTCGCGGACCGCGTCGAGGATCAGGTAGTCGCCGATCGCGACCGGGACGCGCATCCCGGGGGCGGCCGTCTCGGCGTCGATCCAGGGGGCGGCGTGGCGCTCGCCGGCGGCGAAGGCGCGGACCAGCGGCGCGCAGCCTTCGGCCTGGACGACGATCATCTTCGGGCGCTTCGGGCCGATCAGCCCCATCGCCTCCAGCTCGGCGAATGCCTTCCACATGCCGACGATGCCGGTGCCGCCGCCGGTCGGGTAGACGATCGCGTCCGGCACCCGCCAGCCGAGCTGCTCGACCAGCTCCAGCCCCATCGTCTTCTTCCCCTCGGCCCGGTACGGCTCCTTGAGGGTGCTGACGTCGAACCAGCCCCGCCCGGTCGCCCCCTCGCGGACCACCTTGCCGGCGTCGTTGATCAGGCCGTCGACGAGGATCACGCGGGCGCCGTAGGCGTGGCACTCGGCCTGGATCGTGGCCGGCGTCTCCTTCGGCATCGCGACCAGGGCCGGCAGCCCGGCGCGGGCGGCGTAGGCCGCCATCGCGGCGGCGGCGTTGCCGGCCGACGGGATCGCGACCGCGGTGGCGCCCAGTTCCCTGGCCCGGGCGACTGCCATCCCGAGGCCGCGCGCCTTGAAGCTGCCGGTAGGGTTCCGCCCCTCGTCCTTGACGAGCAGGTTTTCAAGCCCGAAGAGGCGGCCGAGTGCCGGTGCCGGCAGGAGCGGCGTCCCCCCCTCGCCGAGGCGCGGCGCGGCGGCGATGTCCTGGACCGGCAGCAGCTCGGCGTAGCGCCACAGGTCCCACGGCCGCGCGGCAAGCGCCTCCCGGGTCATCGTCCGCGCCGCCGCCGGCAGGTCGTAGCGGGCGTAGAGGACCTTGGCGCAGGCCGGGCAGGTCGTCATCAGGCGGTCGGCCGGGTAGACCGCGCCGCAGTTCGTGCATTCCAGGTGGGTGAGGGTGCTGCGCATGGAGCCTCCGCGCCGGGGCACGACGGACCGCGTGCCGGCGAGCGCCTCTTCCTGCCGGCGATCGACCGGCACGATCGGGTGAGAAACAACGGTCGGGCAGTCTGCCCCGTGGCCCGGGGCATGCGTCCCACACGGCGGGCCGCCGCGACGGATTGCGAACGGCCGTTGCGTCGGCTAAGCTGCAAACAGGACAAACCTTGTAGACAATCATACGCCACGTCGGCCCAACGGCGGGGATGGGCGAGCAGCGCACGGTCGTTGTTCGCGTATGCTAAGCCGGCATCGAGGGTAGGTCCGCCGCGCGGCGGAGTGCCCGGTGACGACCGCCGGTGTCGAGGAGGACACGCGATGAACGACGAGCGGATCGACGGCCTGGTCCGAGAGGCGACGCGGCTGCGCTATTCCCGGCGCGGCGTCCTGAAGCGGGCCACCGCCCTTGGCCTCTCGGCGCCGGCGGTGGCGGCGGTCCTGGCCCGGACCGGCGCGCCGGTCGCCGCGGCGCGGCGGCAGGGGCCGACGACGCTGACCTGGTTCGCCAACCGGGACACCACCGGCTACACCCAGACCCAGGTCGACGCCTTCAATGCCCAGAATCCGAACCTGCAGATCAGCTACCAGGAGCAGGGGGCGGTGACAACCGACCTCCACGACAAGTTCGTGACGGTGGCGACGGCTCAGGATCCGTCGGTCGACCTCGTCTCGATGGACGTCCCGTTCGTGCCGGAGTTCGCGGCGGCCGGCTGGGTGCAGCCGGCGGCGAACCTGCTGCCGGAGGCGGAGCGGGCCGCCTTTTTTGCCGGGACGATCGAGGGCGCGACCTACGACGCCGGCGGGGGCGCCGAACTCTACGCCGTCCCCTGGTACAACAACGGCCCCGGCCTCTTCTACCGCAAGGACTTGCTCGCCGGCGCTGGCTTGACGCCGCCGAAGACCTACGACGAGCTGCAGCAGCAGGCGACCCAGCTCCAGACGCCGGAGATCGCCGGCTTCATCTTCCAGGCGGCGCAGCGCGAGGGAGGCGTCATCACGTTCCTCGAGTACCTTTGGGGGCACGGCGGCGATGTGCTCGGCGAGGACGGGACGAGCGTGATCCTCGGCGAGGGGCCGGGCCAGGAGGCGCTGCAGCGGCTGGTCGACTACGTCTACGCCGCCAAAATCTCCCCGGAGTCGACCCTCACCCTGGCAGCTCCCGCCGACGCCGAGAACATCTTCGTCCAGGGGAAGGCGGTCTTCCTCCGCTCGTGGATGACGGCGACGACCGCGCTGGACGGCGAGGCCTCGGCCGTCAAGGGCCTCTGGGACGTGACCACGCTCCCGTCCAAGGACGGAGCCCAACCGGGCCCGGGCTGCCTTGGGACCTGGAACATCGGGATCTCCGCCTTCTCCGAGCAGGCCGAGGCGGCGGCGGAGGCGATCCGGTTCCTGACGTCCCAGGAGCAGCAGACGCAGCGCTACCTCGTCAACGGCAACCTGCCGGCCCGCTCGGCCGTCCTCGACGCGCCGGAGGTGGCGGGCAAGTACCCCTACGTCGACACCCTCCGCTCCGCCTTCGAGGCGCTGAAGCCGCGTCCCGTTACCCCGTTCTACAGCCAGATGTCGGCCGAGTCGCTCCAACCGAACTACGGCGCGGCGATGACGCGCGACAAGGAGCCGGCGCAGGCGATTGCCGACATGGTCAGCGGGATCGAGACGCTGCTCGCGCAGTAGCACCGCCGGGGGCGTCGCGGTCCGGCCGGAGGGGCGTGGTAGCCCGACCGGCCGGACCGTTCCCGCGAGAACGGTACCGGCGGCGTTTCCGAGCAAAACCCGAGTTTCGTCCGCGTGAGGGCGTGTCCGACGGCTCCCGGTGGTGCCGACGCTCGCCCCGATATCATGGTATGGGCCGCGATCCAGCCGATTCTGCGCCCGCAGGCGGCCCCGGCACCGGCTCCGAACGGCCCCGCTGGGGGTTGGCTCCCGGTTCCTCGGTGAAGCTCTGGCCGGGTTCGTCCGAACATCCCGGGGCCTTGCGCCCCGGGTGATCCCCACCCTGGGATTCCGGCTCGGAACGGGGGTCCAAGACACCCCCGGCGGCGTTATCCCCGACGGAGAGACCATGGCGACACCCCACGAGCTTGCCCTGCCCCAGGTGCGGGAGCCGTCTACCACCCGGCCGCGTGGCCGGTGGTCGGCGCAGGAGCGGGCGGAGGCGCGCTTCGCCCTCTGGCTGGTGCTGCCGGCGATGGCGACGATCTTCGCCGTCGCCTTCCTGCCGCTGGGGCGTGCGGCCTGGCTCAGCCTCTGGAAGATGAACCTCCGCTTCGCCAACACGCCGCGCACCTGGCAGGGGCTCGACAACTACCGGGCCATCCTCTCCGACGAGCGCTTCCACAACGCGCTCCGCGTCACCGGGACGGTCGCGGCAGCGACCCTGATCGCCGAGCTGATCCTCGGCATGGCCATCGCCCTCACGATCAACCGCGCCTTCCGCGGCCGCGGCATGGTGCGGGCGGCGGTGCTGGTGCCGTGGGCGCTGACGACGGTGGTCGCCGCCCGGATCTGGGCGCTGATCTACGACTCGCAGTACGGCGTCTTCAACCGCCTCCTCTTCGACGCCAACGTGATCGATGGCTACAAACCGTGGATCGCCTCGCCGGCCTTCGCGCTCTGGGCGATGATCGGCGCCGATGTCTGGAAGACGACCCCCTTCGTCGCGCTGCTGCTGCTGGCAGGCTTGCAGCTGATTCCGAGCGACCTCTACCAGGCCTCGAGCGTCGACGGCGCCACGGGCTGGCAGACGTTCTGGCGGGTGACGGTGCCGCTGCTGCGGCCGACGATCCTGGTCGCGCTCCTCTTTCGCCTGATCGACGTCGCCCGCATGTTCGACCTGCCGATCGTGCTGACCGGCGGCGGGCCGGGTTTCGAGACGGAGACCTTGACCCTCTATACCTACCGGACCATCTTCACCAACCTCAGCTTCGGGATGGGATCGGCGCTGGCGGTGACGACGTTTCTGCTGGTGATGGCGGTCAGCTTCCTCTTCATCAAGGTCCTCGGCGCGCCGGTCGGGCGCGCGGCGGGGGATCGCTGATGGCCGCTTCGACGCGGCGGTTGCCGCTCCTGCTGCTGACCGCGGCGGTCGTTCTCTACTGTCTGCTCCCCTTCCTCTGGTTACTGATCACGTCCTTCAAATCGCCGGCCGACGTCTTCCGCGCCCCGACCGGCTACCTGCCGAATCCCTTCGACCTCGCCAACTGGGAGAAGGTGCTGACGCTGCCGCGCTTCACCCGCGCCCTCCTCAACAGCGCGATCGTCGCCGCCAGCGCTTCGGCGATCTCCCTGGCGGTCGGCTCGATCTGCTCCTACGCCCTGGCCCGCCTGCGCTTCCCCGGAAAGCAGGTCGTCCTCTCGACGGTGCTGGCGGTCGCCATGTTCCCGGGGATCGCCATCGTCAGCCCGCTTTTCCTCCAGTTCAGCGACTGGGGGTTGATCAACTCCAAGTGGGCGCTGATCCTGCCGAACGTGACCTTTACCCTTCCGATCTGCATCTGGACCCTGAACGCCTTTTTCCGGGATCTGCCGGCCGAACTGGAGGAGGCGGCTCGGGTCGACGGCTGCACCCGGCTCCAGGTCTTCACCCAGATCGTCGCCCCCCTCGCCGCGCCGGGGGTTTTCACCACGGCGATCCTCCTCTTCATCGCCGCCTGGAACGAGTACCTCTTCGCGCGGACCTTCATGAGCGAGCAGAACCAGTTCACGGCTCCCGTCGCGATCGCCCAGTTCGAAGGCTCGGACATCGCGGCGGCAACCCCCTGGGGCGAGATCACCGCCGCCGCCGCCGTCTCGACCCTGCCGCTCGTGATCCTGGTCCTCCTCTTCCAGCGCCGCATCATCTCCGGGCTGACGGCGGGGGCGGTCAAGGGGTAAGGGATGGTAGGCCACGGGTTTGTGCGCGGGGACGAGCCGCCGGCGCGTGCCAATCACCCCGCCCCCAGATTCCCCTCTCCCTGAGCCT
>CADCWL010000158.1 GCA_902806405.1 uncultured Thermomicrobiales bacterium | reverse complement strand
GGGCGGGCGGTCTCGTTGGGTCTGCGGGAGATCCCGTTCGCGCCGATCGGCGACGGGGCGCGGGCGGTCGGCGGCACGGTGGCCGCCGGCGAGGAGGTCACCATCTACGCGCGCCGGGACGACCTCCTCGTTCGGGTCAGCGCCGTGGCGGCATGGGGAGACCCGACGGCGGACGCGGCGACGGCGGCGGAGGCGGTACTGACGGACGCCGGGTAACGGGCGGGTCGTCGCACCCCAGCGGACGCACGTTTAGCAGGGCGACAACACATCGGGGGCGCTTCGACGTCATCATGACCAGCGCACTCGGCCCCGACGCCGGCGGGAAACATCCGCTCGGCCGTCCTCGCGCCACCATCGTTCGGGGAAGAAGCGCCCATGGGCACGCGGCTCCAAGATCTCCGGATCGTCAAGGTGACCGACGGCGACGCGATCCGGGTCGCGCTGCCGGACGGGACCGAGGAGAGCCTGCGCCTCGCCCGCGTCGACACCGAGGAGAGCCTGCCCGGCGGGACGAGCCCGGACAAGCCGGTGACGGAGGCGGGCAAGGCCGCCTCGGCGACGGCCAAGGCGTACTTCGTGGAAGGCGAGGGGGTCGTCAGGGTCGACGTCGAATTCGAGTCGGACGGGCCGATCGACCTGGCGGACCACCGCTTCCGCGACAACTACGGCCGCCTCCTCTGCTACGTGCACAAGGGCGAGGAGAACTTCGCGGTCAAGCTGGTGCGGGAGGGATGGAGCCCCTACTTCGCCAAGTACGGGCGCTCCCGTCTCTATCAAGCTGAGTTGCTGGCGGCCGAGGCGGCGGCCCAAGCCGACGACTTGGTGATTTGGAACCCGACCACGAACGCCGGCGGCGCCTCCCGGCCGTACGACCACCTCCTCCCCTGGTAGGAGATGCGGGCCGGTCTCGTGGAGGACTTCCGCCGGACCGGGACGCCGGCGGACGAGCTCGACGTCCGGCTCGACTACGGCGCGATCCGGGCGGTGATGGAGAGCGGGGAGGCAGAGACCGGCTTCTGCGACCTCCAGGCGGGGGTCCAAGCGTGGCGCGGGGGCGGCGCGCTCCTCTACGCCGGCTCGATCGAACGCCCCTTCAACCTCTGGATCGACGACGCCGAGGAGGCGCCCCCCCCTACTCCGCCTGATCGAGACCCGCTACGCCGGCAGCGGCAAGCGCAACTACGTCTACGTCACCGGGGAGATCGAGGCCTACCGCTACCGGCCACAGATCGACCTGACCGGCGCAGAGCAGCTCTCGGACGTGCCGCCGGGATGACCCGAATGCGCCGCGCCCGACCCTTCGGCGCGTGCTAGGATGGCTGAAGGGGAGCATCCCCGGACCCCTCCACCCGTGCCCCTCGCCGGCCGGGAGACGGCCCGAGCGGAGCGTGATGACGGAAAAGGCTAGCCTCATCTACACGATCGGCCACAGCAACCTCTCCGGGGAGGTGTTCGTCACGGCCTTGCGTCGGCACGGCGTTGCGACGGTCGTCGACGTCCGGAGCGTGCCATTCAGCCGCTACACACCGCAGTTCAACCGCGGGGCGCTGGAGCGGACGCTGGCGGGCGATTCGATTGGCTACCGCTTCGCTGGCGACTACCTCGGCGGACGGCCGACCGACCCAACCTGCTACCTGGCGGGGGAGTTGCCGGAGGGGGAGGCGGACTACCTTTCCCTGGTCGACTACGACGAGGTCGCCACCCGCCCCTGGTTCCGGCGCGGCCTCAATCGCCTGCTAGAGATCGCGCGGGAGCGGCCGACCGCGGTCATGTGCAGCGAGGAAGACCCGCTCCGCTGCCACCGCCACCACCTGATCGCCCAGGCGCTGCTCACGCGAGGCGTCGAGGTCCGGCACGTCCGCAAGGACGGCATCGTCGAGGTGGCTGCGGTCGAGGCGAAGCAGATGACCCTCCTCCCGTAGACCGCGCCGGAAACCGAACTGAAAGGAGATCGCGGTGGCCCGCACCACCTCGACCGTCGATACCGTCTACACCATCGGCTTCACGAAGAAACCGGCCGAGCGCTTCTTCGGGCTGCTGCGGGAGCACGGCGTTCGGTGCCTGGTCGACGTGCGGCTCAACCCCGGCGGCCAGCTCTCCGGCTTCGCTAAGCGTGACGACCTCCGCTATCTCCTGGCCGAGCTTGCCGCCTGCGACTACCGGCACCTCCCCGTATTAGCCCCCACCGACGTCATCCTCGGCGACTACCGCCGGGACCGCGATTGGGCGCGCTACGTCCACCGCTTCGAGGCGCTGATGGACGAGCGGGACGTGCCGGCGACGCTCGACCGCGCCCTCTTCGCCGAGCGCACCTGCTGTCTCTTATGTAGCGAGGCGACGCCGGAGCGCTGCCACCGGCGGCTGGTCGGGGAGCGATTAGCCCGAAGCTGGGAAGGCACGGAGGTCGTCCACCTGGTCTGAGGGATTTGTCCGACCGTCCCGACCGTTCCAGCGACGGAGGTTTGGCGATGCGAAGACAGATTGTTGTCACGGACGTGACCCGGATGCAGGCGGGGCGGGTCTGCGTCGCCGGAGCCCTCGCGGACGGTGAAGGGGCGGGCCGCTGCATCCGCCCCGTGCTCCGCTCCGGTGCGATCACCGAGGCGTGGCTCGGCGCCGGCAATGCGGTGGTCGTCCAGCCATTCGCCGTCGTCGAGCTCGATCTCCAAGAACCTCGGCCCCACCCGCCGCACACCGAGGACTGGATCGTCGACGGCCGGCACCGGCTGCGGTGCGGCTTGCTGAAGCCCGCCGAGCGACTCGCGCTCCTCGTTGAATTGGATGACGGGAGCGTCGAGGGCGTCTTCGGAGCGACGGTCCACGCGGGGCACGGCTGGTTCGTCCTCGACGGCGAGGGAACGCGCTCGCTCGGGACGGTCGAAGCCGGCTGTATCGCGAACGTGACGTTCGCGCTGAAGCCGCAATGGGGAAAATGGGAGTACCGGCTCGCCTTCGCGGACGCGACCGGGCGCGGCTACAACCTGGCCGTGACCGACCTCGCCTACCGCTACTTTCTCGACTACCTTCGCGACGTCGAGGAACTGGAGCCACCTCGCGTCGCCCGCCACTTGCTGGCAACGCTGCGCGAGGCGGAGCACGTCTTTCTCCGGATCGGGCTGGCCCGGGGCTGGCGCAACGACGAGGAGCGCCGCTGCCACCTCCAGATCAACGGCGTCTACGCCTTCCCCGACTACCTCGGGGGCCGCTGCTTCGCCGACCTCGCCCCCGAGCAGCCCTTCCACTACGAGCGGCGCAGGGTGCCGTTCTAGGGGGCCAAGGGAACGCCACTTGCGTCCCGGAGCACGCGCGGCGACTCGCCGGCGCACCGATTCTGCGCGTCGAAGCGGGGAGCAGCCAACGGTGCACGCGATCGCGGCGGTGTTTCTGACGGCGATGCTGGCCCTCGGCCAAGCGTTCGGCCAGGCCGATTCCATGCCGCAGCCACCGCAGGTTGAGTCCGACGCTGAGGCGGCGGCGGACGCGCAGGCGGCGGCGGAGGCGGTCGTCGATCTAGCGGCGGCGGGGGAGTTCAACGCCCTCTACGACCGGATCCATCCGGACGCCAAGGCGGTCGTGCCGCGGGAGTCGGCCGTCCGCGCCCTGGAGGAGATCTACGGGCTGACCCAGGCGGGGCGGGCCGAGGTGACCGGCGTCCGGCTCGGCGCATGGACCTGGCCCGTCACCGACCAGAGCTATCCAACCGCAGCCGAGGTCGCCTACCGCCAGCCGCTCGTCGAGAACGGCCAGGAGCGAGCGATCGCCTCGACGATGTACCTGGTCCCCTTCGAGGGGGAGTGGCGCTGGTTCTTCGGGCGGGACCGGGAGTACGTGGCCGAGGTGCTGGGCCGCTTCGCGCCGCCGCCGCCGCCGCCGAGCACCGGCGACATCCGGCAGTTCCTCCAGAACGTGACCAGCGACCTCGACCGCTTCTACCGGAGCTCGCTTGCGAACACGGAGTACAACTACGTCACCCCGCCGGTCACCGCCGTCGACCAGGGAAAGTACGCCGAGAGCGGCTGCGGCACGGTCCAGGTCGGGTTCTACGCTTTCTACTGCCCCGGCGACGGCGGCATCTACCTCGACATCCCCTTCCTTCAGGAGACGCGGGACCGCTACGGCGACTTCGCCGTCGCCTTCGTCGTCGGCCACGAGTGGGCACACCACGTCCAGACCGTTGTGCGGCTCCAGCGCGTTGAGGAACCGACCGCGCCTGGCCAAGTCTTCAGCATCGAGCTGGAGCTGATGGCCGACTGCTACACCGGCGTCTGGACGCTCGACACCGACACCCGGAACGTCTTCGGCCTTGACAGCCTCGCCAACGGCGTCGCCTTCGTCTACCAGAGCCTCGGCGACCCCGAGGGGATCGACATCTTCGACCCCCGCGCCCACGGCACGGCCGAGGCCCGCGTTGGCGCCTTCACGGAGGGCTACGACGACGGCTTTGAGGGGTGCGAGCTGGTGGTGTGACGGACGGCCCTCACCCCAGGCTCCCCTCTCCCTCGCGAGGGAGAGGGGAGCCTGGCGGAGAACGTCGGGGGGAACAATAGGACGTTCCGCGTGGAGCGCCGGAGCATCGATGCCGACGCCCTACGCAGGTCCGACGCTCTCGCTCACGGGAGCCAGGGCTTTCTCTACGCCACCGGGTTCCGCAGCACTCCCACCCCGCCGACCTCGACCTCGATCGTGTCGCCGGCCCTCATGGGGCCGACCCCCTCCGGCGTGCCGGTCAGGATCACGTCGCCCGGCTCCAGGGTCATCACGCCGCTGATCACGGCGATCAGATGATTCGGGCTGAAAATCATGCTCGCCGTCGTCTGCGACTGGCGCGGCTCGCCGTTCAGGCGGGAGGCGACCGACGTGTCCGAGACGTCGAGGTCGGTGACGAGGCAGGGGCCGAGCGGGCAGTAGGTGTCGAACCCCTTGGCCCGCACCCACTGGCCGTCCTTTTTCTGGAGGTTCCGGTCGGAGACGTCGTTGGCGGCGGTGTAGCCGAGGACGTATTGGGCAGCGTCCGCCTCCGAGACGTTGCGGCAGCGGGCGCCGATCACGATCGCCAGCTCCGCCTCGTAGTCGGTGCGGTGGTCCGGGTTGGCGATCCGGATCGTCTCACCGCTTCCGATGAGGGCAGACGGAGGCTTCATGAAGAGCACGGGCTCGTCGGGGACGGTCCGGCTGGCGTCGTTCTCCGTGACGTGGGCGACGTAGTTGAGGCCGACGCAGACGATCTTGCCGGGCTGGACAGGCGGTAGGAGCGCCAGGCCGTCGAGCGGGCCGACCGCCGTGCCCGGCGTCATCCCCGACCCGGCGAAGGGGTCGCCCTCGGCGGCGTAGACCGTCCCGTCCTCCAGCAGCCCGTAGCGCCCCTCACCCGCGGCCCCGTCCCGGTAACGCACGATCTTCATCCGTCCCTGCCCCTTCCGCCGTCCACGCCGACGCCCAGCCTCGCCGGGGCCACTCTCCCTCGGCCGGTCGCCGAGACGGGGCATTGTAGGGGGGAACCGCCCCGTCTCGGGGGTCGTGATGGCGGCCGCTTGTCGCTTCGGCGGCTGTGGGAGGCAGGTCGTCGGGTAGAATGGCCGCCACGCTCGCCGCGCCCCGGCGGCGCAGTCGCCGCGACGCCCACCCCCTCCGCGTCGAACCCCCGGACCGTGAGCGCGAGACCACGAACCCTGGGATGCCCCAATGCCCGACCTCTTCCTGGAACTGCGCGATGACGACGCGGAGCCGGGCGCTCCCCCGGCGCCGGCGCCATTGCCCGAGGCGGGCGCCCTGGCGCTGCTGCAGACGGCCGAGTTCGCCGCCAGCAAGCTGATCCCCTGGGGCTCGAACTACTCGTTCGCCGTCGCCCTGGAGACGCCGGAGGGGCGAGAGCAGCTGGCGATCTACAAGCCGCGCGGGGGGGAGGCGCCCCTCTACGACTTCCCGGACGGCTCCCTCTACCGGCGGGAATGCGCCGCCTACGTCTTCAGTCGCCGCCTCGGCTGGGACCTCGTGCCGCCGACCGTGGTCCGCGACGGGCCGCACGGCATCGGCAGTGTCCAGCTCTATGTCGAGCCGACACCGGACGACGGGGACGCGCGCCGCTTCTGGGGGAGCTGCCGGCCGGAGATCGAGCGTCTGGTCCTCTTCGACCACCTCGTCAACAACGCCGACCGGAAGATCGGCCACTGCCTGCGCGACCCCCAGGGCAAGGTCTGGGGGATCGACCACGGTCTTACCTTCCACCGCCACCCGAAGTTGCGGACCGTCCTCTGGCAATACGTCGGCGCCCGCGTCGCTCCCGACCTACTAGGCGACCTGCGCCGCCTCCGCCGCCGCCCCGAAGATTTGGTCCGTGAGCTCTCGCCCTACCTCGACCGCTCGGAGATCGACGCACTGCTCGGCCGGGTCGACCGCTTCGTCGAGAGCGGCGTCTACCCGAACCTCAACCCGCGGCGGAACGTGCCGTACGGTTGGTGGTAAGCGAGCTATGAGGAGAGCGTAGCTCCCGCCGATTGCGGGGAGGCGGGAGCCCATGGAGCGGTGCCACGCGCCTGATCGCCGTCGTCGGCACGCCGTCCAACCACAGCCCGCAACCGGCCGCGCCGGACCGGGAGCCGGAGGTTCGTCGGATGCCCGGCGCGCTCCAAGAACACGAGCCGTTCGAGCGACTGGAAGCGCCGGACGCCGCCTTGGTGACGACAGTTCCAGAGGACCCGGCGGCGTCCCCGGGTGACGGCGTCCGCAACGCGGCGGGGATCCGACGCTTTTTCGTCGACCTCGCCGTGCGGATCGGCGTCCACCCTCGCGGCCGCGCGCTTTCCCATCGTGGTGGGCGGCGACTGCAGCGTCCTGCCTGGCGCTGCGGCGGCGCGGCCGGTTCGGGCTCGTCGTCCCGGAGGGACGCCTCGATTTTCGCCACCCCGGCATCACCGCGCACGTTGACGCCGCCGGCGGGGACGACCTGGCGCTGCCGACAGGCCGGGGCGACGACCGGCTGTCGAACGTCGACGTCCCCCGCCGCTGTTGGGGCGATGCCGACGTCGTCCCCCTTGGCGAGCGCGAGCGGAACCCCGAGATGGCCGAGACATCCTTGGGACCGAGATTGGGGGACTACACCGTGCCACAGTGCACTGGCTGGGGATCGTCGCGGCCGAAATCGAACCGTCCCGTGGATGGGGGGTGTGCGTCGAAGGCTTCTGGCTCCACCCCGACGCCGACGTCCTCGACGACGCGGTGATGCCGGCGGTCGAGTCCCGGCGGTCTGGCGGCACCTCCAACGAGGGGGTGGCGGATCTGGTCGGATCGTTGCTGCGCTCCGGTTTGGCGGTTGGGGCGGAGGTCACCGTCTTCGACACGGACGGGCGGATCGCGGCGGCATTCGCGACCGCGATCGTTGCCATCCTGAGGGATGGCGGCTCGGTCGACGTGCCGTGACGGCGCGTCGCGGCTACAGCCTGCGCCGGCCTTCCCCGAAGAGGCGGCGGGAGAGGAACCAGACGACGGCGACAGCGACCGCGGCGATGACGGCGTACTGGAGGACCTCGACGTACGGCGCGGCCGCCTCCCAGTTGTCGCCCAGCAACCAGCCGGCGCCGATCAGGGCGACGTTCCAGATGGCGCTGCCGAGCGCGGTGTAGACGACGAACTGTCCGAGGCCCATTCGGCCAAGGCCCGCCGGGATCGAGACGATGCTGCGGACGATCGGGACCAGGCGGCCGAAGAAGACGATCGCCGGGCCGTAGCGCGCGAACCAGGCCACGGCGCGGTCGAGATCCCGCTCGGAGACGGTCAGCCAGCGACCGTACCGCCTGATCAACCACCGCACCCGTGCCTCGCCGAAGACGAGGCCGACGGCGTAGAGGATCAGCGCGCCGACGACCGAGCCGACGGTGGCGGCCAGGACGACCGCCGGCAGGGAGAAGCGCCCCTGCCCGGCCAGGAAGCCGGCGAGGGGCAGGATCACCTCGGAGGGGATCGGCGGGAAGACGTTCTCGAGGGCGACCAGGACGGCGACCCCCGCGTAGCCGAGCGCCTCGATGACGTCGGTCACCCAGCCGGCGAGGTCGCCGAACGGATTGGTCATGGCGCGATCGTCCCCCCTCTTCGCCCGCGCCCGACCCCGTTCGCTCGAGCGCCATTGCGTCCGTGACCGCCCGCCGTGGCGGGCGGACGTCCCCGTTCCGGCGACCCCCTCGGTGACCTCTGTGCGGCATCCCGACCACCCCTGGACGCGCCGACAGCAGGATACGGGCGACGGGCCGCCGCCTTCGACCCGGTCGGCCACCCATCCGGTCGTAGGGATACCCCCCACGACCGCGGTACCACCGATAAGGTACCCTGTCCCATCACGCGCCATCGCCCGGACACGAGGCCGGCGGCGATGGAAGCCGCGTCGCGACGGAGATGGCGATGAGCCAACGCATAGGACCGGTGGGAATGGTGCGGGATCGGTTCCAGTGGGGGAGCTACGGCTTCGTCGCCGGAATCGTGGTGGGAGTCGTTCTCGGCTGGCTCTTCAACAGAGTCGTCGGCACGATCCTCTGGGTCGGCCTGGTCGTGGTGCTGCTGGTGCTCGCCTTCACCGCCTGGCGGTGGGTGACGAGCCGCGGCCGCGAGCTGAAAGAGGACGTCGAGACGCGCGTCGAAGGGTTGCGCGGCGGCGGCCGCAATGAGGTCGTCGAGACGGAGTCGTTCGTCGTCGAGACGCGCGCCGAGCCCCGGGCCAGGCCGCAGGCCGCCCCCCGCTCCAAGCCGCGGGAGCGGTGACCGGGGGTGACCTTGGCCTCGTTGCCACGCTGGCGGCGGTGACCTTCGCCCTCGGGATACTGCTCGGCTTCATCGGCGCCGGCGGGGCCGGTCTGGTGGTCGCGCTGCTGACGACCGCCTTTAGCCTCCCCGTCCACGAGGCGATCGGGACCGCCCTGGCAGCGATGTGCTTCGTCTCGGTCTCCGGAGCGGTCTCCCATTACCGGGAAGGGAACGTCGCACCCCGGATCGGTCTGGTGGCGGGCCTCGCCGGGGCGGTCGGCGCGATCCTCGGCGCTGACGCCAGCCAGGCGATCCCCGAGGCGACGCTGCAGACGATGGCCGGGCTGGCGCTCTGGGTCTTGGCCGCGCTCGTCTGGCTGCGAACCCGGCTGGGTGCCCGGGCCGTGGCCGCCGGGCGACCCGAGCGCGTCTGGGCGGGGGAGGTTGCGCGGCCGGCGCGGGAGTGGGCGGCCTCGATCGGGCTGGGGGCCAGCGGCGGGGCGGCGGCGGCGTTCTTCGGCGTCGGCATGACGCCGTTCTTGCAACTCGGCTTCCTCAGCGTCCTACGCCTGCCGCTGCGGCAGACGGTCGGGACCACGATGCTGACGCTCGTCTTCATCAGCGCCGCCGGCGGCCTCGCCCTCGCCCGCCACGGCGACGTCTCCTCGCCGCACCTGGTCGGCGCCACCCTCGGGCTCGCCTCCGGTGCTTACGCCGGCGCCCGCCTTACCCGCCGCGCACCCCGCGTCGTTCTCCGCGCCGCCGTCGTCCTCGTCCCCTTCCTGGCAGGGGCGGTGCTGCTGGCCGGGTGAGGCACGCGCCGCAGGAGCAGCTGAGAGGGACGGAAATTCCCGATGCGGACGGTAGCCGTGAGGTGACGTCTCTCGTGGTGCGCAAGGAGTACGCCTGGTCGAGGATGCAGCCCTCGCCGAGGCGGACCCCGAAGCAGCGGTCCCCGGGATGCGGTTGACCCTCGACGGCGTCCTCCCCGGCGGCTCCGGACTGCGCTGGCCTGCCGCCGTGGTGGTCCGGGACGAAGGCGGCGAGGTGGTTACCGACGCGCCCGCCCTCGATCTCCACGCCTTCGGGGATGACGCCGATGGGGCACTGACGAGTCTCCGCGCCCGGGCGGGGGCTCACCCCGGGCAGATCGAGGAGCGCGAAGACCGACCCGAGCGGCGGCCACACGACCGGCGGGTTCTCCCGCACGGTCTCCTCAGCCGACCGGGGTGGCAATCTCCCAGCTGCCGACCGCGCCGCGGGGTTCGGAACGGACATACAGAGAGGGAGAGACAACGCAGCCACGGTTGTACGCATTCACGGCCGCCGTGTTGCTCATCGTGGGACCGGCGTTTATGTTTGCTTGCTTGGGGGCTTAGATTTCGGCAACCTGGACGGAGGGGCCGTGTTCTCCGCGCTCGGCGCGACGTTTCCGGTGCTGCCCGGGCGCAGAGCGAACCGATGAAGGGTTCGGCGCTTCAAGGGGATCTGCAGAAGGTGGTAACCCCCTGGGCGCGCCAGCGCCCGACGGCGCGTGGCTGAGCCACCCCCGTTAGCACGCGCCGACAGACGAACACGAACGGACGGCAGGAGTACTACGCCCCGAGTGTCCGTTCTCCCGGTCGGCTAGGTGCGCCCCGTCCCCACCTGCCCGCAACACCCCTCGATCACGACCTGATCGACCACGGCCGGCGGGGCACCGCTGTCGCTCGGATACGGGCGGCACCCACCGTGTGACGAGGGTGCCTTTGCGGACCGCCTCGATCCAGAAACGACTGTAGCGATCGGGAATCGTCCCAGCGGCGGTGGAGCCCGGAACGTCGCCGCGCGTTACCCGACGCCTCTGGTGGCCGCCCTTCGTCACACCGAGGGGGCGGGGGGCAGATCGGTCGAGGAGGAAGAGGAAGTCCGCAGCATCCCCCCATGCGGCGCCAATGGGCGCCGCTGGCCTGATAAGTCGCCGCACGATTGGCCCTTGCGCAAGGCCACCGGGAGGGTAGCATGGGGAAACGGCCAGACGAACCGGTTGGCTCGGCCGAGTCAGGCAGGTGCGTACCGCCGGGCCGACCGGAACCGGCCCGGGCTCGACCCGAAATTTGGCGGGACCCCGCACCGTGCCGTCGAACCCATCAGTTGCCCGGTGGACGGGGAAGGGCCCCGGCGCCCCGAACCGTGCCTGACCCGTCCGTGCCCCGCGCCGAAGGAGCGACCGTGTACACCCCCCCGCTCTTCCGGGAGGACCGGCTCGAAGCGCAGCACGGGCTGATCCGTGCCCACCCGCTCGGCCTCCTGATCACGCACGGGTCGACGGGCTTGCTCGCCAGCCCCCTGCCGTTTCTGCTCGACGCCACCGCCTCCCCACTGGGCACGCTCCGCGGCCACCTTGCCCGCGCCAACCCGCACTGGCGTGACCTCGGCGACGGCGACGCGCTGGTCGTCTTCCGGGGGGTGAACGCCTACGTGACCCCGTCCTGGTACGCGACGAAGCGCGAGAGCGGAAAGGTCGTTCCCACCTGGAACTACGCGATGGTGCAGGTGCGCGGGCGCCCGCGCGCGATCGAGGATCGGGAATGGTTGGCGCGCCACGTGTCCGACCTGACCGACCGCCACGAGGCGGACCGCCCCCGTCCGTGGGCGGTGACGGACGCCCCGGAGCCGTTCGTCGCCGGGCAACTGAAGGGGATCGTCGGGGTCGAGGTCGAGATCGCCGCCATCGAGGGGAAGTGGAAGGCGAGCCAGAACCGGCCGGAGGCGGATCGGGCCGGGGTGGTCGAGGGACTGGTCGCCATGGGGGACGGCGCCTCCCTCGCGATGGCGGACCTCGTCGCCCACCGCGGCCCAGGACAAGCGACGGAGGAGTGAGTCGGCGTGCGTGGGTCCGTCCGGACCGTCTCCTGGCAGAATCGGCCCAAAGATCGGTCCGGAGGGAGGCGGCGGTGGGAGATGCCCGCTGTCCCCGCTTTCGTCCCGGCGTTCACGGCCTCGGCGCGCGGTCGCGGGCCGGCGGGAGCGTCGGGGTGCGCGAATTCCGCACCGGTGGCCACGTCGCGGTGATGGTCGCGGTCGGCGCGCCGGGGGCCACCGGGAATGGGGTGCGGGATCCTCTCGCGCCGCGCTGCGACCGCATCGGAGCCCTGGCCGCGCCCGTCGGGCGGCACCCTTTGGCGCCGGCCCGGATCGTCGGGGCGCGCCTCCTCGCGTGGAGTGCGGCTCGGCTGCTCGGCGCAGGGGGCACCCCCGCCCCAACGATGGCGCCGTTCGACCCGTCGACGGTGGGGACCGCTGACGATATCGGGTGCACGCCAGACGGCGGCGGGGCGGCGGCCATCGCCCGGCCGCAGCGTCCCATCCTCGAGCGGTTGGACGCGGCGTCGCCGCTGCTCGGCGCGCCCGATCCCGAGGACGGGCGGCCGATGCCGATCCATGACGTCACGCGACGAGCGGGCTGTCGCCACGGCACCCGGAGCGGACCTTCCGCACGCTCGTTGGCGTCCCGCCGAAATCCCGCGCCCATGCCGTCTGCTGCGGGCGCTCCCGGGATCGCCTCGGGCGCGAGCCGGATCGGGGTCAGGCGCCCTTCCAGATCTTTGCGGCGACGAGGATCAGGTCCACCTTGCGCGCGAGTTCCGGTCGTCCGCCGCCCGGAGTCCGGCCCATCTGGCTGCACCGTTGACGACGGGATGGATGCCTGAGGTGTGCCGCGAGGTCGGATTTCCGCAGGACGGCGTAGGCGGGACCGCCCGGGCCGGGACGACACCGGTCGCGTGAGTTGGACGAGGGGGAGCGTGATGACGACCCACGAGACCGGGACGCTGCCGGAACAGGATCGTCCGCCGTGGCAGGGCATCCACCACCTCGCCCTGGCGACGCCCGACCTGGATGCCACGGTCGCCTTCTATCACGGGGTGCTCGGGATGGCGGTGCTGCCCGCCGACGGCGGTGGCGACCGGGGCCCCCGTCACCTTCTGGTCGATGCCGGTGGAGCCCTACTCCACTTCTGGGAGACGACCGAGGCCGAGATCTTCGCCGCGCCGTGGGAACGGGACCGGTTCGTGCCCGGCGCGCTCCAACACCTGGCGCTGCGGCTCCCGAGCGAGGCGGCGCTGCGCGCGCTCCGCACCCGGCTGCATGCGGTTGGGGTGGAGGCCAGCGACGTCGTCCCCATCGGCCCGGCCCTCGTGGTCCTCTTCCACGACAACAACGGCATGATGTTGGAGGCCACGTACTGGGTGGGCGGATCGTGACCGGGGCCAGGGGCCTGCCCGCAGCGGGACGACGCGGACACCCCCTGCCGGCCGATCGTGAGGGAAACCGATGGGGGCCCCGCGCTCCCGCCCGGGTGCCAACGTCGCGGATCGGGGCGGAGAGATGAACGCGTGCGGCTGAGGATCGAGGAGCCGTTCTGGGGGCTGTTTCCGGATGCCCGGATCGGGATCGAGATCGCCCGCGGCGTCGACAACGCGGCCCGGGCGGAGGCAGCGCGGTCCACCCTGGTGGAGGCGGCCGGGGCGGTGGCGGCGCTCGGGGACGGCGACGTCGCCATCCACCCCTGGGTCGCGCCGTGGCGGGAGGCGTACCGGGCGTTCGGCGCAAAGCCGTCGAAGTACCGATCGTCGATCGAGGGGCTGCGGCGATCGGCGCGGGGCGGCGGCGTCCGGAGCGTGAAACCGCTGGTCGACCTCTACAACGCCGTCTCGCTCCGCCACGGGCTGCCGTGCCGGGGGGAGGATCGGGCGGCCGTGCGGGGTGACGTCCGGCTGACGCGAGCGGAGGGGGACGAACGCATCGTCCCCCTCGGGGCGGCCGAGCCGCAGCCGCCCGCCCCGGGGGAGGTCGTCTACCGGGACGACCTCGGCGTCCTCTGCAGGGCCTGGAACTGGCGGGAGGCCGATCGGACGAAGCTGACGGAGGCGACCAGGGACGCGCTCCTCGTCCTTGGGGCGCTGCCGCCTTCCTCGGAGACACAGCTTCGAGTCGCCTGCGACGACCTGGCAGCGTCGATTTGGGACCACCTCGGCGGCCGATGCCGGGTTGTCCTCCTCGACGCCGCGTCGCCGGCGGCGGCCCTCGACGGTTGAGGCAGTCGCCGAGACTGTCGGAACCTACCACCGGAGAGGCCGGGCATTCGCCCCGGTCGGTACGACGGGAGGCGCGATGATGCTGGAGACACAACCGGGGGAGTTACTCCCCGACGATGTTCTCGCCCGGCGCGGCGTGCTGCCGCGGAAACCGGACCCGGTTGTGCTCGCCGGCTCCCTCGTCCGTCTCGCGCCGCTCGATCTCGCCGCTGACGTCGAGGCGCTCCACGCCGTCTCGAACGGACACCCTACGGCGCTCGGTGACCGGCGTGTCGACGCCTACGACGCGGACGCGCTGATCTGGCGCTACCTCTTCTCGGGGCCGTTTGCTTCCGCGGAGGAGCTCGGGGAGGTCTTGCGGGCTCAGGTCGAGGCGCCGGACGGGCGCTGCCTCTGCGTCCGTGACGCGGCAAATAACAGACCGATTGGGGTCGTCAACTACATGAACAACGCCCCGGAGCACCTGAAGATCGAGCTCGGCAGCATCTGGTACAGCCCGCTGGCGCAGCGGACCGGGGCCAACACCGAGGCGACGTACCTGCTGCTACGGCACGCCTTCGACCTCGGCTACCGGCGGCTGGAGTGGAAGTGCAACGCTGGCAACGCACGGTCGCGGCGGGCGGCGCTGCGGCTGGGCTTCGCCTTCGAGGGGATCCAGGAGGCGCACATGATTGTCAAGGGAAAGAACCGCGACACCGCCTGGTTCCGCATCCTCGACCGGGAGTGGCCGGCGGTACGGATCCAGTTGGAGGGGCTGCTCCGATCGGCGACGGCGTGACGAGTCGCCTCCTCGACGCCGAGCCGGGGATCGAGCCGGCGCCGGCCCCCGGGCTCGTCGCCCGGATCGGGCCGGAGCTGGCGCAGCTTGTCGTGGTCGGGCTCTGGGCGTCGACCTTCGTGGTGACGAAGGCGTCGTTTGCGGAGGTGACGCCGCTGGCGTTCACCTTCGCCCGCTTCGCGCTGATGATCCTGCTCGCCTTCGGCGTGCTGCTGGTCCGGCGGCGGGGGACGGAGCGGCGACCGCGGCGAGCGGACCTGGGGCGCTTCGCCGTCGCCGGGCTCAGCGGCTACACCCTCTACCAACTCGGCTTCGTGCTCGGGCTCGATCGCACGTCCCCCTTCTCCAGCTCCCTGCTGATCGCGATGGTGCCGCTCTTCACCGTCCTGATCCTGGCACTGGCAGGGGAGTCGACGCCGCGGCGCGGCTGGCTCGGGCTGGCCGTCGCCATCGCCGGCGCCGTCGTCTTCCTCCTCGATCGGCGGGGCGAGCCGGGGACGCTGCTCGGGGACGCGCTGAGCCTCGGGGCGGCGGTCAGCTTCGCCACGTACGGGATCGTCAACCGGCCGCTCGTGGCCGCGTACCCGCCCGAGACGTACACCGCCTACACGGTGCTGGCGGGAGGGGTGCCGCTGATTGCGCTCTCGGCGCCGGCCGCGGTCGGCCAAGAGTGGGGGCGTGTCTCGATCGCGGGGTGGATTGGGATCGCCTACATGGTCGTTCTCCCGGTTTACGTCGCGTACATGCTCTGGAACTGGGCCATCGCGAGGCGGGGCGTGGCGGCGGCCACCGGCTTCAGCCTGCTGGTGCCGGTAGCGAGCGGTGGCCTCTCGGCGCTCCTCCTGGGGGAGGGCTTCGGACCGGCGAAGGTCGTCGGCGGGGCGCTCGTCCTCACCGGGCTCGTGATTGCGAGGTCGCGGCGGCGGGCGTCGCAGACCGTGCGGGAGGAGGCACGGTGAGCGCGTCCGCGTCCGGGATCGTGATGCCGGCGGTGATGCGGCGGCAGGCGGAGAACGGACGGCGGCTTCCCGCCGGGCGCCGAGACCGCGCCGTGGGTCGCATCACTCGGCGCCCCGTCGCCTCCGGGGAAGGACGCGGAAGCCATCCTTACCGTGCCGGCCCGGTGGGGTATGGTGGGCCGGCAGGGCGATCGGACGACGGCAAGGGTGGCGGCACGGGTGGCGGCGAAGACGGAGATCGGCGGCGCGCCGGCCGCCACGCGACGTGGGATGGTCACGGCGATCGGACCGGAGCTGGCACAGCTGGCGGTGGTCGCGCTCTGGGCCTCGGGCTTCGTCGTCACCAAGGCGGCGTTCGCCGAGGTAACGCCCCTGGCGTTCGTCTTCGTCCGCTTCCTGCTGATGACGCTGCTCGCCTTCGCGGTGCTCTTCCTGCGGCGGCGCGGCGCGGCGCGGGGGGTGCGCCGCGCCGACCTCGGGCGGTTCGCCGTCGCCGGGCTCAGCGGCTACACCCTCTACCAGCTCGGCTACGCGCTCGGGCTGGAGCGGACCTCCGCCTTCTCCTCCTCGCTGCTGATCGCAATGGTGCCCCTCTTCACCGTCCTGATCCTGGCCGGCACCGGCGAGCCGACGCCGTTTCGGGGATGGCTCGGGCTGGGGTTGGCGATCGTCGGGGTGCTCGTCTTCCTGCTCGACAAGCGGGGGGACGGCGGGACGCTGCTCGGCGACGCGCTCAGCCTCGGGGCGGCCCTCGCCTTCGCCGTCTACGGGATCGTCAACCGGCCGTTGGTGACGGCCTACCCGCCGGAGACGCAAACCGCCTACGCCCTGCTCCTGGGCAGCATGCCGCTGCTCGCGATCGGGGCGCCGGCGGCGCTCGCCGAGGATTGGGGCGGCGTCACGGCGGCGGGCTGGCTCGGCATCGCCTACATGGTCGTCCTCCCGAGCTATGTCGCGTACATGCTCTGGAACTGGGCCATCGCGCGCCGGGGCGTGGCCGCGGCGACAAGCTCTGGACTGCTCGTGCCGGTGGGGAGCGGGGTCCTCTCCGCCGTGGCGTTGGGCGAAGGTTTCGGCCCGACGAAGATCCTCGGCGGGGCGCTCGTGCTCGCCGGGCTGGTGATTGCGCGGTCGCGGCGGCGGGCGCCGCAGGCCGCCGGGGAGGGAACGGGATGAGCGCGCCGACGACGCAGACCGCGATGTACAGGACGATGCACGGCCAGCCGGAGGCGCTGCGCCGCCTCCTGGAAGACGGCTGGCAACCGGCGGCGGCGGCGGCCGCGCTGCTGGCGCCGTCCGCTCGCGTCTCCCTGGTCGGGATCGGGACCAGCTTCCACGCCGCGCTGGTCGGCGCGTGGCTGCTGCGGGCGGCCGGTCTCGACGCGCGGGCGGTTTCCTCGTTCGACTTCGCACTCTACCCGGAGAGCTTTCCGCTGGCGGAGGACGACGCCGTCATCGTCCTGGCCCACACCGGGGTCAAGCGCTTCTCGGGGGAGGCCCTCGGCCGCGCAAACGCGGCGGGAGCGACCGTCCTCTCGGTCGGTAGCCGGACCGCCGAGCACCCCGGCTCGCGGCTCGTCCTCCGAACCACGGAGCGGGAGCGATCGGCGGCCTACACCGCCTCCCACCTGGCGGCGATGACGGTCCTTGCCCAAGTCGCGACGGAGCTGGGGGAGCGGCGGGAAGCGCCGGGGGTCGCCGGGTTTCGGGAGGCGCTCAGTGGGCTGCCGGATCTCGTGGCCGGGCTGCTGGCGCGGGAGGAGGAGATCGCGCCCGCGGCACAGGAGGCGGTCGGGCGGCGGGTCTACGCCGCCGGTGCCGGGCCGAACGAGGCGACGGCGCTGGAACTCGTGATCAAGGCGCGGGAGGCGGCCCACGCCCACGTCGACGCGCTCGCCCTGGAGCAGTTCCTGCACGGCCCGATGGTGGCGGTGAACGAGGGGGACCTCGCCGTCCTGGTCAACGCCGCCGGCGCCGCTGCCGAGCGGGTCGCGGAGGTCGGCGCCGTCCTCGGGGCGATGGGCGCCCGGCTCTGGGTGGTCGGCGACGCGATCGCGGCGGTCCCCGACGCCGGGACGTTCGCCCTGCCGGCGTTGCCGGAGGCGCTCTCGCCGCTGACTGCCGTGGTGCCGATGCAGATGCTGGCCTACCGGATGGCCGCGCTGAAAGGGATCAACCCGGACACGTTCCGGCGGGACGACCCGCGCTACGCGGCGGCGTTCGGGCTGATCGCGCTGTAGCGGACACGGCGGCCGGGGGTTCCGGCCGCCGTGTCCGTCGGTCGTCGGGGTTGCCGCGGTGGGGACGATCCCAGCCGCAGGCCGGGCCTAGCGGATCTCGAAGGTCACCGCCACCTGGGCGTAGACGTTGACCTCGGCTTCGTCGGTCGGGTCGAATGGCGGCACCGAGACCGGCGAGCCTCCCGTGGGCGCCGGCGCCGGCGGAGCGCACGCCACCTGGGTCGGCGCCAGCTCGCCGTAGTAAGCGCCGAACGCGTTGCCGACGTTGATCGGCACGTCGCTCGCCGCGACCGCTTCGCCCAGCTCGACGCCCATCAGCTCGGCCTGCAGCGCGGCCCGGGTCCGCGCATCCTCCAGCGCCGTCTCCCGCGCTTCACGCTCCAGCGGCGCGCAGTCGGCGACGGCGTAGCCGACGCCGATCAGGTTGAGGACCAGGTTCTCCTCCGCGGCGCCGACGGTCGCCGCGTCGATCAGCTCGTCGACCCGCTCCGGCGTCGGCTCGTCCACCGCCACGTCGATACGGGCGATGCCCGGTCCGCCGGGGCCGTAGAAGCCGCCGATGACGGAGCTGACGACAATCTCGACGTCCTCTTCCGCGACGCCGATCGCCAGCAAGCCGTCGACCACCGGGCCGACCGCCTCGCGCTCCTCGGCCCCCGGCGTGGCGTCCGGGTCCGGCGCGCGCGGCGGGCCGTACTCCTCCTGGCTGGTCACCAACTGGAGCTCGGCTGTCTCGGCCGGCGCGCTCGACTTGCCGTAGCCGATGACCGTGATGCCGCGCGTCGGGGGCTGCGCGGCATCCTGCGCCCTCGCGCCGGCCGCCCCGGCGCCGAGGCCCGGCAGGCCGGTGCCCAGGGCGAGGGCCAGGACGCCGGCCAGGAGCACCGGCCGTCGCGACCCCGCGTGCCGGCGTCGTGGCGGTCCGACCACCGATCGCCATCGTGTTGTTCGGTCCATGCCGTCCTCCCCGTCGACTGCGGCGCCGCGGGCGCTCCCGTCGGCTAGCCCCTTGCCGGGTGCTCCGCGTCGACGCACCCCGAGGGCTGCGGTAACCGTAGCACCGCCGACCGTTCGGCGTCCGGCGCTGAAGCCTTCCGCCGGGCGGCGCGCGCGGGGCCATCACCGCGGGGGCAAGGCTGGCGCCAGCCGGCCCACCGGAAGCCAGGACCCGCCCGCCGCGGTCGTCGTCCACGCCGCCCACCGCCTACCGCTCGAGACAGCAGTCGCCAACGCCCCCGGCGTAGCCAAGGCGGACGCCGCGGATCCGCCGCTCCGTGGTGCCGTGGCCGCAGCTGGCGCCCCAGGCACTGCCCTGTCGCCGGCCACGGCCGTCACCCGCTCCTCCCGGTCGACGTCCGCGGCGTCGGCGTGACCGAGGGCTTCGGCGGCGGCTTGGCGGTGCTCGCCGCCGAGCTCGCGGGATGGCTGTTCACGGTGGCGCTCGCCCTCCCCTGATTGGCTACCATCGGCGCGATACCGACGCCCCGTCGCGTGCCAGCGGTGGTACCCTGGCGCGTCTCGCCGCCAGCGAAGGGAGCGCACCCGTGCCCGAACCGATCATCGCCCCGTACGGGGCCTGGCCGTCGCCGATCACCGCCGAGCTGATCGTGGCCGGCACCGTTCGGCTCGGCGAGGTCGCCGTCGACGGCGACGACGTCTACTGGGCCGAAGGTCGCCCAAGCGAGGGGGGCCGGACGACGTTGGTCCGCCGCGGCGCGGACGGGCGGACGACGGAGGTGACGCCGGCGCCGGCCGATGTGCGGACGCGGGTCCACGAGTACGGCGGCGGCGCCTACACCGTCGCCGGTGGCACGGTCGTCTACTCCGACGGCACCGACGGTCGACTCCGCCGGGTCGATCACGGCGGCGACCCGTGCCCAATCACGCCGGGGGCGGCGCTGCGCTACGCCGACGGGGTCATCGACCGGGGGCGGGGTCGCCTGGTTTGCGTCCGGGAAGACCACCGCGAGGCCGGCCGGGAACCGGTCAACTCCCTCGTCGCGGTCGATCTTGCGGGTGACGACGCTGGCGGCCGGATCCTGGTCGCCGGCCACGACTTCTACGCCTCGCCCCGCCTCAGCGTCGACGGAAGCCGCCTCGCCTGGCTGACCTGGAATCACCCGAACATGCCGTGGGACGGTTGCGAGCTCTGGGTAGGTGATCTCGCCGCGGACGGGACGGTCGGCGCCGCCGAACGGGTGGCGGGCGGCGGCGCCGAGTCGATCTGGCAGCCGGAGTGGTCGCCGGACGGCGCGCTCTTTTTCGTCTCCGACCGCACCGGGTGGTGGAATCCCTACCGCTGGCGCGGCGGCCGGGTCGACGCGATCCACGCTAGCGAGGCGGAGTTTGGGCTGCCGCACTGGCTCTTCGGCTGGTCCACCTACGCCGTGGTCGGGCCGGATCGGCTCGTCTGCGCTTACTCCGAGGACGGCACCTGGCGTCTCGCCACCCTCGACGCCGGGCGCGGTGAGCTTGCGCCCCTGGCGCTGCCGTACACCGACATCGACGAGGTCCGGGCCGCGGGCGGGCGTGTGGTGTTCCGCAGCGGCGGGCCGACGGCGCCGACGGCTATCGTCTCCCTCGATCCGGCGACGGGGGAGCGGGAGGAGCTGCGGCGGGCGAGCGATGTCTCTCTCGACCCCGGGTACCTCTCCACGCCGCGGCCAATCGCCTTCCCGACGGAAGAGGGATTGACGGCCCACGCTTTTTTCTACCCGCCGACGAACCGGGACGCGACGGCCCCGCCGGGCGAACTGCCGCCGCTGCTCGTTCAGAGCCACGGCGGGCCGACCTCGGCCACATCGACCGCGCTCGACCTTGGCGTTCAGTACTGGACGAGCCGCGGCTTCGCCGTGCTCGACGTCGACTACGGCGGCAGCACCGGCTACGGCCGCGCCTACCGGGAGCGGCTCGACGGCCGCTGGGGGATCGTCGACGTCGACGACTGCGTCAATGGTGCCCGCTTCCTGGTCGAAGAGGGGCTGGTCGACCCGGATCGGCTCGCGATCCGCGGCCGGAGCGCCAGCGGCTTCACGACGCTGGCCGCGCTCGCCTTTCGGGATACGTTCCGGGCCGGCGCCAGCCACTTCGGGATCGGTGACCTGGAGACGATGACGCGGGATACCCACAAATTCGAGTCGCGCTATCTCGACCGCCTGATCGGGCCCTATCCGGAGCGTGCCGACCTCTACCGTGAGCGGTCCCCGATCCACCATCTCGACGGGTTCGACGCGCCGTTGATCCTCTTCCAGGGCCTGGAGGACAAGGTCGTCCCCCCCGATCAGGCGGAGACGATGTACGAGGCGGTCCGCTCCAAGGGCCTTCCGATCGCGTACGTCCCCTTCCCCGGGGAAGGGCACGGCTTCCGCCGTGGCGAGACGATCACCCGCGTCCTGGTGGGCGAGCTCGCCTTCTACGCCCGCGTCTTCGGCTTCGCTCCCGCTGAGGCCATCGCGCCCGTGCCGATCGCCAACCTCGATGTCCCGGTCGCCCCACGGGCCGCCGAGCAGGAGGTGTCCCGATGAACGTCGGCCTGATTGGCTACGGTTCGATCGCGGGGGAGCACGCCCAGGCCATCGCCGTGCTGCGGGAGACACCGGCGGGGGCCGATCTCCGCCTCTCGGGCGTGATGGGGAGGCTCGCCGAGCCGACGGCGGCGTTCGCCCGCGCGTGGGGGATGGCGCGGGCGACGACCGACCTTGACGAGCTGCTCGCCGATCCGGCACTCGACGCGGTCGTCGTCTGCTCGCCGACGGAGCGGCACGCGGAGCAGACGGAGCGGGCCTTGCGGGCCGGCAAGCACGTCCTCTGCGAGATCCCGCTCGCCACCTCGCTCGCGGAGACCGACCACCTCCTCGCGCTGGCGGCGGAGGTGGACCGGCGCCTGATGGTCTGCCACACCCAGCGCTACCACCCCGCATTGGTCGAGGCACGGCGGATGGTCGACGCCGGCGAGTTGCGGCCCTATTCGTTCATCGGCCGCTACCTCTTCGACCGGCGCGAGAACGTCAACTGGAAGGGGCGTCGCCGCTCCTGGACGGACGACCTGCTCTGGCATCACGGCTGCCACGCCGTCGACGCCGCGCTCTGGCTGCTGCGGGCGACCGAGGCGACCGTGGCGGCGCAGGTTGCCCCGGCCGGCGGCCCGCTCGCGATCCCGATGGATCTCGGCATCGTGCTGCGAACCCCGGCGGGCCAGATCGCGACGGTGGCGATGTCCTACAACACCCGTCTTCCCGCGCACGACTACCTTTTGATCGGAGAGGAGACGAGCGTCCTCTTCGCCGACGACCTGCTCCGCGGTCCGGGAGGGATCGTCCTCGAGCCGACCGGCGACCACGCTCTTGGGTCGATCGTCCACCAGGACGCCGAGTTCTTCGCCGCCGTCCGGGAAGGACGCGAGCCGGCGGTCTCCGCCGCCTCGGCACGGCCGGCGATGGCGGCGCTGCAGGCGGTGGCGGACGTGGTCCTATCGGAGACGGGGGGGTCCGGAAGTTAGTCGAGGCGGGCGTCGGCTTCCCGTGCTGGCGTGGCGCTCCCGCCTTCATCCCGGCGGAGGAGGGATCTCTCCCATGCCGACGTGGCGGTGGCGGGAGCCCTCGCACCTCGGGATGGCAGGGAAACGGGGGCGGCCACCGTGACTGGGATGGCCCGGACCGCATGCGCCGCCCGCCGTCCGCTCCGCCGTCCGTCGCATATGGAGGACTCGATGGCCGCTCCCGCCCGCAAGGTGATCGTGACCTGCGCCGTGACCGGGGCGATCCACGTCCCGTCCCAGACCCCATACCTGCCGATCACGCCGGACCAGATCGCCGAGGGCGCGATCGGGGCGGCGCAGGCAGGCGCGGCGATCCTCCACCTCCATGCCCGTGACCCGCAGGACGGCCGACCGACCCCCGACCCGGACGTCTTCGCCCGCTTCCTGCCCCGGATCAGGGCCGAGACCGACGCCGTCGTCAACATCACCACCGGCGGCGGCCAGCACATGACCGCCGAGGAGCGGCTGGCGACGCCGCTCCGGATGCGGCCGGAGATGTGCTCGTTGAACATGGGCTCGATGAACTTTGGCCTCTACCCGGTCCTGGACCGCGTGAAGGAGTTCCGGCACGAGTGGGAGCGCGACTACCTGGAGCGCTCCCGCGGCTACATCTTCCGCAACACGTTCGCGGACATCGAGCGCATCCTGGAACGGCTCGGCGAGCACGGCACCCGCTTCGAGTTCGAGTGCTACGACGTCGGTCATCTCTACAGCCTGGCCCACCTGCTCGACCGCGGCCTGGTCCACCCCCCCCTCTTCGTCCAGACGATCTTCGGCATCCTCGGCGGGATCGGGACCGACCCGGAGGACCTGCTCCAGATGCGGCGCACAGCGGACCGCCTCTTCGGCGACGCCTACCTCTGGTCGATCCTCGGCGCCGGCCGCCACCAGCTGAACCTGGTGACGATGGGGGCGATCATGGGCGGCAACGTGCGGACCGGTCTGGAGGACAGTGTCTACCTCGGCAAGGGGGAGCTGGCGAAAAGCAACGCCGACCTTGTGGCCAAGGTCGTTCGCATCCTGCGGGAACTCTCCCTGGACGTGGCGACGCCGGCGGAGGCGCGGGCGATGCTGGCGCTGAAGGGGCCAGACAAGGTCGGGTTCTAGCCCCCGCCCTCTCAGCCGGGGGTGTCGGCGACGAACGCCGCCACCAGCGAGGCCAGCGCCGCGCCCGCCATGCCGCCCAGCGGGGACCACGGCTCGCCGGAAGCGGGGATGGCCGCGAGGCGGACGTCGGGCAGCACGGCAACCATCCGCTCGGCCACCCGCCGGTCGGCCGTCGACGCTCCATCGGGGAGGACGACGACGGTCGGCGTGCGGACGCTCCGGAGGTCGTCGTCCGACGGCGCGCCCGCGGAGAGGGCGGTCAGCAGGGGCGTGAGGGAACTTGCGTGGCGACGGATCGCGGCCAATCGCGGCCGGGGGAGGCGGTCCCGCCAGCCGGCGCCCCAGCGGGGATTGAACAGGAGGTCGAGCGCGCGATCGGTCAAACCCTTATAGGCGGCGTCCGCCGCGGCGCGGGCCACCTCCCGCGCGGCGCGGACGTCGGCATCGTGGGCTGACCCGAAGGCGAGGGGGGGTGGAGAGACGAGGATCAGGGAGGCGACGCGACGCGGCGCGTGGCGGGCGACCGCGTACGCCCCCAGTGCCCCGAGGCCGTGACCCACCAGGTGCGCCCGGTCGGCCGCCGCGGCGT
>CADCWL010000157.1 GCA_902806405.1 uncultured Thermomicrobiales bacterium | reverse complement strand
GGAGTGGTCGAGGAAGGTCTTCGTCCGCCAATGGGCGACCGCACGCGCACCAACGGACACGGGCGGCGACGTTGTCGACCCACGACCGGAGTCGCCCGCGGACGTGCGAGCGACCGAGGAGGCGGCACCCGTCCGCGGCCATGGTACGGCCGCGCGGACCGCGGTGAACGTTCCGAACGGATAGCGTGCGGGGCACCATCGCGCCGAGGGGCCGGCGGGGAGCAACGCCCGGGGCGCGCCGCTGGAGGCGGAAGGTGTTGCCGTTGCCACCTTCCCTCCGTCTCTCGCTTCCCCCTGTCATCGGAACGAACGCGGCATCTCTCCCTCGTGCCCCGCGATGACGGCGAGAGGCGGTGCCGCGCACGCACGGCGCCGCGGCGACGGGCCGGGTGCCACCCGCTCCGTGCCCCCCTATCGGCCGCGTCGTACCCGGAGCCCTTAGATCAGCCCGCGGCGCATCGCCTCCGCCACGGCGTGGGCGCGGTCGACGGCGCCGAGCTTGGCGAAGATGATCTGGAGGCGCTTCTTGACGGCGACCTCGGTCCGGCCGATGGTGAGGCCGATCTCGCGGTTGGTGGCGCCCTGGCCGGCGCGGCGCAGGATCTCCAGGTCCTCCGGCGCGAGGTCGGTCGCGCGGCGGGTCTGCTCCCGGGCCAGGCCGCCGAACTCCTCCAGCACGCCGTCGAGCAGCTCCGGGCTGAGCTGGCGGCGACCGCGGGTGGCGGCGCGGATGCCGGCGATCAGGCGCTCCGGCGGCGTGCTCTTGAGCAGGTAGCCGTCCGCCCCCGCCTCCATCGCCTGGCGGACGTAGGCCTGGTCGCCGTAGCTCGTGAGGATGATCACCGCCGAGGTGATCCCCTGCTCCCGCATGCGGCGGGTGGCCTGGACGCCGCTCGCCCCCGGCATCCGCAGATCGAGCAGGATCACGTCCGGCCGCAGCGCCCGCGCCCGCTCTAGCGCCTCCGCCGCGTCGTGCGCCTCGCCGGTGACGGCGATGTCCCCGGCCGTCGCCAGCACCTTGCGCAGCCCCTCGACCACCACCGGGTGGTCGTCGACCAGCAGCACCGAGATCATCGGCTCATCCCGGGCCCGCCTTCGCCGCCACCGGGCGGAGCGAGGGGGCGAAGGTCCGGAGGGGGGTCGCTTCGCTCCCGGGGGCGGAGGCCGGAACGATCGGCGCCACGACGCCGGCCACTTCCGACCCCTCGGACTCGCCGCCCCCGGCAACCGGCTCCGGCTCCAGCCGCCGCTCGATGACGACGGTCGTGCCGTCGCCCGGACGGGAGGCGATCGCGAAGCCGGCTCCGATCGCACTCGCCCGCTCCCGCATGCTCAGGAGGCCGAGGGCGGAGGGGCGGGTCGCCCGCTCCGGGTCGAAGCCGGCGCCGTTGTCCCGGATCGCGACCCGCAGCAGCCCGTCGGCCACCTCGAGCCGCACCACCGCCTCGTCCGCCGCCGCGTGGCGGAGCGCGTTGTGGAGCGCCTCCTGGACGATCCGGTAGATCGCCAGCCGCACCTCCGGCGTCAGCGCCGGCGACTCGCCGACCGTCTCCAGCCGGACGTTCAGCCCCGACCGCCGAATCTGGGCGGCGTAACGCTCGATCGCCGCCACCACCCCGATGTCGTCCAGGTCGGGCGGGCGCAGCGAGAAGATCACGTCGTGCAGCTCCGTCATCGCCCGTGCCAGCAGGTCGCCGACGGCGTCCAGCCCCTCCGCAACCCCGTCCGCGGTGGCGCCGCCGGCCGCGCCCCCCGCACCGTCCGTCAGCCGCAGGGCGCGTGCCTGATAGAGGGCGCCGGTGATCAGCGGGGCGACGGCGTCGTGGATGTCGGAGGCGATCCGCCGCCGCTCGTCCTCCTGGAGGCGGACCGTCCGCCGGTGCAGCTCGCGCAGCTGCTCGGCCCAGGCGGCACCCTCCTGGCGGGCCGTCTCCAGGTCGGCGACCTGGATCGCGAAGCGGTCGGCCATCGCCCGGAAGGCGGCGCTGAGCGCCCCGATCTCGCCGCCGCGAACGGACGGCGCCGGACGGGAGAAGTCGCCCCGCGTCAGCCCCACCGCCTGCTCCGTCATCTGCCGCAGCGGGCGTGCGATCCACTCGCCGAGGAGCAGCGCGAGGGCCAGCGCCGCCACGACCGCCAGCGCCAGCGCCGCCACCCCGCGCATCAGCAACGGACCGTTCACCGCCCAGCTCATCGGCGAGGGGTGCGTGACGATCACCGCCCACTCGCCGCCCGGCACCTCGATCGGCGCGTAGGCCGCCACCCGCTCGGCGCCGGCGACGTCCTCGTAGGGGGAGGCGTCGATCGCCCCGGCCGAGGCCGCGGCAATCGGCTCCGCGAGCCGGTCGGTCAGGTCGCCCCGGGCCGATCCCTCCTCGGCGGCGCGGCTGGCGATCAACTCGCCGTAAGCCACGATCGCGATCTCCGTCTGGCCGCGGGCGAACGGGAGGACGGTTTCGCGCAGCCGCTCGACCGAGAGGAGCGCGCCGACGGCGGCGACCGGCTCGCCGTCCGCCTCCTTGCTTTCCCCCATCACCGGGACGGCGATCGCGATCGCCTCGTCTCCCCCGGAGAGGTCCAACCGGGTTGACATGCCGAAGGCGGTTGGGCCAAGGGCGTCGTCCAGCGCGGGCGTGACCCCTTCGGGGAGCGGACCCGCCTCCAGCCCGGCCGTGGCGACGAGGGTGCGGTCGTCGGCGACGAGGAAGAGCGCGTAGAGGCTGTTCGGGCGGGCCCGGCGGAACTGGGTGAGGAGCGCCTCGGTCGGCTCGGCGTCGAGCCGCTGCAGCGCCCGCTCGCCGGCCAGCTCATGCAGCACGGCGTCGTAGTCCTCGACCATGGTGCCGACGACCTGGGCGACGACCTCGGCGGTCGCGACCTGCGCGTCGAGCAGCTGATCGTGCTCGTGGAACACGTTCTGCCGGAGCAGGAAGAGCACCACCCCGAGCAACGGAAGCAGGCACGCGAGGGCGACCAGCACGAATCTCGCCCGTAGGGACCAACGCTGTCCCACCACGCTCCTCCGCCGAATCGCCCTAACTTTAGGCAACAATTTTCATCTTCCCGCGACGACCCGTGCGCCGGACAGGCACCTTGGTCCCGTCCGGACGGCCCATCCGTGTCACCACCGACGCCTGCCGGTCACCCCGCGACTGCCCGAGTACGCGACCTCGGCACCGACCGTTGCCGGCAGCGCCGCCTTTGTCGCCCCTCTGCCACCTTGGCCGGCGTGATACCGCACGGGTCGGCGATAACGACGAGGTCGATCAGCGTCGGGAGCTGCTCCGCGGCAGAGGCAAGCAAGCCTGCGCGGATGCCGACGGCCCGACCCGTCGCGACGTTGCCCAGCAGGAAGATGTGATCGACGTCGGCGCTGATCGGAAACCTCGCTGCCGGCAATGCCCCGCCGAAGGAGGGCTCGAGCAACCCGTCACTTACACGGTCGTAGCCGACCCCGAAACGGCTCGGGTCGAGCCCCTCGCGCGGCGGCCAGGTCGACCGGGAGGCGTGCGAGATCGGCGTTGCCATCGGGGCCGCTCCTTCCCCTTGACCATCTCCGTCGGGAACGCCGTGGCCACGAACCCGGGAACGCGCTCATCGACGCGGGCCGGGGCGAAGTTGACCGTTCCCTCGAGGGACACGTGGTCGTACGGAGTCGGCGGCGCGCCTCGCCGGTCGTAGGCCGCGCGATCCGGATCGTCGGCGTCGAGCATCGCGCGATCGGGGGCCGTCGGTGCGGTCGTGACGGCCGCTTCCTGCCCGGCGAGCGGCTCGTGGCCGTTGACGACGTGCCGCCGCCACTGGTCCCCGGTCAGCACGATCCGCCTCCCCATCGGTCCACGCAGTGTACCAGGGCGTCCGCGGACCCCTCCCGGCAGGGACCGCCGCGCCGGCGGCGAGAACGACGCCGGTCGCGCATTCCCCTCGACGTAGGGGGAGCGAAGCGGTCGCCGGCACCGCCCCTCGGACCGCCGGGCCGACATCTCCCGGAGATTGTCGGGCGCTCCCGACGACGCGACCGGTCCCGTCCCGTTGCCACCCTACTCCGCGAAGACCACCACCTGGTGCTCGGCCACCCGCGGCACCGTCACCCACGTCACCCCGTCCCGCTCCTCGTGGGCCAACGGCTCGCCGCCCGGCGCCAGCGTCACCGTCGCCGCCGGGCGGGGCAGGCGGACGCCGACGCGGACCTCGGCGAGCGGCAGGACGTCCTCGACGACATCGATCACCGGGCCGCGGCGCTGGGGGACGGCGTGGAT
>CADCWL010000156.1 GCA_902806405.1 uncultured Thermomicrobiales bacterium | reverse complement strand
GATCGACGCGCCGCTCGGGCCGGACGAGGCACCTGCCACGATCGATCGAGCCCGTCGCCCCGCGAGCACGCCGGACGCCGGGACGCCGGTCGCCGGGGCGCCGGTCGCCGGGCTGGAAGATCCGCGCTTCGCCGGGGTGGTAACGGACGCGGCCGCGCGGCTCGGCGTCTCGGAGGAGGAGCTAGAGGCGGTCCGGGTTGAGGCCCGGGAATGGCCGGACGCCTCGCTCGGTTGCCCGCAGCCGGACATGCTCTACGCCCAGGTGCTGACGCCCGGCTTCCTCGTCATCGTCGCGGGCGGAGGGCGCGAGCTCGAGTACCACACGGACGAGGGCGGGGCGTTCGTCTCGTGCTGATCCGGGGTCGGCGGCGGAAGCGGGGGGGCCGGCCGCGCGGGGGGCGATGGGCCGCGGCGGCGGTGCTCGTGGGGCTGGCGTGGCCCTTCTCGGCTGCGGTCGACGGCGGGGAGACGCTCCTGGCGACGCTGGCGGAGCCGGGGGTGACGGAGAGCTCGGGCTTGGCGGCGAGCCGGCGCTCGCCCGGGCTGCTCTGGACCCACAACGACTCCGGCGACGGGCCGCTCCTCTACGCGACCGACCGGGCCGGGCGAGCCTTGGGGACGTGGACGGTGACGGGCGCCGACAACGTCGACTGGGAGGACCTGGCGATCGGGCCGGGGGCGGACGGGAACGGAGCGGAGGCGCTCTACGTCGCCGACACCGGCGACAACGCCCGGGAGCGGACCGACGCGGCGATCTACCGGGTTGCCGAGCCGCCACCGGAGGGAACGCTTCCCGACGCCGGGCCCACCCCGACCGCCCCGGCCGAGCGGTTCCCGCTGGTCTTCCCGGACGGGCCGCACGACGTCGAGGCCTTGCTGGTCCACCCGGGGACGGGGGAGGTCGTGCTGATCGGCAAAGAGGTTCTTGGCGAGGCGGGCATCTATCGGGCACCTTTGCCGCTCCGCGCCGGCGAACCGGTGGCCTTGGAGCGCGTCGGTGGGATGGCGCTGCCGGGCCTGGGACCGACGAAGGCGGTCACCGGTGGCGCCGTCTCGGCGGACGGGCGGCGGGTGGTGGTACGGACCCCGTTCCTCGCCCACGAGTGGGCCATTGGGGAGGGCGCGACGTTGGCGGAAGCCTTGGCGGATCGTCCCCAACCCATCGTTCTCCCGCCGACGCCGCGGGGGGAGGCCATCGCGTACGGGACGGACGGGGAGATGCTCCTCACCAGCGAGGGGCGTCCCTGCCCACTCTTCACGGCGACGGCGAGCGACCCGGTTCCTCGGGACGCGGAGTGATCGTGACGAAACCGACCGGAACCACGGTCGCCGCGGTGCGGACACCACGCCCGCGAACTCGCCGAGGCCAGCGACACCCGACGGCAAAGGGGCGCATGGCTTGTACCCAGGCCCACTGCCCAGCGGTCGCCCCTCGCTCGATCCGGGCCGCACGTCGGGAGCACGCCCCCATCGCCGCCTCGGTCCGCGGTCCCACGGGGCCGATGTGCGATTCGGGCAGTCCGCGGTGTTCCCCGCCGGGCTGTGGCCCAGGTGAACCTTCACGGGTCCAGCCCGGAGGTGCTTCTCCGGTCGAGGAGGACACGGCGGAAGTCATCAGGAAGCCGAGCGGCTCCCTCGGTCCGACGCCACGGCGCCGCGCCGGGGTCGGACGGCGGGGATGACCCGGTGCCACGGGGGGTGGACTAAAGGCGCTGGTACTCCTCGAGGTCAAGGACGAAGACGGTGGCGGCGGCGCTTTGGGGACCGTTGCCTTCGCCCGGGGCGACGCCGGAGCGGGCGTGCTGACGGATCAGGTCGAGGACGAGGTCGACTTGCTCCTCGTCGGCCCCGACCATCAGGGTCGTGTTGCCACGGCGGAGGAAGCCGCCGGTGCTGGCGAGTCGAGTCGCCCGGAACTCCGCCTCCAACAGGGCGTCGACCACACCGTCGGCGGCCTCGTTCTGGATCACGGCGATCACGAGCTTCTTCATCGGCGCCCCACCCATCGAAGCGGTCGGAGGGTTGGGGTCATCGTGCGGACGCTCCGGCTCGATGTCCCGCGGCCCCCCGGCCGCGCCCAGGCCGGCGTGGCGAGCGCCGCCGAGGGCGGCCGTCGCCAACGGCGCGGCAGTATACCCCACGAGGACGGGGACGACTCACCCCCCTGACCCTTCGTCCGGGCGGGGAAGCGGGGGAGTTCGGGTGCGATGGCGGGGGACGTCGAGGAAGCTTTGGAGTATGACGGCGGCGGCGACGGCGTCGATCCGCTCGCGACGCTCGGCGCGACGCGCGCCGGTGGCGATCAGGGCCCGCTCGGCGATCGCGGTGGTCAAACGCTCGTCCCAGAAGGCGATCGGTGGCTCGGGCCCGAGGTGGGCGGCGAGGCGGGCGGCGTAGGCGCGGACTAGCGCCGCCTGCGGCCCCTCCCGTCCGGAGAGCCCGGTCGGGAGACCCACGACGAGGCGGTCGACCTCCCAGGCGGCGACGAGCCGCGCGATCTCGGCGAGGTCGTCGCGGCGGCGGTCGACGACGGCGAGCGGGGAGGCGATGACGGCGTTCTCGTCGCTGACGGCAACGCCGACCCGCCGCTCCCCGACGTCGAGCGCCATCAGCCGACCGCCGAGGCGGCTCACGCCTCCGGCTCGATCGCGATCCGGCCGCCGTTGGCCGGCATCCGGTCCGGTAGCCAACCCGGCCGGTAGGCGACGTCGAAGCTTGCGATCTCGTCCACGTCGCCCAGGATCGCCTCGGCCGCGGCGGCGTCCTTGCCGGCGAGGCGATCGGCCAGATCGTCCCGCTCCGCGTCGTCGAGGACCGCCACCGCCACCGCCTCCCCGGCGAGGCGGAAGCGCGCGTCCCCCTCGCCCCCGGGGACCGGCTCCGGCGTTCCAAGCTCGACCGCGGAGGAAGCAACCGCGTAGCCGTCCGGCGCCTCGGCGGCGAGCTTAGCGCCCAGCCCCTCCCGGGCTTCGCTGAGAAGGGTGTCCGGCTCGTAGGTGAGCGCCGTGACCGACCGCACCGCGCGGAGGCCGAGCGTCTCGGCCTCGTCGCCCGGCTCGTGGTCGAAGGCGTCGGTCCCCTCCCCGACCTCGAACGTGGCGGGGACCGGGGCGGCGCCGTCGAGCTCGGCCGCGAAACGCTCCTCCGCCAGCCCCGGAATCGCCTCCCCTGCCTGGGCGCGCAGCGTCTCCAGATCGGCCTCGGCGACGACGCGGACGACCCGGTCGGTGCCGCCCGCGGCCGGGCCCTCCCGGTTCGCGTAGTAGACGCCGTTCTCTAGCCGGCCGCCGAGGGCGCCCGCCGCGACGTTGCCGCCGGTGCCCGGCTCCAAGGCACGGACGGTCGCGGTCGCATCCCCCGCCTCTCCGGTCTCCGGATCGGCGGCGGGGACGTCGACCGCCTCGGTGACGGCGAACTCGACACCCTCCTCGGTGGCAACGATCGTTCCCTTGTCGACAGTCAGCTCCTCGTCGGTCGGGTTACGGAGGGCAAGGGTTCCCTTGGCGGTGGCGTCCGGCTCGGCGCGGGTGCCCGTGGTCGGAACTGACCCCTCGAACGCGACTTCGACGGTGGCCGGCTCGGCGGCGACGACGAGGTCGGCGCCCGCGCCGGGCAGCGCGCCGTCCTCGGTGACGTCGACGAGCAACTCGGCCCGGACCGGCGCCCGGGCTAGCTCGACGGCGACCTCCGCGCGCGGCAGGACGAGGGTGACCGCGGCGACGGCGGCGGCGACCGCGGCGACGGCAAGGCCGATCAGGATCGCGAGCGGCCGCCCGCCGAGGCGGTCCCGCCAGGAGGGGAGGGCAGCGGTGAGACGCCTCCGCCTCGACGCCGGGGAGGGCGGGAGGCGCGTTGCCCCAGATGCGGACGCCGGACCCGCGTCGGTCGCCGGTACCGGGGCTTCGATCCGGTTCTCCGCACCCGGAGCACCGCCGGCGGCGGGAGCGGCATCGGCCCCGCGCGGCACGGCAGGGAGCAGGGCCTGGGTCGTTCCCGTCGCTGTCGGTGATGCCGGCCGGCCCGGACGCAACCGCGAGGCAACACCCGGGACGACGCCGAGCCGAGCGCGCAGCGAGGGTCGCGGCGGTCGCTCGAGCACGAGCGGCGTGTCGGGCCAGGCGGCGCCGGGGTCTGTCTCGGGGACGCCTCCGGGAGCACCGGCCTCGACCGGCGCCGACGGCGGCGCCACGGCGCCGACCGCCCGGGTCGTGACCGGAGCCGACAGGGGAGGGTCTGCGGCAGGGGGCGATTGGGGATGATCCGGCCCCGTCGGGGCCGGGATCGACGGTACCGCT
>CADCWL010000155.1 GCA_902806405.1 uncultured Thermomicrobiales bacterium | reverse complement strand
AATGCCGCGCAGCGGCTCCTCGAGCGCACGGCGCAGGATGTTGACGCCGGTCTTGACGTCGCCCTCGGCCTGGACCGCGTCGAGCGAGGAGACGACGTTGACCAGGGTCACGCCGCCGCCCGGCACGATGCCTTCCTCGACCGCCGCCCGCGTCGCGCTCAACGCGTCCTCGACCCGGTGCTTCTTCTCCTTGAGCTCGGTCTCGGTGGCCGCGCCGACCTTGATCACCGCGACGCCGCCGGAGAGCTTCGCCAGCCGCTCCTGCAACTTCTCGCGGTCGAAGTCGGAGGTCGTGGTCTCGATCTGGGCCCGGATCTGGTCGATCCGGCCCTTGATGGCGCCCTCTTCGCCGGCACCCTCGATGAAGGTGGTGTCGTCCTTGGTGGCGACGATGCGGCGGGCTCGACCGAGGTCCTGGATGTCGGCGCTGTCGATCCGCCGGCCGACCTCTTCCGAGATGACCTGGCCGCCGGTCAGGATCGCGATGTCCCGCAACATCTCCTTGCGGCGATCACCGAAGCCGGGCGCCTTGATGCCCAGCACGTTGATCGTGCCGCGGAGCTTGTTGACGACGAGGGTCGCCAGCGCCTCGCCGTCGACGTCCTCGGCGATGACCACGAGCGGCGCGCGCGCCCCCGCTACCTTCTCGAGGACCGGGAGGATGTCCTGGATCGAGGAGATCTTCTTGTCGGTGATCAGGATGAACGGGTCCTCGAGCTCCGCCTCCATCCGCTCCGTGTTGGTCACGAAGTAGGGGGAGAGGTAGCCGCGGTCGATCTGCATCCCCTCGGTGTACTCGGTCTCGAACTCGAGGCCGCGGGACTCCTCGACCGTGATCACGCCGTCCTTGCCGACCTTCTCCATAACCTCGGCGATCAGGTTGCCGATCTCGGCGTCGGCGGCGGAGATCGAGGCGACCTGGGCGATCTCGTCGCGGCCCTTGACCTCGGTCGAGAGCTCGCGAATGCGAGCGACGATCGCCTCGGCGGCGAGGTCGATGCCCTGCTTGAGGAGCATCGCGTTCGCGCCGGCGGCGACGTTGCGCATCCCCTCGTGGACGATCGCCTGGGCCAGCACGGTCGCCGTCGTCGTGCCGTCGCCGGCGACGTCGTTGGTCTTGGTCGCCGCCTCCTTCAGGAGCTGGGCGCCCATGTTGGCGAAGTGGTCGTCGAGCTCGATCTCCTTGGCGACCGTGACGCCGTCGTGGGTGACGGTCGGGGCGCCGAACTTCTTGTCGAGCGCGACGTTGCGCCCCTTCGGGCCGAGCGTGGTCTTGACCGCGTTGGCGAGGACGTCGACGCCCTCCTTCAGCGAGGCGCGAGCGACCTCATTGAACTCCAGAACCTTGGCCACGTGTGTCTCCTTCTGCTGACGAATGAGGAATCCGTAGTCGGGAGCCGGGCGCGGAAAGCCAGGCCGCCCGTGGCCGCCCGACCTCCGGAGCGCTTACTCGCTGACGACGGCCAGGATGTCCTTCTCCGAGAGGATCAGGAGATCGTCGTCCTCGAGCTTGAACTCGGTCCCGGCGTACTTGGCGAACAGCACCTCGTCGCCGATCTTGACGTCCATCTCGATCCGGTCGCCGTCGTCGTCGCGGCGGCCCTTTCCCGCAGCGATGACCGTGCCGCGCTGCGGCTTCTCCTTCGCCGTGTCCGGCAGGACGATGCCGCCCCGGCTGACCTCTTCGCGCTCGGACGGCTTCACCACCACCCGATCACCGAGCGGCTGCAGCTTGGACGCCACCGCCGTCCCGTTCGTCTCCTTCGCCATCGTGCCCCGCACCTCCTGCGATTCGACCCAAAGGTCGCTCACCGCCCTCCGCCGAGGACGGCCCGTTCCGGACGTGCAGAAGGCTAGCACAACCGGTTAGCACTCTTCAAGGACGAGTGCTAATTCTTCGTGAAGATGCCACCTTCGCGGGCTGTCCCTCCAGTGCTGCATCCCGGAGCCGGTGGCCGGCCTGCCGTTAGGTGCGTGCTAAAATCGGCGCCAAGAGGGGGCCGTGATGCTGCCTCCACGTACCGGGATCGGTCGCCCTTCGGTCGATCGCTCTCCGGCCGTTGCGGAGAAGGAGGAGCCGTGTCAGCCGCCACAATGGCCACACCGGCAGCCCGTGTCGCCGCCCGCGTCCGGGATCTCGCGCCATCTCCTACTTTGGCCGTCTCCGACCGGGCGCGGCGGCTGAAGGCGGAGGGGGTCGACGTTATCGACCTCGGCGGCGGCGACCCAGATTTCATCACTCCCGCCCACGTCCGCCAGGCCGCGGCCGACGATATGAACGCCGGGGATACACACTACGTGGCGAGCCCCGGCACCCCCGCGTTGCGAAAGGCGATCGCCGAGAAGCTGAGGCGGGACAACGGGATCAACGTCGAGCCGAACGGCGGGGTGGTGGTGACCCCCGGCGGTAAGCAGGCGCTCTTCGAGGCGGTGATGGCCCTCGTCGAGCCGGGTGTTGACGTCCTCATTCCCGAGCCCGCCTGGGTCTCCTACGTGCCAATGGTCGACCTCGCTGGGGGCCGTGCCGTGCCGGTCCCCCTCGAGGCCGACGAGCGGTTCCGCCTCACCCGTCGCGCCTTGGAGACGGCAGCAACTCCGGCTAGCAGGATCCTGCTCGTCAACTCGCCGAACAATCCGACGGGTCGGGTCTTTGACGAGGCGGAGATGGAAGCAATCGCCTCGTTCGCGGTCGAGCGCGATCTGCTCGTCTTCTCCGACGAGATCTACGAGAAGATCCTCTTCGACGGACACCGCCATGTCAGCATAGCCTCGTTGCCGGGGATGGACGCGCGGACGCTCACCTTCAATGGCTTCTCCAAGGCCTACGCGATGACCGGCTGGAGGCTTGGCTACGTCGCAGGACCGAAGGCGTACATTGCCGAGATCGAGAAGGTCCATAGCCACTCCGCAACCTGCGCCACCTCATTCGTCCAGGCGGCGGGCGTCGTCGCCCTCACCGGGCCACAGGGGTTCATCTCGGATATGGTGACGGCCTGGGACCGCCGCCGACGGGCGGTGGCCTCCGGACTGAACGCGATCAAGGGGCTGGGCTGTCCGCTCGCCGAGGGAGCGTTCTACGCCTTCGTCGACGTCCGTGAGAGCGGTATGACCTCGACCGAGGCGGCCGACCTTCTGCTCCGCGAGGCGCACGTGGCGGTGACACCCGGCATCGCCTTCGGCGAGTCGGGCGAAGGCCACCTCCGACTCTCGTTCGCCACCGGCGACGATTTACTGGGCCAGGCGGTGATCCGCATCGGCAATGTGCTCGGGCAACGCTAGGCGTTTGCTGTTCCACAATGACCGATCCCATCGGAAGAGGCCGTGCCAACGTTCGCGGCGTCGGTCGGTGGCGCGTAGCCGCAACCGTTCATTCCCGGAGAGCAAGAGATGCGGGTCGAGCAACGTTTGAAGGAACTGGGGATCGAGTTACCACCGCCGGCTTCGCCGGCGGGCAGCTACGTTCGCTGGATTCAGACGGGGAACCTGCTCTTTATCGCGGGGACCGGTCCAGGAGACGACGCACCGAAGGGAAAAGTCGACAGCGAAATCTCGGTCGAGGCCGCGACCAGTGTCGCCCGCTCGGTCGGCCTCCAGCTGCTGGCGACCGCCCAGGACGCCCTTGGCGACCTCGACCGGATTGCGCGAGTCGTGAAGGTGCTGGGAATGGTGAACTCCGACCCCGGTTTCGAGCGTCACCCCCAGGTGATAAACGGCTGCTCGGATCTCCTCATTGAGGTCCTCGGCGAGGCGGGCCGGCATACCCGGTCGGCCGTCGGCTTCGCCGCGCTGCCCAACGGGATTGCGGTCGAGATCGAATGCACGCTGGAGATCGGCTGATCGTCCGCCAGGCGGCGAGAAGTGATCGGCGCCGAGGAGGCCCGGGCGGGCACGCCGTTCCATGCCCGATCCCTGATCGAAACAACGGGGCCACGGGGGACGGACCCTCCGGGCCGATGGAGATGTCGACGTGGAATCCAAACGCGTCCCGGTCACCCGCGAGGGTCTGGAACGGCTTAAGATCGAACTGGAGCAGTTGCGCGAGGTCCGGCGCCCAGAGATCGTGGCGGCGATAGCGGAGGCACGATCGCACGGTGACCTCCGGGAGAACGCGGCCTACGATGCGGCCAAGAACGACCAGGCGATGAACGAGAAGCGGATCGCGGATTTAGAAGTGCTGCTCCGGAACGCGACGATCATCGACAACGACCGCGGCGGCGACCCGAACACCGTCCGGATTGGCAGCACCGTTGTCGTCGAGGTCGATGGCGACGAGGAGCGGTACACGATCGTTGGCGCAATCGAAGCTAAGCCGACCGACGGCCGGATCTCGAACGAGTCTCCCGTGGGTAAGGCCTTGCTCGGCAAGCGCGTCGGCCAGGACGCCTTCGTCGTCACCCCACGTGGCCAGACGACGTTCAGAATCAAGGCCGTAGAGGCATAGTCCGGCGGGCCCGATCGGTTCGATCGGCGGTTCGGCTCGAGGGAACATGGACCAGGAAGAAGCCTTCCGGCGGGTATGGCAGACGTTCCGCACCTTCGACCGGCTTGCCGACGGACGCCATGACACTCCCGATTGGCGCTCACACGACGGCGTCTACGCCGTGTGCGTCGTCCGCGTCTCGGTGGAGGCGCTTACGGTGCCCTTTGCGGAATGCCGGCGAGCCCTTGCGGCGTACCCTTTCGTGCGGCTTCACCCGGAGGGCTTCCTTCACGTCAGCCTGCAGGAACTCGGCTTTGTCTGCAACCAGCCGGAACGGCCGGACGAGATCTCGGCCGAGCGCTTGCAGGATTTCGCCCAGGCCGCCGCGGCGGCGCTCGGGGACCACGCCCCGTTCGACGTTTCCCTTGGCGGGCTCAACTCGTTCCAGGACGCGGCTTTCCTCGACGTCCACGACGAAGGGGCGTGCGGCCGGCTGCACGCCCGACTTTTCGAGCTTGCGGCCGTCGGCCGCTCTCCCCGGTTCGCCTTCTTGCCGCACGTCACGGTCGGCCACTACACGGCCGCGGCACCGATCGCCGGACTTGCCGGCGATCTTGCCCGATGGCGGGACATCCGCTTCGCGACCTTCCCCGTGACCGCCGTCGAGATCGTCACCCTGCGCCTCGATGTGCCTTACCCCGATCTCGAGCCGTACGCACTGATTCCCCTCTCCGGATAGTGGAGCAGGTCGAGCTTCATCAATCGACTGGCCACGTGGGCTCGCTCCCCGAAGGGAAGGAGGAATCGGGCCCCGACCAGCGTCGGGAAAGCATTGGCCGCCGTAGAGGGCCGGTTTGCCATCGCTCCATCGTCTGCCGTCGCTCCATCCTCGAAGGAACGATCGGGGTCTTTCGCAGGATCACGGCCTGAGGCAGGAGACAGGAGATGGCGCGGAGGAAACGATGGCACACCAATGTCTTTGCTTGGCTGATGGTCGTGGCGAGGGTCGGTGCGGCGGTATCGCCGACATCGGCGGCGACCGTCCCCGAACGCTTGTAGGGTCGCACCGAGCGGACGACCAGTGTCGCTCGGAATACGGTGTTCCCTGCCGCACCGGTCATCGCCGGCAATGCACCCGCATGGCCGCGAAAGAGCCCGACCGGGGGATCGGCATCACCTCCACCTCCAGGCTCTCTGTCCTCGGTGGACTCGGGCGGCAGGTGGCGCCGGGCCATGCTGCATGGCGGCGAGTGGTCCCCGTTAGTGAGCACTTGAAGGGCAAGGCATCCGGGGAGTTTCGGTACGAGGCGATTGGTGCACGCTAGACGCTACGCCCTGTGCCGCGACGCCAAGCGGATGAGCGCCGCGAGCGAAACGACGGCAACTGTCCAATTGATCCCCCGGCTCGGGTGGGAGAACGTAGAAACGGCCCTGCCATTGGTTGGACACGGCGCACCGGGGCTGAACCTGCCGCTCCTGATCACACAGATAGGGTTTGCGCTTGGGGCGACGGCGGTCGCGACGCGGATCGACTCCTACCTCGATTCGTCGAACGACGAGCCGCGTTGCAGGCCGGGAACCAAAGTGGCGCCCGTTCTGGTGGCACCGGGAGGACGGGGCGAGCGGAGAGGACCCACGCGGATCAATCCGGAGTACTTCACGGCGACGAACGACGTCCGCCCGAGGCTGGACTTTCCGGGTGATAGCAGACGGACCGGGGCTCTGACCGCTCACCGACATCCTCGGACCGACGCGTAGCGGCACCGGCTGCGATAGGAGGACCTGACCCTACGCCAACATCAAAACGGGGCGGAAGGCAGCGGTCTATAGTGCGACGGGGCTTCCGCCAAGCGAGAATGGCTGCCGGTTTACGGTCCCCGCGGCGTTCAACGACACCGTCGATGGTATCCCCCAGCCCGGTGTCTCGCGGTCTATGACACATACGGGAGCGCTGCAAGCGACGAAGGTAAACAATTTTTTCGCCGCCGGGTCACGCCGCCTGGACGCGCCCCGCCACCGCGTCCCCCATGGCCGATGTCGACAGCGCGTGGTGGTCGACCGTAACTAGGTCCGCCGTCAGTGCCCCGGCCGCCACCGCGTCCGCCACGGCCGTCTCCACCGCCACCGCCTCCCGCTCCAACCCGAGAGACCACCGGAGCAAGAGTGCCGCGGAGAGGATCATCCCGATAGGGTTGGCCCGGTTCTGGCCCGCGATGTCCGGGGCGCTGCCGTGGATTGGCTCGTAAAGGCCGAGGCGACGACCGTTCGCGCCGGCGTGGGCGGCGCCGAGGCTGGCGGAGGGCAGCAGCCCGATCGAACCGGCGATGACCGAGGCCTCGTCCGTCAGGATGTCGCCGAACATATTCTCCGTGACGACGACATCGAACCGGGCAGGGTTCCGCACCAGGTGCATTGCCATCGCGTCGACGAGGACGTGCTCCAGATCGACGTCCGGGTAGTCGGCGGCGATCTCGGAGACTACGGTTCGCCAGAGCCGGGACGACTCCAGCACGTTCGCCTTGTCGATGCTCGCGAGGCGCCTCCGGCGCGTTCGCGCCAGATCGAAGGCGAGGCGGACGACCCGGACGATCTCGTGCTCTCGGTAGACGAGCGTGTCGACGGCGGCACGGCCGCGGCGTTCACGCCAGCGCCGGGATGGTCGTCCAAAGTAGATGCCCCCGGTCAACTCGCGGACGACCAGGAGGTCCACCCCCTCCACCAACGCCCCCTTCAGCGGGGAAGCGTCGACGAGCGGCGAAAGGAGCGCGACAGGGCGCAGATTGGCATAGAGGCCGAGCCGCTTGCGGAGGGCCAGCAGGCCTTGCTCAGGCCGTACGGCGCGGGTCGGGCTGTCCCAGGCGGGCCCACCGACCGCGCCGAGCAGGATCGCATCGGCGGCCGCGGCGGCAGCGGCATCTTCGCCACGAAGCGGGACGCCGTACCTATCGATGGCGGCGCCGCCGAGCAGCAGATCGATCGCCCGGAAGCGGTGGCCGAAGGCGCCGCCGACGGCTGAGAGGACCTTGTCGGCCTCGGCCATGACCTCTGGACCGACACCGTCTCCGGCGAAGCGCGCCACAGTGAATTCGGCCATCCCCGTCTAGACCCGGACGACGGCCGGCATCCAGGCCGGTCGGACCCGCTCGTACTCCGCGATTACGTCGGCGTGGCGCAGCGTGAGGCCGATGTCGTCGAGCCCCTCAAGCAAACGGTGGCGCGTAAAATCGTCGAGCGGGAATGACTCCTCAATCCCGGCCGATGGGGCCGAGACCAGCCGCCGCTCGACGTCGACCGTGACGATAGTCGTCGGGTCGGCCGCCACCGCATGCAGCAGCGCGCTGACCACATGGGGCTCGACAACGACGGGAACAAGTCCCGCCTTCGTCGCATTAGTCCGGAAGATGTCGCCGAAGCGGGGGGAGACGACTGCGCCGAAGCCGTAGTCCGTCAGCGCCCAGACCGCGTGCTCACGAGAGGAGCCGATCCCAAAGTTCGGCCCGGCGATCAAGATCTTGGCCCCGGCGTGCTCGGGTCGGTTGAGTGGGAACTCCGGGTCCTGCTCGCGCCAACCGGAGAAGAGGCCGGCACCGAATCCGGTCCGCTCCACCCGCTTCAGCCAGACGGCCGGGATGATCTGGTCGGTGTCGACGTCGGCCCGGTCGAGCGGGAGCGCGGTGCCGGTGATCGTGCGGACGGGCTGCACGGTCGTCCCCTCCTCTCGGATGCGTCGGTCAGTTGAGTTCGGCCGGGGTAGCAAAGGAGCCGGCGATTGCGGTCGCGGCGGCGACGGCCGGGGAGACGAGGTGCGTCCGGCCGCCGCGGCCCTGCCGCCCCTCAAAGTTGCGGTTGGAGGTGGAGGCGCAGCGCTCGCCCGGCCGGAGCTGATCCGGGTTCATGCCAAGGCACATCGAGCAGCCGGCCGAGCGCCACTCGAAGCCCGCATCCTGAAAGATGCGGTCCAGCCCCTCCGACTCCGCCTGGATCTTGACCCGCATCGAGCCGGGGACGACCATCGCCCGCATGTCCTGCCGTACCCGCCGGCCGGCTACCACGTCGGCCGCGATCCGGAGGTCCTCGATCCGGCTGTTGGTGCAGGAGCCGATAAAGACCGTGTCGACGCGGATGTCCCGCATCGGGACACCCGGCTGGAGCCCCATGTAGGCAAGCGCCCGTGCCGCCGTCTCACGTCCCGCTGGGTCGGCGAGGGCGTCCGGATCGGGGACCGCCGCGTCGATCGGCACCACCTGGCCGGGGTTGGTTCCCCAAGAGACGTGGGGCGTGATCGCCGCGCCGTCGAGCATCACTTCCTTGGCAAAAACCGCCCCGTCCTCGGTCGCCAGCTCGCGCCAGTCGTCGAGCGCCCGCTCCCAGTCGACGCCCTTCGGCGCCTGCGGCTTCCCTTCGAGGTAGCCGAACGTCGTCTCGTCGGGGGCGACCATCCCGGCCCGCGCCCCCGCCTCGATCGACATGTTGCAGACCGTCATTCGCCCCTCCATGGAGAGGGCGCGGATGGTCGAGCCGCGGTATTCGATAACCGAACCTATCCCGCCGCCGGTCCCGATCCGACCGATGATCGCCAGGATGACGTCCTTGGCGGTGACGCCGGACGCCAACTCCCCGTCGACGGTGACCGCCATCGTCCCCGGCTTCGCCTGGGGTAGGCTCTGCGTCGCCAGGACGTGCTCGACCTCGCTCGTTCCGATCCCGAAGGCGAGCGCGCCGAAGGCGCCGTGGGTGGAGGTGTGGCTGTCGCCGCAGACGATCGTCATTCCCGGCAGCGTCAGCCCCTGCTCCGGGCCGATCACGTGCACGATCCCCTGGCCCGGATCGCCCATCGGGTAGAGACGGACGCCGAACTCCCGGCAGTTGCGGGTAAGCGTCGAGAGCTGGGTGGCGGAGATCGGGTCGGCAATCGGCAGGCCGATGCCGATCGTCGGCACGTTGTGGTCGGCCGTCGCCACCGTCAGGTCGGGACGTCGAACCGGGCGATTCGCCAGCCGAAGTCCTTCGAAGGCCTGCGGTGAGGTCACCTCGTGGACCAGATGGAGGTCGATGTAGAGGAGATCCGGCTCGTCCGCGGCGGAGCGGACGACGTGGCGATCCCACACCTTCTCGCTCAGTGTGCGCGGGGTATCGTCGGCTGTGAACGCGGACACGGCGCTTCCCTCTCCTGCGTCGGACGACGGCTCCCGAGCGGGCCGTCCGACGCCCCGTTGGTGGTCAATCTAAACGAGCTGATCGGAGACGGTCGCCGCCGGTGCCCCTCGCTCCACCTTGCTCAAAGCGGCGAGGTAGGCACGGGCGCTCGCCTCGACGACGTCGGTCGCGAGACCGTGACCACTGAACACCCGTTCATTGGCGCGGATCCGGACGGTGACCTGCCCCTGAGCGTCCTCCCCCGGCGTCACCGCCTCAACCTGGTAGTTCTCAAGCTCGCACTCGAGTCCCGTCGCGGCGTCGATGGCCTGGAGCAGGGCGTTGACCGCCCCGTTCCCTTCGCCGTCGCCGACCAAATCCCCGACGCCGGAGCGGAGGACGACGCTCGCGGTGGCGGGGCCGGCGCTGCCGATGCTCGCGTTCCAGCGGACGAGCTCGAAGCCGTCCTCGGCGGCACCGAGGTAGTCGCTGACGAGGGCGACGAGATCGGCCGCAGTCACGCTCTTCTTGCGGTCGGCCAGGACGAGGAACCGTTGGTAGGCGGCGTTCAGCTGATCGTCGTCGAGTCGAAGGCCCACCTCAGCCAGGGTGCTGCGAAAACCGGCGCGGCCCGAGTGTTTGCCGAGGACCAGCTTGGTCCCCTCCCAGCCAACGTCTGTCGGGCTCATGATCTCGAACGTCGTCCGGTTCTTTAGCATCCCGTCCTGGTGGATGCCCGACTCGTGGGCGAATGCGTTCGCACCGACGATCGCCTTGTTCGCTTGCACCTGGAGCCCGGTCAGCGTGCTGACGAGCCTGCTCGTCGGGACGAGCCGCTCCGTTTCGACGCGGGTCGTCGCCCCGCCGAACTCGGCGCCTCGGATCGCGAGCGCCATGACCAACTCCTCGAGCGAGGTGTTACCGGCCCGCTCGCCGATCCCGTTGATCGTCACCTCCGCCTGTCGTGCCCCGGCGCCGATTGCGGCCAGCGTGTTGGCGGTCGCCATTCCCAGGTCGTCGTGGCAATGGACGGAGATGACAACATCGTTGATCCCCGGCACCCGGTCGCGCAGGAAAGCGATCAGGGCAGCGAACTCGCCGGGCGTGGTGTACCCGACGGTGTCGGGCACGTTGATCGTCGTCGCTCCAGCGGCGATCGCCCTGCCGAACACTCGGGCAAGGTACTCGTGATCGGAGCGGGTGGCGTCCATCGCGGAGAACTCGACATCCGACGTGAACTTCTTCGCGTAGGCGACACTCGCTGTCACCCGCTCCAGGACATCCTCGCGGCTCATTCGAATCTGGTGCGTGAGGTGGATGTCGGACGACGAGATGAAGGTGTGGATGCGGGGCGACTCCGCCCCCTTCACCGCCTGCGCCGCCCGCTCGATGTCCCCCTCGATCGCGCGGGCGAGGCCGGCAACCGTCGTACCCTTCGCCCGCTCCGCGATCGCCCGCACCGCCTCGAAATCGCCCGGCGAGGCCGCCGGGAAGCCGGCCTCGATCACGTCGACCCCGAGCTGCACCAGCGCGTCCGCCACCTCCAGCTTCTCGTCGGCGGTCAGCGTCGCGCCGGGCGATTGCTCGCCGTCGCGCAGCGTCGTATCGAAGACGACGATCCGTTCGCCCCGTACCTCGGCATCGGTCACGATTAGTCCCCCACTTCAGCGGTGACCGGCGCGGCTGCCCCGGCGCCCTGCTTCAGCCAGCCCATCATGTTCCGCAGCTCGCCGCCAACCTGCTCCACCTGGCTCCCCTGCGCGGCCCGGCGCATCGCCAGGAAGCGCTCGCGGCCCCCCGCCTCGTTCTCCTCGATCCACTCCCGCGCAAACGAGCCGTCCTGAATGCGACCCAACAGTCCGCGCATCGCTTCCCGGGTGTGGACATCGATGATCTTCGGGCCGGCTGTGTAGTCGCCGTACTCGGCGGTGTCGCTGACGACGTGCCGCATATGGGCGAAGCCGCCGGCGTAGATCAGGTCGACGATTAGCTTCAGCTCGTGGACGCACTCGAAGTAGGCGCTCTCCGGCTGGTAACCCGCCTCCACCAGCGTCTCGAAGCCGGCCTGCATCAGCGCGCTGACGCCCCCGCAGAGGACCGCCTGCTCGCCGAAGAGGTCGGTCTCCGTCTCTTCCTTGAAGGTTGTCTCCAGCACCCCGGCCCGCAAGGAACCAATTCCCTTCGCATAGGCGAGTGCCGTCTCGCGCGCTGTCCCGCTCGCATCCTGGTGGACGGCGACTAGGGCCGGCACCCCGACCCCCTCCTCGTAGAGCTGCCGCAGCAGATCGCCGGGGCTCTTCGGGGCGATCATCGAGACATCGACACCGTTATCGGGGGCGATGTGCCCGAAATGGATGTTGAAGCCGTGGGAGAACATCAGCGTCTTGCCGCGGCCGAGGTGCGGCCGAACGTCGCGCTCGTAGACGGTCTTCTGGACATGGTCGGGCACCAAGATCATCACGATCTTGGCTGCGGCCGCGGCGTCGGCGACCGACTCGACCCGCAGCCCGTCGGCGCGCGCCCTGGCCCGGCTGGCGCTCCCCTCGTGGAGCCCGATCACGACCTCGCACCCGGAGTCCCGCAGGTTGAGCGCCTGGGCGTGGCCCTGACTGCCGTAGCCGACGACCGCGATCGGCGCACCCCGCAGCACCGCGAGATCGCCATCATCCTCGTAGTAGACCTTTGCGGGCATCGGCCCCTCCTCATCGTTCGCGCCGGTCGCCGCCGACCGTGCGCGGCTCCCGTGCGGAAGCGCTCCGCCCGCTAGTTTGCCATCGCCAACGCACCGTCACCGACCGTGACCGTCTTGCGGTCGCGATCCCGCTCCGGGCGCCCGTTCTCCTTCGCGCCGGCGCTCGGCCCGCCCCGGACCATCGCCGCCGGACCGGTCCGGACCAGCTCCCGGATGCCATATCCGCGCACCATCGCCACCAGGGCATCGATCCGCTCCTCGCGGCCGGTCGCCTCCAGGAGCAGCGTCGTCGGCGTTGCGTCGACGACCTTCGCGCCGAAGATCGCGGCGACCTGGAGGATCTCGCCCCGGTGCTGGGCCTTGGCGGCGACCTTGATCAGTGCCAGTTCGTGGGAGACGCAGCTCTCCCCCGTCAGGTCGGTGACCTTCAACACCTCCATCAGCTTGTAGAGCTGCTTTCCAACCTGCTCCACCTCCTCGTCCTCACCGTCGACGACCAGCGTCATCCGGGACACACCGGGCTGCTCCGAGTGCCCGACGGTGATGGCGTCGATGTTGAAGGATCGTCGGCGCATTAAGGAGACCACCCGATTCAAGACCCCCGGATGGTCCTCGACCAGGACGACCAGGGTGTGCCGCTGTTTCATCGCCAACCTCCCACTCCCCTGCCGCCGCCCCTGCGGCGCGCGCAGCGTCGCTCCGTCCTATTCGGTGTCGCGGAACCGGCGCTCGTGGAGCATCTCCGAATTGCTGGCGCCGGGAGGCACGATCGGGTAGACGTTCGCCTCCGGCTCGACCACAAAGTCGAGCAGCACCGGACCCTTGATCGAGCGTGCGCGAGCAATCGCCGGTGCGATCTCGGCGTCGGTGCGGACGGTGATACCGGTGATGCCGTAGGCCCCGGCCAGCTTCTCGAGGTTCGGACCGGTAATCTCCACCTGGGAGTAATTTTTCTCGTGGAAGAGGTCCTGCCACTGGCGGACCATCCCCAGGTAGCCGTTATTGATCACCGCGATGTTGATGTCGAGCCCCTCCTGAGCGGCGGTCGCCAGCTCAGAGAGGGACATCTGGATGCCGCCGTCGCCGACCACCGCCCAGACTTCGAGGTCGGGCCGCCCCATTTTGGCGCCGATCGCCGACGGCAGGCCGAAACCCATCGTGCCGAGACCGCCCGACGTGATCCAGCGGTCCGGGTGGTCGAAGCCGAAGTACTGCGCGGTCCACATCTGGTGCTGCCCAACGTCGGTCGTCACCACCGCCTCGCCGTTGCTCGCCGCGGCGATGGCGCGCACGATGGTGTACGGTTCCGGAGTCGGCGGCCGGTCATCGAGGGCGGCCTCCAACGGGCGGTTGCGCCGCCCATTGATCCAGCCGAGCCACTCGTCGCGCCGCCGCTCCGCAACCTCCTCGATCAGGGCCTTGAGGACCTCAGCCGCGTCGCCGACCACCGGCACATCGGTCCGAACGTTCTTGCCGATCTCGGCCGGATCGACGTCGACATGGACGATCTTTGCATTGGCGGCGAACCCGTCGAGGCGGCCGGTAGCGCGGTCGTCGAAGCGGGCACCGATGTTGACCAGCAGGTCGCAGGCGTCGAGCGCATCGTTGACGTGCTTGTGGCCGTGCATTCCCATCATCCCGAGCGCGCGCGGGTCCGACTCGGGGAAGCAGCCGAGGCCGAGCAGGGTGAAGATCACGGGGATGCCGGTCTTCTCGACGAAGCGGGCGAAGGGGTCAGAGGCGCCAGACAGCATGATCCCGTGGCCGGCCATGATCAGCGGCCGCTCCGCCCGCTCGATCGCCTCGGCGGCAAGCCGGACTTGGCGCAGGTTCGGGACGGAGGTCGGCTGGTACCCCCGGCGGCCGACCCCCGTCGGATACGAGAACGGCGCCTTCGCAATGAGCAGGTTCTTCGGGATATCGACGAGGACCGGACCTGGCCGGCCGGAGGTGGCAAGGTGGAACGCCTCCTTAATCGTTGGCGCGATGTCCTCCACCCGCTGCACGAGGTAGTTGTGCTTCGTCACGGGGAGGGTTATGCCGGTGATGTCGACCTCTTGGAAGGCGTCGCGCCCGATCATCGGCTGCCCAACCTGCCCGGTGATGGCGACCAGCGGCACGGAGTCGAGCATTGCGTCGGCGAGACCGGTCACCAGGTTCGTCGCGCCGGGACCGGACGTCGCGATACAGACACCGGGGCGGCCGGTAACGCGCGCGTACCCCTGAGCGGCGAGGGCCGCCCACTGCTCGAAGCGGACGAGGACGTGATGGAGCCGGGAGCCGGGCAGCGCGTCGTAGAGGGGGATGACCGCACCGCCGGGGTAACCGAAGATGACCGTCACCCCCTCGGCTTCCAAGCTGCGGCAGGTGATCTCAGCCCCGGAGAGGATAGGGGGTCCCTTCCGAACCGACTCGGCGCCCACCCCGTCGGGGCCGGCCGCCATGCCTTCCGTTCTGGTCGGGCTTTGGGGGTGTGCCACCGCCATCTTTACACTCCTCTTCCCCGTCGGCGCGAGGACCGCTGCACGTCTGCTCGCCGAACGGTGCTGCCCGCGCCGGGCATCAAAAAAGCCTCCCGCTGCTGGGAGGCCCGTCTCACCGCGATCCGGTGCGTCTTCGCTTGTCTCCGCGCTTAGAACCGGTCCGAGCCTCCCGCAAGCGACGCGCTCCCAATCGGGAGCCCGATAAGTACGAGCCCGGAGCCAAGGATAGAGATGGCTGCGCGGCTTTGCATCAGATGGACCGAATCCCTTGCTGCGTATGCAGGATAGTGAACGTTTTCACGCTCTCTGCATATTACGGAACCGAACCTCTTTCTGTCAATCCCCGTCGTTCGCTCCGCTCGGGCCCTCGTCGTTGGTCGGCGGAGTAACCAATGGATAGACGGGGTTACACCGCGTCGACATCCTGCTCCGTTTCGCCGAGAGCGTGGGGGTAGTGGCCGTTCTGTTGCGGGCAGACGTGGGGGCCCGGTCCCATCGGGTTGCCGCACATGGTGCAGCGCGGCCGGCCCGCGGAGACCACCGCCGCCGCGTCCGCGCTGATCTCCCGCGCCTGCTCACGGGTGATCCGGCAGGCGAAATCGCCATTCTCGTCGCCGCCGCCTCCCGAGACCGGATCGTCTTCCTCATCCTCATTCAGGTCGTGGGCGACAACGACGATCCGGTCCTGCCGCTCGTCGTAGCCGAGCTCCATCCGACCGGCCCGGAACTGACGCCGGGTGGCGGTATCGAACTCGACCGGCTCCGCCGTCGGCGAGAGGACGGGACCGCCGTCGGGGAGTTGCGTGAGCAACTGCTCCAATGCCAGACCGAGCGCCTGCAGCTGCTGCTTCTCCATCCAAACGATGGTCGTCTCGCCGCCGACGACGGCGAGAAGACGAAAGCGGCGCTGGCCCGGCTCGCCGATCGCCTCGACGCGAAGCCGCTGCGCATCCAACTCCGGGCGCGACCGAAAACTCAACCGGTTCCTCGCTCTCGTGAAGCCGATTCGGGCGCCGGTCGCCCCGATCGGTCAACGGCCAGGATCGCCGCCGTGGACCGCGGCGAAGGATAGCACGACCCCTCGCCCGCACAGGGTGTTCCCTTGCCGGGGAGCACGCCACCGGTCCGCTCGGCTGACGGTCGACGGGTTCGGACTGGTCCGAACCCGTCGACCGTCAGCCGAGCGGAAATCAGTTGAGCGGAGGAAAAGGCTACTCTGTCGGATCGCGATCGGGCTCCTCGGCGACGACCGAGGCCCGCTTTGCGCTCGGCTCGATGTCGCCAACCAGATGGCCGTTCGAGGGGATCCGACGGTTCCCATTCGTCCCGTCCGCCGATCCCGCCAACCCCGGCACCTCCCGCATCAGGTCGGCGACCTTGACGCCGGTCAGCCCTTCGAGCAGAGCCGGCACCTGGGCAACCATTGTCCCCATGTCGGCGGTGACTCGGTTCAGCCCGGTGCCGCCCCCGGAGCCGTCGCTGCCGGTGGAGACGACGGTGATCTTGTCGACCTTGGCCAGTGGCTCTGCCATCGCGCGGACGATCTCGGGCATCCCGGAGAGCAGCTTGTCGATCACGGCTGCCTGGTTGTACTCCTGGAAGGCCGCGGCGCGGACCTGCATCGCGTTCGCCTCCGCCTCGCCCTTGGCCCGGATGATCTCGGCTTCGGCCATGCCCCGAATCTTGGTAACCTCGGCCTGCGCCTGCCCTTCGAGTCGGAACCCCTCGGCGTTGCCGTTTGCCGCCGATACCTGCCGCTGACGGTCGGCTTCGGCCAGCGTCTCGATCCGCTGGCGCTCCACCTGTGCCGGCTTCAGCACGGTCGCCACCAACTCCTTCTCGCGGCGCAGGATCTCCGCCTCCTGAACCGCGGTCTCGCCCTGCTTGCGGACCTCCTCGATCCGGACCTGCTCGGCGATGACCTGCTGCTGCTGGACGTTCGCCTGGATCTCGTACGCCTTGTCGGCCGCGGCCTTCTGGGCCTGCACGGATCTGTCGTACTCGGCCCGCTTCAGGTCGAGGTCGCGGACCGCCTCCGCCTGCCGGGTCTGGCTCGCCGTCTCGGCGATGACCTTCTCCTGCTCGGCGACCGCTTCCGAGATCTTCGCCTCCCGCATCGCCTGCGCCCGCTTGATCGCGGTGTCGCGTTCCGCCTCGGCGGTCGCGATGTCGGCGTTGCGGCGGACGAGGGCGACATCCGGTCGGCCCATGTTCAAGATGTACTCGTTCTTGTCGCGGACTTCCTTGATCGTGAAGGAGATGACCTCCAGCCCCATCTTGCTCATGTCCTCGGCAATGTTGGAGCGCATCCGGTCGGCGACCATCTCCGGTTCCTTGACGATCTGCTCGACCGTCAACTGGCCGACGATGCCGCGGAGGTGCCCCTCCATCACCAGACGGATCAGCTGTTCCCGGACGTCCGGCTCCTTGTTCAGGAACTGCTCGGCGGCGGTCAGAATGCTGATCGGATCGGACTTGACCTTGATTTGGGCAACGGCCTCGACGTTCACCGCGACGCCCTGGCTTGTGTAGAGGTCTTGCTGAGGTGCGACGTCGAAGCTCATCAGCTCCAACGAGAGCTCGCGCGCCTGCTGGACCATCGGCCAGACGACCTTGCCGCTCCCCTTGATGACCTTCGTCCCGCCGAAGCCGTAGACGATCAGCGCCTGGTTCGGACCAACCTTGCGGAACATCGTGGCGACGAGCCCGATGGAGAAGAGCAAGACCAGCACGAGACCAGCCACGATCGTGATAACAGCGATGGCGTCCACCGCAATTTCCTTTCCGGGCCGTCCACAGCGGCCCGTCCTGCGCCCGTGGGCGGGGGTCCACGATCGGCTCCCCCGTCCCGGTTCTCCATCCCGCCAGGCCCGCCGGCCGAGGGGCATTCGAGGGTCTACGTCGCGGCGCGCCGGCCGGATTCATCGAGCAGCCGGTCGGTGGAGGCGCCGGGGGAGATGGAGCTGCTGGCATCGATACTTGGAGCGTCGTCGCCGAAGAAAAGGTCGGATGGCTCAACCACGGCGATGCCGCCGATGGTTCGCAGCACCACCACCTCCGCGCCGCGCGGGATGGCCAGGCCGTCGGCAGCTCGCGCCCCGATTACCTGCCGGACGCCCCCCTGCTCGTAGACCACCTCGCCAACGCCGTTCGCCCGGATTGGCGAGGTGACGCGGCCGATCGAGCCCGGCATCCGGAAATCGGCCGGGTCGAGCTCGCCCTCACCGGAGCGGACGAAGCGGGCAAGGACCCAGGCGACAGCGGCAGCACCGATGAGGCCGGCGCCAACCCCTGCGACGAGGGCGAACGGCAGGGCCCAACCGGCCGCATTGCGCGCCAGATAGGCCATCCCGCCGAACCAGGCGGCGAAGGCGAGCAACGTGCCCAACTTGACCGGAACGCCGCCCTCGGCGTCGGCACTGCCCCCAATGTCCGCGTCGCCGACGAAGAGAAGCGCGACGGAGAAGACCACACCGAAGAAGAAGCTGCCAAGCAGGAACGCGTCAACGGCATCATTGATGACGAACATGGCTATTCCCGTTGATCTCTCGCGCAATCGGTCATCGAAGAGAGCCGGTAACGATCGCGACCCATCACGGGGGCAGCGACGCAATTGCTGTGACGCCGGGGGCGGCGCCCAAAAAAGCAATGTCTATGGTACGAAGCGACGTACTCCTTAAAAAAGCCCCGCAGCTGAGGCCGGTCCCGGCCGAAGTCCGTCGGATGGCCTCCGGCGTGGAGAGGAACCGCTCCGGTGGTTCCGCCCCGACCGGCGCCGTGACGCGGGCGATGAATCCTGACCGAGCAGAGTCCTCGGCTGCCTCGAGGATGTCGTTCAGCTCAACCACTTGGGTGACTGCCTTGGCCGACGGACCGACCCAGACCGCACTGAGGAGGCCGAACGGGTCGACCGCCAAAGGCCGAATCGGAGCGTGGATCGGGAAACGGCGCATGGGGTGGGGATGGGTCGTACCGGTGATGCCGAATGCACATCTCCCAAAGTGGCGCAAGGGGAGCCTGGCGAGGCGCGTCGCCGTGGCGGAAAGCATATCTGTGAAAGAACTCGCGACGCAGAACGCGTCTATTCCGTCATCGACGACCGACACCGCTGGCCTCCCCGCCCCGGGGGCCCAATTCGGCGTCCACCCTAACTACGAGCCCATCCATGGAACGATCGGTCGCCGCCCGGAACTGTGATTGTAGTCGATGATACCCTCGCGAAGACCGTCCCCGAGCGTTTGTGTGCTGCAGAGGACGCGCTCTATACTCGGCACCCTGATTCAGTCAAGGAGATTGCGACGCGATGATCGACGCCCTACCCACGGACGCCTCCACCGCCGCGGCCGTCGACGCCGTGCTGGTGCCCCTGGGCGAAGAGCCGAAATACGGCAAGACCGACGTCGATGCGGTGGAGGCCGCAGCCGCCGCGACGACCGAGCCAAGCATTCGGCTAGACGTGGTTAAGGCGGACCGCGAGGTTCAGGGTTTCATCCGCCAGGCGAACAAGAACCTCGGTGTCCTGGGTTTCACCGAGCACGGCTTTCGCCACGTCGGCCTCGTCAGCAGCATCTCCCGCAATGTGCTGCGCCTGCTAGGCTACGACGGTCGGCAGCAGGAGCTCGCCGCCATCGCCGGCTACACCCACGACATCGGCAACGTTGTCAGCCGCCACGGACACGCAACGACTGGTGCGATCCTAGCCCACCCGATCCTGACCCGGCTTGGCATGTCGCCGGACGACGTGGCGGTCGTCCTCGGTGCTATCGGCTCTCACGGCGATGACCACCACCGCCTCGGCGAACCGATCCACCCCGTCTCCGCGGCGCTGATATTGGCCGACAAATCCGACGTCCACCGCTCGCGTGTCCGCAACAACGATCCGACCAGCTTCGACCAACACGACCGGGTCAACTACGCCGCCACCTCCTCCTTCCTCCGCGTCGACGCCGCAGCCAAGACGATCACCCTCGAACTCTCGATCGACACCGAGATGGCGCCGGTAATGGAGTACTTCGAGATCTTCCTGCCCCGGATGCTGATGAGTCGGCACGCTGCGCTGCTCCTCGAGTGCGGCTTCCACATCACGATCAACGAGACGGTCGTTCTGTGATCGCAATGGCCACGCCCCGCGCGGCCCGCACCGGGGGTCGCCGCCTCGGGTCTCTCCAGGCGCGGCTACTCCACTTCGATCTCTTCATGCTCTCGACAACGATCGTCTTGATGGGGTTTGGCGCCGTCGCAATCTGGAGCGCCGACGGGTCGGGGAGCGTGTCGCTCGGCAACGACGGAGTGAAGCAGGCCCTCTTCGGCGTCGTCGGCCTGCTGCTCAGCTTCGTCCTTGCCGGCATCGACTACCGCTTCTTCGCGTCAGCGGCGTGGGTAATCTACGGATTCGGTTTGTCGCTGCTTGCCCTCGTCCTGATACCCGGGATCGGCACCGAGATTTTGGGCGGCAGGCGTTGGTTCGACCTCAAATTCATCACCATCCAACCATCCGAGTTCGTCAAGATCACGACCCTGATCGCCCTAGCGGCGTTCATCGCCTCCCGGGGGAGCGCGATGCGCGAGTTCGGCAACTTCGTTCTCTCGCTGCTCATCGTCGGCGCGCCGATGGTCCTGATCGCGGCGGAGCCCGACGTCGATGCTGCCATTGTCTTCGGCGTGATCTGGCTCTCGATGATGGTCGTCGCGCGAACGCGTCTGGTCTACATCCTCGTGCTCGCCGCTCTTGCCCCCGCCGCCCTGGCGGTCGTGTACCGCTTCGGCCTACAGAATTATCACCGGGTCCGGATTCAAGCCTTCCTCGGGATCATCGAAGAACCGCTCGACGCCTCATTCCAGGCCAACCAGGCCGAGATTAGCATCGGTTCCGGCGGTTGGTTCGGTTACGGGCTCGCCGGCGGCACCCAGAGCCGGCTCAACCTGCTCACTATCCGCGAATCGGATTTCGTCTTCGCCCACGCCAGCGCCATGTTCGGCTTCGTTGGAATGCTTGCGCTCTTTGCCTGCTTCATCATCCTGCTCTGGCGCTGCTTACGGGTCGTCGAGCTTGCCCGCGACAGCTTCGGTCAGCTCTTCGCAATCGGGGTCGCCGGGGTCATCTGCTTCCAAACCTTCATTAACATAGGAATGAACGTCGGGCTCCTTCCCGTCGCCGGCATCCCGCTCCCCTTCGTCAGTCAGGGCGTCTCGTCACTCTGGAGCTTTCTCCTCGCCATCGGCATCCTGCAATCGATCCTGATCCGGCACCGGAAGCTCGGGTTCCAACCGGCGTAGCGCCCTATCCGTCCTCACGCTGAGCGTCGTGGATGATCGCCTCCGCGGCGTCCACCGCCTCATCCCGCTCTGCTTCAATCGGAAGCTCCGTCTCGGCGGTCGCCACGGCCGCGAGGACGGGCTCGAAGTCGTCGCCGGGCGCGTAGAGGAGGTGGAACCGCTGGGCACCGTCGGCGTCGTGAGCTACCACCACCTTCGCCCGCTCGATTGCGATGCGGCGGTCATTGGCAAAGGACAGGAGCAGATCGAGCGACGCGAAGCTCTCCGAGATCCACATCATTCTTGGTCCTCCCCGTCCCGCGGCTCGCCGTCCCGTCGATTCCCTGGGCCGCCCGGCTCCCCTTTCACGGCGACCGGCACCTGCCTGGCGCGATCGTACAGCTCCGACCGGGGCCGCCCGGTCATCACTGCGGCCTCCCGCGCCGCCTGGCTCGGCGACAGACCCGCCGCCCGGAGGCCGCCAAGCAGAGCGTCGATGTCCTCCCCCACGGCATTCCCCTCTTCCGTCGACCCCACCACGATCACGACCTCCCCGCGCGGCGGAGCATCGTCGAATAGGGCGCTAAGCTGAGAGAGGCAACCCCGCAGCATCTCCTCGTGCCGCTTGGTCAGTTCGCGGAGCACCACAGCCGGTCGATCCCCCCACGCGGCGAGCAGTTCCGCCACCGTCGCCCCGACGCGCCCCGGGGCCTCAAAGAGGACGACAGGCACCCCGGCCGCGCCTGCCCGCGCCAGGGCGGTCCGCCGGCCCGATCCCTCACGCGGCAGGAAACCGAGGGCCAGGAACGGGCCGGCGACGAGCCCGGAGGCGGCGACGGCGGCCGTCAGTGCCGATGCCCCCGGCACCGGGGAGACGCGGTGGCCAGCATCGAGCGCCGCCGCGACCAGATCGCGACCAGGGTCCGAGATCCCAGGTGTCCCGGCGTCGCTGACGAGCGCCAGATCGCCCTCCCCGAGCGCGCCGAGCAGGCGTTCGCGGCGGGCGCGCTCGTTGTGGGCGTGGTAGCTAATCATCGGCGTCTCGATCCCGAAATGGGCAAGGAGGCGCCCGGTGTGCCGGGTGTCCTCGGCGGCGATCAACGGCACCTCCGCCAGGACCCGGAGCGCCCGCGCCGTAATGTCCTCGAGGTTGCCGATCGGCGTCGCGACGAGATGAAGGGTGCCCATGGGGTGCGTCTGGCATACCTTTTCGAGAGCCGCGCGCTCGGTTGAGCGCGGGCGCGCGCGACGGTTATACTCGTGTACGAACAGTAATCAGCGTTGGCGACGGCCCCCGGTCGGACGCCCCGAAAGCCGGAGGCCCACCGGGATGATCGTCCCGTTCCCATTCGCCGCAGAGCCGTCCGCCGACCTGGATGTGGGCGGCGGCCCCCAACCCTCGAACGGCTCGGGAGCACACGTTTCCGTGCCGAACGGCCGCCAAGAGACGCGGTCATTGTACCGGAAGTACCGGCCGCAGACGTTCGGGGACGACGATCTGGTCGGCCAGGAACCGGTCGTCCGCACCCTGCGCAACGCGCTCCGGCTGGACCGCGTCGCCCACGCCTACCTATTTTGCGGACCGCGCGGCACCGGCAAGACGACGACCGCTCGGCTGCTCGCGAAGGCGGTCAATTGCCTCGATCGCGAACCCGACAAGCGTCCGTGCAACGTCTGCACGAACTGCCGGGCGATCGCCAGTGGAGCCGCGACGGACGTGGTCGAGATCGACGCGGCCAGCAATCGCGGCATCGACGACATCCGTGAGCTGCGAGAGCGAGTGCGCTACGCCCCCGCCCAGTTGCGGGTCAAGTTCTACATTGTTGACGAGGCGCACCAGATTACCGGCGCCGCCGCCAACGCCTTCCTGAAGACGCTCGAAGAGCCCCCCGATCACACCAAATTCGTTCTTGCCACGACCGATCCCGAGGAACTCCTCCCGACGATCGTCTCCCGCTGCCAGCGCTTCGACTTCCGGCGGATTGGTCTTGAGGCAATGACGGCGCGGCTGCGGACGGTAGCGGACGCCGAGCGAATCGAGGCGACCGACGAGGCGCTAACGGCGATCGCGCGGTATGCCACTGGCAGCCTGCGTGACGCCCTCGGCCTCCTCGACCAACTCGCCCTTTACCGTGGCCCTGCCCACGGCGGGGCGGCACCGCCCGACAATTCCGCCGCAATCACCGCCGACGCGGTCAGGAGCGTGCTTGGCGTCAGCCGTAACGATCGGGTGGAGACGCTGGTCGCGGCCCTGGCCGACCGTGACGCCGCTGCCGCCCTCGGGACCGTCAACGCCGCGGTCGATGCGGGGGAGGACCCCCGCCAGCTCAACCGGCAGCTGGTCGCGTACCTCCGCGTCCTTCTGCACCAGCGGGCGGGAGGTTCCCGCGACGCGGACGAGCGGGCGCAACGGTTCGCGCTGCTGCGTGAGGTCGTTGGGTTCGCCGACGCGATCGGGGCGAGAGGAGTGATCTCGGTGCCGCACCGTCCGGCGGGACGATTCGGCTCGCCCGGGGAACGAGCCCGGTTCGTCGACGGGTTGAGCGAACGGGCGGTCGATGCCTACGGGACGTGGGCGGCGGCGCTGCCGGAGGGGTCGGCGGCGGTCTTCCTCGAACCGCTGAACCGGTACGAGTCGTCGTTCCTCAACCGGGTCGGGCAGGCGGCCGATATCGCGCAACGGATCGCCCATCCGCGGGTGCTGGCGCTGGCCGACCTCTTTCACATGAACATCGAGGAGGCGGACCTGGCGGCCCCGATCGCCGATGCCGGACCGCTCCTCGGGCATGTTCATGTCGCGGATAACAACCGGCTGGAGCCGGGCGCCGGCTGCCTCGATCTCGTTCCAACGTTCGCTGCGCTGGCGGAGATCGGGTACGACGGGTGGGTCAGCCTCGAATGTGGGCTCTCCACCACCGGCGACGACCGCGAGCGGGTCCTCGCCGCCGCGATGGCCTATCTCCGCGATCAGTGGGCCACCGCCGACGGACGCGTCACCGAACCAGTGGCAGGATCGGGGTAGTGGGCTGTGCGGGTGCAGCCTAGACCGGGCAGGGGGGAGCGACGGCGGACTAATGTCCTCGCACCGCTCTGGACTCACGACATATCCCATTAGCTGAGCTTGTCGCCGGGCCAGCAACGATGTTCAGCCTGGTGTGGCTGGTCAATAGGGACTCCGGATGAGCTCGGTCGTCGCCCAAGTCCCCAATTGCCCGCACGCCAGCCCTGTGCTCCAATACGACCACAGAGTAGGCCGGGGCATGGAGAAGGGATGGACGCATGGCGAGTGAGGTGGGCGGGCCGAAGATCGCGATCATC